>JAIEPM010000117.1 GCA_019748395.1 Candidatus Obscuribacterales bacterium
GATGATGCGGTTGAGGGTCGAAATCTTCAGCTCAACTGCCTCCGTGCGCAAGCCGCCGTAACTTCCCGCATGAGGGAAATCGCCGATGCCACCGCCAATGGTTTCGGCATGGAAACATTGAAGAGTGTAATGCGAAGCCATCAAAAGCTCGTCAAAGAACTCGACGTTGTTTTCGGTTTACTTAGAAAACGCTACCAGGATCTTGACGAAGGGCTGCCCGAAAGCTGGAAACACATGACCCGGCTTCGCGAAATAGAAAATATAGTTCTTTATTGCGGACTGGCTTCTACACTGGCAGTCGCGGGACTCTCCATCTGGTATTACCGCAGGCAATTTTTGCTGCGAATTAGACAGATGGAAAACAATGTGGAGTCGCTGACACGCGGTGCATCAATCAACAATCCGATAGCCGGCAACGATGAAATCACGCACCTTGACGCATCGTTTCGCAACATGAGCATGCAACTAGCGGCGGTGGCAGAGCGCGAGCGGGCACTTTTTGAAAATAGCAGCGACATGATCTGCGTGCTTGACTCAGAATTCAGTTTCATACGAGCCAACAAAGCCTCGACAATACTTTGCGGCAAAAGCGTTGAAGAGCTGATCTCGTCCCCGGTAACAAGCATAGTCGCAGAGAACTCGCGCGACTCCGTCACTAACAACCTTAAAGCGGCGCGTGCAAGCGGCGCCCCGGGGCAATGCGAAGTCGTACTGAAAAGCAGCAATAACAAAGAATTGATCACAGTTTGGTCGATATTCTGGTCGCCTGACAAGAAAAGCTGCCACTGCGTCATTCACGATGTCAGCGATGAACGTGCCCTAGATAAAATGCGAGAATCTTTCCTGCGCTTGATTGCAGGCGACTTCCGGGCGCCACTCACTGAGACGGCAGCATTGGTAGACCGCCTCGCTTCCGGTGATTGCGGCAGCTTGCCGGAAACGGCGACAAAGAAACTGAGCGGCGCTACAGGCACGCTGGCGCGCATGGTGAACCTCGTGGACGAACTGATTCAGCTGGAAACACTGAAAAGCAGTTCTCTAAATCTAAATCTAAAAAATCAAAAAGTAAAAGCCGTACTGGCAGAGTCGGTTAAAGATACTGAATCACTGGCCTCTCGCCAGAAAGTCAACGTCGAAATATTTTGCCCCGAAGGTCTTTCCTTTACTGCCGACTTCGACCGCATCGTCAGAGTCGTAACCAATTTCCTTTCCAACGCTCTGAAATTCTCCCCGGAAGGCTCAACAGTCAAACTTGTAGCTGAAAAGACTGCAGCAGGCAAAGTACAGATTTCGGTAAAAGATCAGGGTCGCGGCATATCCAAAGAACAAATCGGCAATTTGTTTCAAGCTTTCAAGCAAGTCACGGCAGCTGACGGCAAGCGCGGCAAGGGCACGGGACTGGGACTTGTGGTCTGCAAACGTATCGTTGAAGAGCATGGCGGCAGCGTCGGTGTCGAGAGCGAAGAAGGCAAGGGCAGCCGCTTCTGGCTGCAAATTCCCGAGCAATCGCAAATGCCGCAAAGAAAAATGCAGCCAACCGCCGAACTCAGCATACTTTCGCCAAGAAGCACGGCAGGCAGCAGCGCAACAGCCGAAACTGCAGTAATACAAGAAAACGAATCCGTCGATGCGCTTGCTGTGCGCAATGCGAATCAGCTGCAGAATATCTCAAGATCAATTATCAAAACGGGTTTTCCTCTGGGGTTCAGAGCAAGCAAGAAGAACTTCTGGGAGAACCTGACTTTCAAACAGAAAGGCATTTTACTTCTGGGACTGCCCCTGCTTTTTCAGGGTGTATTCATGGCGGCCATGGCATATTTCATCAACGAAAGCGGTCAGTCTCACGACAAGCAAATGCACAACCGTTTTTTAACTCGCAATGCAATCCGCACAACTACGCCATTATTTGAAATGATGATCAATTTGCGCAGTCGAGATCCAAACAAGATCAATGTAAAAACCTGCAAAGAAACAATGCAGTCCGCCTCAAAACTGATGAATCACTTGAAAGATACTTTAAATGGCGACAAACTTGCAACTGATTACTACTATCAGCTAGTTCAATACACCAGGAACTCACTGGTGCCTCTACTGAATCAACTTGCATTGCAGTTGAAAACGGACGGCAGCCTCGATGAAGTGGACAACCGTCGCTACGCAAATATGATGTTGCTGATGTTGAACGGCATGTGCGCTCATGTGCAGGTGATGGTTGATGCAATTGAAGCCAGAGACAAAGACGCTCCGGCTCATCTGCAGCAAATACGGCAGTATGAAACATCCGTTTTACTTGCCGGACTTTTTCTGAACGCCGCCACCGCCGTCTGGCTTGCTATCTACTTTTCCTCCGACGTTGTCAGACGACTGCTGGTACTTTCAGACAACAGCCAGCGCCTGGCAATAGGCGCAAAGCTCAACGAAGAACTTTCAGGTAAAGACGAAATAGCCCACCTGGACCGCGTTTTTCACGAAACCGCCAAACGGCTTGCAGAGGCACGTGCAGCAGAAAGCACCTTTCTGGATAATGCAAATAACATCATCTGCGCATTTGACAGCGACTCTCGCTTTGTCACAATCAACCACGCAGCATCAGACAAACTGGCAATTCCGTTTGAGCATTTCGACGAATACAGCCTCAGCAATCTATTGAGCGAAGACGAAAAAGAAAGCTTCAGCAAAGCTCTGCAAGCACAAAAAGCCAAAAGTGAACCGCTTGTTTTTGAATGCAAAATTAAAGCCGGAGAAAAGCAAATCGATACAGTCTGGTCGATACTCTGGTCGGAATCGGAAGAGCTATTTTTCGCGGTCGCCTACGACATCACTGCACGTCGCGAGCTTGACCGCATGAAACGAGAGTTTTTGGCTCTTGTGACACACGATTTGCGCACTCCGCTAAGCACCATACAGGGAATGGCTATTTTATTGGAAAACAAAGCCATGGGCGAACTGCCGGAAGAAGCGCTTGCCGCTCTCAAAGAAATTAAAGAGAAAACTAAACAGATTCTCGACCTGGTCAATGATTTGTTGGATCTTTCCAAATTGGAAGCCGGCGAGATGAAATGCGAATTCAACAATGTCAGCATGGCAGAGCTGATGGACAAACTTCAAAACATTTTTACGCAAGCAGGGCTTTCAGTTGCAAGCAATGGCAGTTCGCCGGAGCAATTGAGCAAGGCGAATCTTGAAGCTGATCTTGAAAGGCTTGCTTACGCAGTTTCCGGCATGGCCATGGAACTCTTCAACGACAAAAAAGTGCAGCTCTTTTTGAAAGCCGACTGTGCCGACTCACAGCTCAAAATCATTTTGAGCGGACCGGTGAAAGAAACGAGCGAAGGCGGCTTTGCCGGCATCAACAGCGAAGATGCGGGCGGACAGTACAATGCCGACTCCAGCCACAGATTGCGACTACCGCTTTCAAAGAAACTCTTACAAATGCACCACGCAAAGGCCAGCGCCGACAAAAGCCTGGAGCAAACATCACTGCAGATTATATTAAAAGGTTGAGGAAGCGAGTCGATTTACATTTGCTCGAGTCATTCGGCAATTAGCGTTGTATTGCCGCCGGCTTTCTTTGCTTCGACAATTGCGGAGCGAGCATATGAAATCAACATTTTGCCGTCTTCGTCCATACCCTCTGAAAGCTGGGAGACGCCGACGCTGACTGTCGCGCTGAAAGTCTTATCAAGTGAGCTGAACTGCGTTGCCGCCACCGCTTCGCGCAAACGCTCAGCCAGTTCTACGGCTCCGGCGATTTCAGTATGTGCAAGAAACAATCCGAGTTCCGATTCGGAGAGCCGCACAATAATATCCGAGTCTCGATTTTGGGCGCCAATCATGGCGGCGATTTGAGTAATCAGATTATTAGCACCGGACTGTCCATAGTTTTTTAGCACGTCTTTGTAAGCATCGACTTCAAGAAGCACAAGACTCAAATTAACCTTGTAGCGGCGGCACTGGTTTATCTCGGCACGCAAAAATTCAGCAAGATAGCGAACACTTCGAAATGAAGTCAAAGGATCTGTCAAAGACAATTCGCGCAATTGCACATCGCGCTTGCGAATTTCTTTCTTCAAGCTATGTTCGCGCAACGCCGTTTTGACACGACTCAGCAATTCTTCTCTGGCAATTGGTTTGGAAAGTACCCAGTGTTCATCTTCGGCCCCGGCCAGCTCGCTTGCTCGCTCACCTTTGCGTCTTAAAAAAATGACGGGAATTTCCCGGGTTTTATCATCAGCACGCAGTCGCTTAAAAACGTCAAGACCGCTCATAAGCGGCATTTGAAGATCAAGCAAAATCAAATCCGGCATACGCACCTTGCAGGCTGCAATTGCCTTGAAGCCGTCCGTGGCCGAAGCCACCACATAGCC
>JAIEPM010000510.1 GCA_019748395.1 Candidatus Obscuribacterales bacterium
GGTACTTTCGTAGGCTTCTCAGCGGCTTCGATTCTGGCCTTGAGCTTCGGCTCGCTCCTGATCGGCGGCATGGCTTACAGCGCCTCACATCTGAACTACTGAGCCGGCTGCCGCTCTCCAAACTCAGTCACTACCATGCGCAGGAAACAGAGACTTAATAATCTCTTGCAAGTCCTGCCTTTCCCTCTTTGAAGAAAGACTTCGTCCAATGAACAAACACAATCTCGTCGGAATCACCACAGTTGCATCGATCGGCATCATCCTGCCTTTGCTTGGGCTCTTCAGCGGAAGCAGCCTGGCTGGGCTGATCTTGATCAACATTGCACGTTTCAGCCCGATCCTCGCGATCGCAGCTGCAGCTGTTTCACTCTACAACATCTTCCGCGACGGTAAGAGCGGCGCTCTGCCGCATCTGGCTGCTCCGGGCATTGCCAGTCTCGTGTTGCTGGGCTTTGCAGTCCTGGGAGCCTTCAGCAATCTGGCGCAGGATTCAACAAGCGCGATCATTTACTACATTCTCGCCGTACATGTGATGGCGCCGCTGATCTCGGTTTCAGCCGCTATCTACGCTTTCGTCGAGAGGAAGAACGAAAACAGCAATTGCGCACGAAGCTACGCTTCGACGGGATTGTTCAGCCTCTTTCTGATGATCTGCATCTACGGAAGCCTCGCCTTCGTCAACTAAAGCGAAGCGAAGCACTAGCCTTGCCGGACTGATAAAAAACGCCGGGGGAGTTAAGCTCTAAAGCTCTCCCCCGGCGACTTTCACCGGCCAACAACATTTCCCTTTCAGCAAGAGACTTTTCTAGTTTCTCTTTCTACTTTTTTGTACTTTTTGTACTTTTTGGCCTTTTTCCGCACTTTTTGGCACTTTTTGTAATGCATTTACCCTTTCAGTAAAGCTTCAGCTTTCCTGCTTCAAGAGTTCCAGCTTGTCCAGCAGTCTAAGAGCCAGAGCTATGGTCGTAAAAGTGGGATTTGAATGCCCGCCGGTCGGAAATACCGAACTGCTAATCACATATAAATTGCTAAGACCAAAGACCTTAGAATCCTGGTCCACAATGCCGGTTTCAGCACTTGCAGACATACGTGTAGTACCCATGTGGTGATAGAAATCTTGAAAAAGATACCTTGCATTTTGATAGGAGGTTTTCAAGTAATCAAAAAACTGTATTTCAGAAAATCCGGCTTTCAAAAATTGCTTCTGAATAAGTTCGGAGAATTTCAAAACAGTGCTCCATGTCTTCTCAGTTGTATCCCAGTGAATTTTCGTAAGTGGTATGCCATAACGATCTCTCTTATCACTCAAACTAATAAAGCTGTTCAACGATGGCTCTTGCTCCGTCATCATGCAAAGGGTATATTGCTGACTCCGCGGAACCCGCATTTTTCCAAAAAGCAGCTGCATCTCTGCTCCAAGCAAACTTTGAAAGTGCTCCGAAATTTGCCGAGCAGATCCTCCTCCCTCTTTGACTCTCCTGAGCAAATTGGCCAACTGACACTTAGTCAAAAGTTTCAGGGGATACTCGGGTTCAAGATAAGCAGAGGCATTAAGAACTGCAAGCTCTTTTTGTTTTGCCGCTGTTATTGAAATTCTCGGAGTATAGCCTCTACCACTTTCATCACGACGAGCATGGAAATACTTCTCCATGGTTTTTGGATCACGAGCATTAACTGTCCCGACTTTTAAGAACGGATGATCCTGGAGATATTTTCCAAGCAGCCCGCTTTCATTGCCAATTCCGTGCTTTTTTTGACTATCGTTGGCTAAAAGAACCCGTGTATTTTCAATTCCACCCAGACACAAAATCACAATTTCTGCCTGAACGGAAAAAGACTGCAGTTCCTGGTTTTTAAGTTCCAAGAAGCTAACACTTTCATGAGTCTCCGATAAGCCGATTCTCGTAAGATTCGCGTGATAAAGCAAAGTCAAATTTTCCGCTTCTTGCATTAAAGGCAAATAGACCGTGCGCAAATCGGGGTGAGGACTCCACTTCGAAAAGAAATAATTCAAATCGTTTTGATCAAAGGGATTAGCTGCAATGTCAAAACGCGATAAAAGATCTGTATCGAAATTCAGCTGGTCGGAGCCGAGAAAGCTTGATGCCAAAGCAAAGTAAGGACTCAGATCGCTGTAAGCTATCGGCCAGCCGCTAGCTTCTACCCAATCCCGTTTCTGAAAATCTAGGGGTTCTAAAGGAAGAATCTGCCCTCCCCAGCGAGTCGTAGAGCCACCAATTACACGAAATCTGCCAATCTGGGCACCGTAAAAAGACAGTCCTGTAATAGAGCTGCGATATAGCTCCTGCTCTCTCAGCTCATGCTCATAACCGCCACTCTCAAGGAGCAAAACCGACTTGCCGGAGCTGAGCAGTTGCCAGCCCAGGGCCAATCCAACGGCTCCTGAGCCGACCACACAAATATCACAATTAAAGTCGCGCGCTTTAGAAGAGTTGAGATCAACAATCATATGATTAGCGTATAAAGCAAGTGTAAAGTCTCTGTGGACAGAGCCGCTGATAAATCTTGTGCTCCGGCGGCCCGGCGAAAAGATAGTATACTTCGTCCCTGCTCATAAAAAAGATACTGTCAAATCCGCTGAGAATTGCCATACACAAAAACAGGAGCCGAAGCCTTTAATCACCATACGAAAAACCCAACGATCAAAAAGCCGGCTTAGATCGCATTTCACCCGCTTGAAAGTGACTCCTTCCTCTTTGTTTCATTCCATCTTGAGAATAGTTTGTCAGAGAGCCGGATCCATCAGCTCTGGTCACGCGCTCTTCAATAATCACACCCTTGCTGTTAAATTTGGAGACAACCGAAGAAAAATCATCCTGGTAATAACCTTTTTCGGCTAAAGTTTTACCATCTTGCTGATACTTGTACTCAATGATTTGCTCAGGCAAATGACCGCGTTCTAAGCGGCATTCAGCAGTTCCATCGGCTCTGTACCAGACCTTGCTATTGATAGTTTCACCATCATCAGAATAGCTTGTTTCGATGCTGCCGTCTTTGAGCGGAATTATGTCCTTAGCTCGAGTGCCATCAGGCCTCCAAACTGTCATATGCATCTCGTTTACTTCAAGCTCGGTCAGATTACCAGCTTCATCATATCGGTAAGTCTGATTTTCCTCTCCATCCGGATGATAGGTTTTTTCCTGCTTCTTCCTCAAACCATCAGGACCGAAGCGGCTTTCAACTTGAATTTTCGATAAATTTTTATACGAAACCGAGTGCATTTCTCGACTGCCGTCGCTGCGATAAATATCTTGAGTAAATCTAGAAGACAAATCACTTTTCAGCGGAAACTTGCTAACTATCCGGGGTGTTTGCCCATCTTTGTGAAACGCTACACGCTGCGTTTCTCTTGCATCCTTGTCGTAAGAAGAGGAAATTATGCGCTTTCCACCATTATCAAAAGAAGTTCTCTCCAACAGGCTCCTTCCCTGCCCATCAAATTTGGACAGAACAGTTATATCAAAATCCGCTCTGAGAGCCGCCCGTAGAATACCGCTCTTATCAAAATACTGCTTCCCCCTTGCTCTTCCATCTTGATCTTCCAGCGTCTTGCTTTCAAATTTAGAGCTTAATGCAGCTTCCGCATCCTTTAACAAGACATAGCCGCCGTGCTTTCCCACAGAGGCAGCAGGATCATTTCCAAGAGCGAGCGCGCGATCGGACAATACAGATAACTTGCCGAAAAACTCCTTGTTCGCGTTAAAAAATTCACCAAGCAAAGCCTCTTGTGCAGATTGTTCCGACTTGTTTTTGGGCAAATCAGTCTGCTCAGCAAGATTATCCATCCGTTCAACTCCTGAATCTTTCACAAAGTCAGTTTCCATATCTGTTGTGAAATTTTAGGAACTCAGACAGCGGTTATTACGAGGTTCAGAAGCCTCTGCTTTTATGATCAAACAGATTTCAAAATGACTAAAAGAAAAATCCACCGGCTTAAGAGAATTCACAGATCAGCCACATAATCGGACTAGATTTATCAACGGGTTGAAAGGGTTTTTCTATTTGAACCAGAGGAGGTTCATAGATGACCACAGACAAAATAAGCAACGATGATCGAGTCAGAGAGAGCAGCAAAGCTCAAGATCTTCTGGCTATTGATCTGGCAAGAGAAGCGCAGTTGCGCTCCGGATCCTCAGGTTTCGATTCAATCAGAGAATCAACTGCCAACATGGTCGCCAGCGGCGATTTACCAAATTTCAAAACTTCCTGCTGAGGCTAAGCGCAATCGCGATGGAGTCGTGATACCGCAATCAGCCTTTTACTATTTGTTGTAGCATAGCAAACAAAAAGCATAAAAAGGCCGAAAAGTGGCGGGGACGTACGTCCCCGCCCCATCGCGTAGACCTTGAGCGCTTCTGCG
>JAIEPM010000493.1 GCA_019748395.1 Candidatus Obscuribacterales bacterium
GTAGGGCTTATTCAGGGCTAGTTCGACAATCCACATACTACTGCAAGCTCTTGCTGTTTAAAGGTGTGCTTGCTACCAGTGTTTGGACTGAAATCTTGCCGATATCACGCAATAGTTGGGCCTGGGCTGTGTTGAATTGGATTATGGCGTTGGCTTTGTCGATAATTGCTGCCGTATAGTCCCTTTGGGCGTTGATTACATCAAGGTTTGTGCCGACTCCGTTTTCGAGGCGATCTTTAGCCACTCGCAATTGTTCTTTTGAGGAGTTGACTGTGTCGGTAGTTTCAATGATCAGGTTCTCAGCCGTGATGCTGTTTAAGTAGGAGTCTCTTACTTCTTTGTATACATCATTTAGAGAGCGCGAAAATTCAAGTTGCCGCCTGCGTGCTTCTGCTCTTGCTGCTTGAACTTTAGCGGCGCTGGTCAGACCAAGCCCTCCCAGCGTCCACTGCATATCGACTCCGATCAAGAACAATGAGCGTCCCGCGTCATGCCGCCCGCCCGAACTGCCGCTTGAAGCTACAGGCAAGCTCGAAGCTCCTGAAACTGCCGTTGCGGAAGCTCCACCGGAAGTGCTGAATGGTGTTTGCTGCGTTTGTGCGCTGGCGTTTTGAATTTTAGCAAAAGTTCCGACACTGCTTCCTGTTACTGCGACCTGCGGTAAAAGAGGTGCTTTTGCTACTTTGATAGCTTCTTTGGCCGCCAGCCTTAGTTCTTCATAACGCTTTAATTCGGGCCGATTGTCCAGTGCAATTTGAAGCAGGTCTTTTATATTCAGTCGCTTATCGATAAGTCTGAGCTTGCCGATATGGGGATTACCCAGAGTCAGGTCCACCCCCGCATCTTCGTTGATTGTGGTAGCCAGTTTCACTGCCGCTTGCCGGCGTTCCATTTGCTGTTTAATGAGCTGCTGCCGATCTCGCGATAACTGTGTTTTGGCCTGCAAAACCTCAAGCATTGTATTGACGCCGTTTGCATAAAGATCTTTATTGATCAAAAGCAAACCTTCTGCTGTTTCAACTGTTTTGATGCGAATTTGCAGCATTACTTCGTTGAGCGCAAGCTGATAATAAAGCTTGGCCGTTTCGAGCATGGTGTCGTTGCTGACCAGTTTTACGGCATGCTTTGAGGCCAGATAATTGTGCTTCTCTTCCAGATAAGTGTGGATGATGCTGCCGCCTTTATACAGATATTGCGTAAAACTATTGCTTGTATTCAAGTAATAATTTTGAATTGGAATGGCAGCACTGGCCGGGCTTATGTAGTTGCCGCTGATTCCTTGATAAGTTATTTCGTTTGTGAGAGTCGGCAAAAAACCGCCGATTGAACTGATCATATTCCAGCGACGAACATCACTGTCCGCACCAAGAGTTTTGATGTTTAAGTTCTGGCCCTGGGCTGCATTTAAAACGTCATGCAAACTGATTGCTCTCGAGCCTGAGGCTTCCAGTGAATAAGGATTGAGAACTTCATCAACTCTGATCAACGCGCTTAATAAGGGCGGGCTGACGATTACCTGTTCAGGATCCACAAACATCGCGCCCATACTTCGAATATTTTCTTCGACAAGATTATCGAGTTTATCGGCAGCAGCTTTAGCTTGCGGTGTTTCAGCCTGATTTATCACTTGCGGTGTGGGCAGACCCTCCTTGTTTGAAGGTAGTGGTCCCTTTAAAACCGGCGGTGTTGCTAAGCCACCGCGCCCGCTATTGTCAAGGATTTGATCGGGCGGCGGATTGTTCTCGCCTGCCTTCACTGCCTGTAATAATTGCAAGCTCAAGCCGAGGGTGCTCAGTAAACATACTAATGTCTTTTGGCGATCAGACAGCACGGCGGGATACCGAAAAGTGAAGGTTTATTCTCCCATATTTATAGAGCAGCGCAGTTTTTGCTCCATTGTCTGAACTTAAGCTTGTGAAATTTACTAAGGGCTGGAGAACGGCTTGAAAGCAGCTAATTTTCAATGTTCATGTCGATGCTGGCTGTCAGGATAGTGTGGATGAGAATGAATTAGGGCTTCATGTCGATGCCAGTGTGAATGTGCTTCTTCGGTTTTGCTGCCTGCCTCGTGCTCATGCTGGTGGTGCTCGTCATGCTCATGCAGATGCTCATGCTCTATTTCTTCATGGCAGTGTTCGTGCTCATGCTTCTCAAATAAATGAAGGCAGACTCCCGTTAGCATTAAGGCTCCTGCTAGAAGGAAGCTGCCGTTTACTTTTTCGGTCAGAAAAATTATGGAAAGCAATGCGCCTGCAAATGGTGCGCATGAAAAATATGCAGAGCAGCGTGAAGCACCCAGTTTATCCAGCGCTTTGATAAATAAGAGCAGGCTGAGACCGTAACCGAGAAAACCGACTGCAAATGCTGCTGCCAGATTTCCGGCGCTAGGCAAACTTTGCCCGTTGCAAAATGCAATCGTGCAGTTTGCCAGTCCTGCAATCAGACCTTTGCTCGAGGCGATGAAGCTTGCATCCGCATGCGAGATATTTCTGGTCAAAATATTGTCCAGTGCCCAGAAAAAACAAGCTAAGAGTATTAAAAGCGAAGACGAAAGCAAAAAACTGCTCTCCGGCTCAAAGCTCAAAATTGCGCTGCCCGCAACAATAGAAATCATTCCCGCAATTATTCTAAAGTCAAAGTTTTCCTTGAACATAAACCAGGCAAGTAATGCCGTAAAAACTGATTCCATGTTCAGCAGCAGGGACGCGCTGCTGCCGCTACCGGATTTCAAGCCCAGCATCATGAGCAAAGGGGCAAGCAAGCCGCCGCAAAAAATTGCCGCAAGTAAAACTTTCATTTCTGAGTTATTTAAATTGCCGGTCTTATTTGTTTTTGAATTTTTTCTGTCTCTATACCGAATAATCGCAAGTCCCAGTCCTGCGCCCAAATAAAGCAATCCGGCAAGCATTTGCGGACCGATGTCAGCAAGTAAATATTTGGCTGCTGGAGTACTGCCTCCAAATAAGATTGCAGAGCCCAGGGCTTGCATTGCGGCTGAATTGGGTTTCGTCAAAGCTGAACTTTCCGGCCGTTCACCTGTTCTATATTAGCGCAGCAGTCCGGCAATAGTGGCGGATAGATAGCTGGCCATGGTGCCGCAGATCAAGGCTTTCACGCCCAGTCTTGCCAGATCTGCACGGCGTGATGGTGCAATTTCGCCGATGCCTCCCACCTGTATGGCGATTGAGCTAAGGTTTGCAAATCCGCATAGAGCAAAGGTTGCAATGGCTTCTGCCTGCTTGCTTATATGCACGGCAGTGCCGCTTGTGTCTTTGAGCATGCTCGAGAGGTCTGTATAAGCTACGAATTCGTTGAGAACAATCTTTTCACCCATCAAGCGGCCGACCACAGGTGCGTCTGTCCATGGTACTCCCAAAAGCCAGGCGATTGGTGCAAATACAAGTCCGAAAATGTCGTAGAGCTTTATATGATCTAGCTGTATTCCCAAAATCGGAGCTTTCAGTCCCAGATCGTAAATGGTTTTGCCCACAAAGCCGAGCGCCGCATCAGTCATGCCGATCAAAGCGATAAATGCGATAAGCATCGCCACTACGTTCAAGCCGATTCTTAGTCCGTCCGAAGCACCATGGGCGGCGGCATCGATTAAATTGGCATTTGTCTTTTCGACGTGCACTTGCACCTTGCCTTTGGTTTTGGATTCTTCCGTTTCCGGATAAACGATTTTCGAAATAACAAGCGCTCCCGGAGCGGCCATGATGCTCGCCGTTAAAAGGTAGGATGCTTGTATGCCCATGCCGATGTAAACCGCCAGAACTCCTCCGGCAACACAAGCCATAGAGCCGGCCATTGACGCCAGTAACTCGGATTTGGTCATGGACGGCACATAAGGACGAATTAAAAGCTGAGCTTCCACCTGACCGACAAAGACCGAAGCCGCGTTGGAGAGTGCTTCGGCTCCGCTTGCCCCCATGATGAATGCCACAACTTTGGCAACAATTTGCACGACTTTTTGCATGATGCCCAGGTAGTAAGAGATGCTGACCAGGCTTGATACGAAAATAATTGTCGGCACAACGCGAAATGCAAAGATGTAGGCTCCTCCCGGACCGAACAATTCGACGAGCTTTTCCGGTTTGTCGACAAGCGGACCGAATACGAATCCTGCTCCTTTGTCCGAGAAATGTAGAAGCTCGGTGATTAATTCGCCGACCGTTCTAAATAGCTGTTGTCCGAATTCTACTTTTAGAACAAAAACTGCCAGGGTCAATTGCAAGAGAATTCCGCAGCCCACGAGCCTGTAGTTGATTGCTTTTCGGTTGTTTGACATCAGAAATGCCAGACCAAAAATGGTGGCAATTCCAAGCAAGCCTACAAGCCTGGACGGCTCAAATTCCATACCTTTCTCCTCTTAGTTGTATCAATTGAATTTTCCCCGG
>JAIEPM010000222.1 GCA_019748395.1 Candidatus Obscuribacterales bacterium
GATTAGCCTTAAAAACCGAATCAAAGACAAACTACTTCGCATTCTTCGCCAGAGAAATAAGGTGAAAGCGATGAATGTGGAGAGTATCGCGATTCTATATTTCAACCAGTAACTCATTAGGGCTACCTGAGGTTCCTTTGGCGAGGATAGCAAAGTGAATTTTTATTCGTATCCTTCCTAAGCATGGTTCTATTTGCTGCTTTTGACCGGAAGAAGCTTTTCCTCATTAATTATCGGAACCGGCACGAGATCGTCTCTCTCAATCTGCATCACTTTGCAGAAAAAGCTCAGCTCAGCTTCGATGCTGCTTTTGATAGTATCGGCTTTACGGAACCCATGTTGTTCGCCTTCAAAGCTCAAATAGCAAACCGGAATTTTCTTAGTCTTTAATGCTTCCACCATAGCTTCCGATTGTGAAGGCGGAACAACCTTGTCTTCGAGTCCCTGCAAAAATATGATCGGGCAGTTGATTTTATCAGCGTGTTGCAGAGGGGAGCGTTCCTCGTATAAGTCTTTTCGTTCCGGATAGGGACCGATTAAACCGTCAAGATAACGTGACTCGAACTTGTGCGTATCCGTGGCAAGAGAGCTCAGATCGCTTACGCCATAGTAACTGGCTCCGACAGCAAAAAAATCACTCTGAAATGTGAGAGCACAAAGAGTAGTGTAGCCGCCTGCGCTACCGCCTGTGATGGCAACTTTATGCGGATCGATTTTGCCTGCCTCAGTCAAGTACTTTACCGCACTGACGCAATCATCCACATCTACAATGCCCCAGTTGCCGCTGAGGCGTTCGCGATATTCACGTCCAAAGCCGGAGCTGCCTCCGTAATTTACGTCTACAACCGAAAAACCACGACTGGTCCAGTATTGAATGCCCAGTTCAAGAGTGCTGCTGCAGGCAGATGTCGGACCGCCATGGCTTTTGACAATAAGCGGCGGCAGGTTTCCTGAAGGAGCGGCAAAATCAGGGTTTTTCGCTTCGTAGAAAAATGCATAAGCCTGACCCTTGCTGCTTGGAAATTCAATGGCTTCAGCTTCTGAGAAGTACTTGCTGTTTATACTGCAGGCGTTTGAAGTTCTCAGAACTTTCAATTCCTTGCTTTCCAGATCCATGCTGACAATTTCGGCAAAACGATCTGCAGCTCCGGCTCGAAATACAATTTTATTGCCGCAGGCTCTCAAATAGCTGATGTCTTTGTATGGGGTGTCGATGTCTGTTAAAACCCGCGAATCCGGATCGAATTCTGAAAGTTGCCAGAAACCATTGCGAGTGTAAGAGCAAATTATTTTGTTGTCCGGCAGTATGCAATAGTTTGATAGACCAAAGACCCAGTGCGGGTAGGCAAATTCGGCCTGCATTTCAACTAAGGGTTCGACCAGACCGCTGTAGGATGCGTGCAGATTCCACCAACCATTTCGATCTGATGCAAAATAAAGAGTGCCGTCGGGACCCCATTCAGGTTGAGCCACTGACTCACCTTTGCCGCCTGCGACATGCTGAATATTCGACAGCGAACCGTCATTTCCGAGATTGCCTGTCCAGAGCTTGCTTTCATCCCAGGGCATGTCCGGATGCTTCCAGGTCAGCCATGCCAGCAAGCGCCCGTCCGGGCTGATTCTTGGAGACGAGAAAAAATCACTGCCTGCAAGCAGCATCTCAGACTCAGTGTTGCCTTCAAGACTCAGCACTTCCAGGAAATTCAAGGGCTCCGCCGGATCATCTGCATGATCTTCACGAATCAAAATCAGACGATTCCGCTTTGCGTCGAAGCAGAAATCGGCATAGCGAGAAACTCCTTCTTTCGTAAGAGGTCGGGCGCTTTTGGAGCCGAGAGTTTGTTCGTAAACCCGATGGTCGTGGAAGTTGCTGAAAAATACTTTGCCGTCTGCGATGATTGCTGCGCCGCCGCCATATTCATGAACGGCTGTTCTCAGATTGTAATCCTGAGGGCTGATGTCTTCGATTTTTCCGGAATGATCGGCTGCGACAAGCACGCTGCGCCCTTTCTCGGAGGGGCGAGTTTCAAGCCAGTAACAGCGATCTTTATCAATAAAAGTCTGTCCGAGCTTTACTGCTTTTGAAACCAGCATCTCTGCCGAAATAGGGGAGGTCCATGTTCCGTAGGGTTTTGTTTTGGGAGCTGTCATTTGCTTTTCCGGAGTGAATTCAGAAGTCAAAGTCTAGCATTTACTGCCCTTGAGTTTGGTTCTTGCTTTCTTGAAATGCTTGCCATGATGCCAGTGTCTCCGGCGGCGCCTTGTGTTTAGAGTCATAGACGACGATTACATTTGTAAGCCCCCTACCCGGTTTCATCACAAGCTTGTTATCGTGTGCCAGGGCTTTGGAAGCACCACCATCCAGGTTCATGGCTTCGTAACAGCCAAGCGCTTTCATAATTTTTGCTTCTTGTTTGAGTGAAAGTCCTTGCAGAAAAGTTATCAGGTAAAGCCTGTCTCTTGATTTTGGAAAGCCTATTGCAGAACGAGGTCCAACACCGAGCACATGGGGATCGGCGAAGCCCTCAAGTTCGGGATTGAGCCAGACTTCACCTTCTTTGACAAGGCGCGGACCGCAGGTGAGCGAAAACCAGTGTTCGTCAAAGCGCGGCTTGCCTTCGGCTCTGGCGGTGACCATTTCCGGATAGTCGCCTTCTCTCAAAGACAGGGTTGTACCATAGTTTTCCCAGGGGCTGTATTTCAGCATTTTGCCTTCCGAAACCATATTGCCCATGACACGCTCTTCTTCGTCTTTGCTGAAAAAAGTTCCATTTACTTGAACTGCGGATGGATATTCTTTGACGAATGATTCAAATAGCTCATGACCGGCTGAGTAGCTGCTGCTATTTGCTTGTGTTGCTTTTTTCGGGAGGCGGATTACTATAAATGAGTCGGGATCGTTCAAATCGACAGTGACCTGGTAAAAGGGCACGCCCTCAATCTTCCTCTTGCTGAATTGAAGGGCTTTACCTTTTCCTTTGCGAACTTTTGTTTGCTTTGCGAGAGGTTCAGGTGTATAAAACATTTTTGCAGCTTCCGGAATTTCATTCAAATCTCGCATTTCAGGCGGAATGCAATCTCCCGGAATTTCGGCAGCCAATTGTTCGGCAGTGGCCAGAGGCGGCGGCACAAAACTTGGTGGAAGCGGCTCTTGCAAGCTTGCTTCATTTTCTTTCTTGCTTGCAGCTTGAATACTTGCAGTTTTCTTTTTCGCGAGTTTAACGCCACTTGCTTCGATAAAAGACTTGGCCGAATTTATGCCGGAGTTAACAGCCGACCAGAAATTGCTCTGATTTTGCGGGTTTGAAAAATAGTAAATCAAGAGAGCAATGACGCTCAAATCTATAGCCCAGCTCAGTATCTCCATGGATTTTGATTTTTTCTTTGTTGAGGCAGGCATGGGTATTTACCGACTGAGCTAAACTAAATCTTTCGGGTTCTCGTCCTTCATGAAGTTATCGAGCTCTTCAATAGTTCGAAATCGTTTTTTTAAATCAAGAGCCGTCGCTTTTTCTACCATTTTACTCAAGATGGGGCTCAGTTCCGGACGGAGCTTTTGCGGATGAGAACTTGAGATTGGCTCGGGTTCGCAAGCGGTTAAGAGGAAGTGAATAGTTGCCCCCATTGAATAAATATCGCTGGCACGCTCAGGCATTCCGCGGAATTGTTCAGGGGGCAAATATGCGTGTTTGCCCACCACTGTGCCGCTTGTTGTGGATTCAATTACCTGTCTTGCGACATTGAAATCGATTAGTTTGAGTGTGCCGTCTTTGTTCAAGATAAGATTGTCCGGAGTAAAGTCGCGATGCACAACCGGCGGATTCAGATTATGCAGATATGAAAGAATGCTGCTCATCTGTTGGATAAGAGAAATTACGTCTTTCTCCGGCAGTGCTCCGCGCTTTTTGACCAGATCTTGCAAAGACATGCCGTTGATGTGTTCCAGGACCAGATAGCTGCGATGGTCTTCCACGAAGAAATCGATTAATTTGACAATTTGCGGATGATTTAACTGTCTCAGTAACTTCGCTTCGTTTTCAAATTGTTCAAGGGCGCTTCGCCGAACATTGACGTCCACAAAAACAGGCATGATGAATTCTTTTAGAACCACTGTCGAACCGTAGGCGTCGTTAGCTAGATACGCCATCCCCTGTCCGCCTGAACCAAGCTGCTCAATCACCATGTAACTGTCTTTCTTCAAATAAGTACCTGATGAAAGAGGCTTGAGCCGCTCTCTTTTAGGTGCAGCACTCAATGCTTGCAGCCACAATTCCGTATAGCTGTGATTCGGTGGAGGCTCCAGTGCCTGGATCAGCTCAGCAGAGCGGCTTACTCCAGGGGCCCATTTTTGAATTGATTTCAATATGAGTTCGCGATCTTCTATAGATTCGATTGAACCGAGGTTGATTTTGTGAATTT
>JAIEPM010000580.1 GCA_019748395.1 Candidatus Obscuribacterales bacterium
TGAAGAGGCTTGTCTTTTTTTGAGAATCCGGGTCGGCATTCTTATTTTCGTAAGCATTAAGTAGCTCTTCCTCGTCAGCACTCGTTAAATTCTCGGTGCCGGACTCTGCTGAATCTGCAGCAGGGGAGCCATCGCTTGCTTCTTCCGGTCTTGTTTTGGCGACTGCTGCGGACGCAATAGCAACCGCCAGGGCAATTTCAACTCCTGTTAAATAGCGCTTGCCGCCAAGAGCTTTTTGAATTCTCGATAGCTCGCTTAAGTCGAAGTCGTGAACTTTGCCTGTTTCGCCCGGCGTATTCGGCCGGCCGCTTATTATGTCCAGGGAACTCAATTTCGTGGACGGAATAGTTGCTTCGCCTGCCGCGCCGTTTATGTTGGCAATGGGATTTCGACCCGGCTGGAAATTCGGCGTTCCGATATTGCCTGCCGTGCCCAGTTGATTGGCGGAGCCGGCAAGAATCGTGTTTAGTTGAGCGTTAGCGGCTTGATTCTGTGCTGATAATGGGGCTTTCGATATCAAGCTGCCATCACCTTTTGAGCTTATAGCAGGATCTATTGCAAAAAGTCCTTTCCCACCTGCAAGAACACTGGATGCAGTTTCGCTTGCTCTTAGCCCGGCCGCATTGGCAGCAGCGCTTATGTTGTTTTGCATCGAAGCGTCGCCGCTTGAACGTATGCTTTCCGGAATTTGCCTGCCTGCTGCTGCACCCATGCCTATAACAGAACTTGTAGCAGCTTGGTTCGGGTTCAAAGCTGTTATTTCAGAGGCTAAGACTCGGCTGCTTGCAGTTGTTGTGTTAGCTGCAGGAATTATGCCGTCGCCTTTTGCGCTTGATTGAACAATATTTGAAAGCGCCGACAGGGAAATAGGTCCACTAATTTCCTTCAGCGCCGGGTTGCCAACGTTGTTTGTGCTTGCTGTTTTTTCCGCAGATGCTTGCTGGCTCTTGTTTGAATTGCTTATTGAATCGAGGGAAACGATTCCCGAGCTCTGCGTCGTGCTGCGAGCCAGGCTGGCGTTTGAATTCATTTCAATTTGATTTGCTTTGGCCGCTACAGGGGTGTTTTCTGATACGGCTGCTGGCAGATGGGCAACTTGCTGTTTTGTCTCGTGCTGATCGTTGCCGTTTGTTTTTTCCGAAACAACTTTATCATTGCCATGGTCATTTGATTTTGCATAAACAAAGTCGGACTTTGCGCTGCTGTTGCTTTGAAAGCTCTCAGTGTTTCTGCTGAATTCTGAACTTGAATCTGTCCGGCCGCTGTTTGCCGAACGAGAGTGACTTGTTTCGTTTGAGTGAGAGCTTGCAAGTGCAGATTCGGAATTGCTTCCGGATCTTCCACTTGTTGCTTCGGCTCCACCTTTATTTGATCCTTCAGCTCCGGTTCTTCCTGCTGCCTGGTTTGATTCGCCTCCTCCGCTGCCGCCGCGCGCCGCACCGCCACCAGCATCGATACCGCTTTTGCCGTTATCGTTTCCAGATTTTCCAATTGTACTTGTTATCTCTTGCAAGGAGCTGCGTGACAGAGCGCCGTCTTTTGCTGATTGAGACAGAGCTTCCATGTCCGCTTTAGTGATTTGCTTATCGCCCGAGCCAAAGCCGCTGATTGGAGCGATGTAGGATTTCTCTCCAGTTCCTCCTGTAGCAAGGCCGCCTTCCAGTTTTGGGGACTGGTTTGCGATGCTTGTCGGATTGAACATTATCGAATTAATGCTGCTGTCTTTGCTCGGTGCCGGACTGTCTAAAACCAGCTTATTCATAGCCTGGTAATCGGCTCTTGTGTCTTTTCCGGCGACTTCTGCAATCGAGTATTTTACTGTTTCCGTATTGCCCACGCCTGTCCGTGTGTCAGAATTGACCGGCAGGTTGTTGTTTCTATCCAGGTTCTTTTGATATGCGATTGGCGTCGGGTCGAGCATTGTACTGGAAATGCTGCTTCTTGCAGTGCTGTCTGAGCTGCTATTTGCTTTGTAATTACTAAGTGCATTTTGAAGCTCTGTGACGTTGAGCGCTTTCATGGCGTCAGGACCGGCTGATTTTATGTCGCAGGGTCCGGCAAGATTAGCGGGACTCGGCACTGTATCAAGCGATTGGGTTCGCACATTCAATATCTGTATTTGCGCCGGATTCTCGCTTGCAGGTACAGGCTTGAAACTGTTATAGCTGCTGTCCGGAGCTGCCTGGGTGTTTATCGCAATGGTCTTGACCAGTCTTGGCTGGATTTCATTGGCCGTTGATATTGACTCGGCTTTTTCGGAAGGATGCGAAGCCGGTTCGGTTTTTGAAATATTGGCGGCTGAACTCAGTCTCTGAGTCTCCGGCAATGCAGCCGGGCTGAAGCTCTGGTTTTTGCTTTCGGCTTCTGCTAATGGTGTTTTGTAAGAGAAAGTCTGAGTTTGAGGCGCTAATTCGTTTGCAACTGCTTTTGGCGAAAATGCACCGGGCATCTGCAAATCAGACGATTGACCGCTTGTGACCGACTTTACGCTTACAGTTTTTACTTTAACCGCTGCTATCTCGTTTTGCGAAGGCGGATCGCTTTCTTTCGCTTTGGCTTTTGCTTTGCTGGAATCCGGCTTTACTAGATCTGTTTCTTGAGTGGGTGTCGCTTTGTCTCCGGCGTTCAGCGTGCAGCCTTCTGAAAGATCCATGAATCCAGCCACAGGCAATTCGCCGGTTGTTCGTCGGAAAGCACCGGAGACGGATTGTCTGCTCAGTTCAGTGAAGGCACAGTCGTTTAATCTTGGTTTCTCTTCCGGCTTTTCCAGATCGCGCGACTGAGGGTCCTCCGCTGCCGGAGCAACCTCATGCTCTGCTGTGTGTTTCGCGCTGCGGCGGGGCTTTTCAGCTTCTCCGTCGGACGCGATCTCGCTTTCGCTCATCCCTGACCCCCAGGGTAGCCGTCGATCCCTTATGTACCCAGCGCCGGAGGGGCTGAAGCGCAAGCCCGCGCAGGGCATTGCCCCCGGCGAGCTTAACGGTATCTCATGTAGACCCGAGCTGTCAAGGTGCGGCTGTGTAGACCTCTTCTATAAGGCTCAGGTCTGCCTCAGGATTAATCTGACTTTGCCCGGCGAGTAATTTAGTCCAGTCGATTTTGCAGGTGTATTGCATCGAGAGAAAAAGAGTACTGATCGAAAGGCAAGTGATGATCAAGCCTGTGAACTGCTCAAGGAAAAATGTGTATGAGAAGAGCACCAGGTAAATGAATTGAGAAATGCCCACCTGTCTGACGAATTTTCGGTCGCTGACTATGCGGGAAACGTAGCTCATTACAAGAAAAACCGAAACCAGGGAACAGAGCAGGAAGCTCCATTCAAGCGGAATATGGTCCACCGAGTAGGCCAGTAAGAGGTGAAAACTGAAAAACGCTGCGCCGATGAAAAAATAATGCATCGGATGTAATTTGATTGATTTTATGGTGCTGCTCAGCCAGGTGACATAGAAGAAAAAGAATAGTGATACAGGTGCAAAGAAAGTTACGTCGGATACAAGCGGACCTGGATTTAAGCGTTGCGGCATTTTCATTCCGATGTCGTTGCCGGTCATAGTATTTTCATATTGCCAGACTAGATGCCAGCCGGTTTTTGTTTTTTCTTTTGCTCCAGTCGGCGATCTGCTGCCATCTGGAAAATCGATTGCGTCGAAATTGGTGTTCATGCTCAGCTTGAAATTTTTCGAGAGAGAGAGTCCCTTTCCGCCTGTGTAGCGCCAGCTGCTCACTCCCATGGAATCATAGGAGAGATGCAGTGCTTCGCTGCTGTTTGCAGGCAAAACGAATTTCGCTTCGATCATTCCGTCCACCGGATGAAAATCGCCTATTGCTTGATTGCCGATCGAGATCTTCAAATTGTCATAGACACCTTTTTTATCCGGCAGCTGCAGTCGCATTTTTAGTTCTTTATCGACTTGATTATGATTAGCCAAAAGGTAGTCTGCTTTGAAGGCTACTTTATAAGTTGGATACCAGAGCAGCCCTTTTTGTCTCTGTTCGAGATTGAGCTTTACATCAATGTCACTGGCATCAGCTTGAAAAAATTTGTAGTGTTCTTTTTCGCAGGTCTTTTCATAAAAGGAAGGTGCTTCTTGCTTTTGTTCAGTGCCCCAGAGGGATTGCACTTCTTCACTGAGCTGATGGTTTTGCTGTCCTGTTCGCAGCACAACTGTAGAGCCGAGAATCATCCACGACATGCAAACGCAGAGATAAATAAATGTCAGTGAGGCTATCTGTTTTATCATTGAGAACACTCCATGATCATGCAGCTTTTCTTGAGTTTTTAGCATCATAAATCGCAGACTTTAACTGCAATGCATATTTTGTTAAATGCGTGATCTTGCTTGGTAAGATATAGACTTCGGCTGCAATCACAAAATCCGGACTTCCCGGACGGTCTCTTAGTATGTCTGAGTGACGAGAAGCATC
>JAIEPM010000513.1 GCA_019748395.1 Candidatus Obscuribacterales bacterium
TCGTTTGAAGAGGCACTAGATATAGTGGAGGCTCTGCGTTCTCGCCATGCCACCACCATATCCCTGGACAAGCTGAAGAAAAACGACGCTAATAGATTGGTTGATTTCGTTGCTGGAGCCTCTGCTGCTCTTGACGGCGATTTTCACAAAATGACTGAGCAAGTGTTTGTCTTTTGCCCGGCAAATATCAAAATCATCAACTCAGCCAAACAGCAGCAAAATTTGGGAAGCGGAAGTTTAACTCGCGCGCTTGCAAGCGGCAGTTCAACCGGTTCTTCCAACTTCGCACTCGATGCTTTGTTCCCTGACATGGCTCAGGAAAAATTAGGCGGAACACCTTTTTGGGCAAGGCAATAGCTTAAGGGTCTGAGGGTAGGCACTGCCAGCGGTGCAGCCTCACAATTTATAGGTGCTCGGAATACAGGAGCTATTCCGAGCACCTTCGCAATTTTCAGCACCTTTGCAATTCCTCTCAGGAAGCTCATCTTCAAAGATTTTTACAGCCGCTCTGATCTGCGGCTGCTATTATAGATTCACAGCCACAGAGCCTCTTGAAGACTTGTGGTCTGTTTCCTCCTTACCTAATCCACCACAATAAGTCTTCCCCCTGCACCTAATCGGGGGGAAGTTCTTTTTTGGGTGACAAAGCAAGGGGCGATCTCAAGTAGACATCATAATCATGCGCCGCTCGTCAAGTGAAATTCTTTGGAGATTTTTATCTTGGCTCTTGCCAAGCTGCTCTCTTTAAAGTTTCTACGCAAGCCGGAATTTCCGCTTATTACTGAAAGCTGCTTGCATGATCTGCAGGCCTCCGTGCGTTATTCTGTAAGCTGTTTTTCGCCTTTCAATTTTTGGAATCGACCAATGAAAATCAGGGACTTGGAATTTGAGGATGACGCCATCAAGATTCAGGTGGCTGAAATGCTCTTTGCCGGTTTTTCCGATATGTCTCCCGATGCCTGGCCGGGAATCAGGGAGGCCATGGAAGAAGTAGAAGAGTCTTTCAGTGCCGGTCGTATTTCAGTGGTGGCCCTGGAAAACAAACGGGCAGTAGGCTGGGCGGCTGCAATCCGGCAGTATAACGGCAACACCTGGGAACTGCACCCGCTTGTAGTGCATCAGAGTCACAGGACCGCCGGCATCGGAACAGCGCTTGTCACTGAAATTGAAAGTCGTGTAAACGAGAGTGGTGGACTGACTCTCTGGGTTGCGGCCGACGACGAAAGCGGCAAAACCAGCTTATTTGGACAGGATTTATATCCTGAGCCGCTCGAGAAGCTCAAGAATATTCGCAATACAAATGGGCATCCTTTTGAGTTTTACGAAAAGCTGGGCTTCACTATTTGCGGTGTTTTGCCGGACGCCAATGGTTTTGGTAAGCCGGATATTTTCATGGCCAAAAGAGTTCGGCGCCTCAAATAGCGATTAGAAGCATAGATTTTCCTCACTGCTTGCAGCGCAAGCTCCCTTTGGCTCACAGTAGCTGAACTGTTTGCCGCGTTTAATTCAAGCGGCTTTGAAGCGCTATCTTGGATTCATGAAGCAGCTGAGGAGCCTGTGAGGGAAAAACGATGAATACGTTCAAAAGAAAGAAAAGAGCTTTGAAAGACAGAAAGAACCCTTTGCTTTATGCTTTCTGGAGCATGGTGAACAAAATCTCCATAACTATGCGCTTCAAAGACTTCCAGGTTTTTGGTCGCGAAAATATCCCAAAATCTGGACCATTTATTCTGGTTTCAAATCACATCACCCGCTGGGATGGCTTAATCGTCTACGAATCAATCGGGCGTCCAGCAAACTTCATGGTTTCACCAAACGAGTTGCTTGGAGTTCAGGGTGAGGTTCTGCAATCGATGGGTTCCTTTCCAGCCGACCCCAGGGCTGATTTAATCAATCATAGTTTGCAGCTTTTCAATAAAGGCGAAGCTGTGGTCGTATTTCCTGAGGGCAATATTTTTCGTGACGGCAGCACCCATCCATTTAAAACCGGTGTTGCTAAAATTGCGGCAGCGGCTCTGCAAGCTGGAATTGATTTGCCTATATTAGCCGCAGCATTGCATTATAAGGACAACGGTCAGATTGCTTGCATGGCTGTGGCCGAGCCGATTTATGCCAGTCAGTATTTGTCGACTGAAAAGCCTGAGCAAGAATCAAATACACGGAATTTGAAGCTTTTGTGTGAGCGACTGCACCGGGAAGTTTGTTTTTTGCGCGACGGACTTGGAAATTCAGGCGATCGTTTGGAGCTTTTTCTGGGAAAGCCCAAGAAACCGGCTCTGGAAATGCTTCTTGCTGCCGGGGCTGCTGAAGCAGGCAAGGCCGAATCGACTCTTGCTCTGACGATTGTTGCGCAAGAAAAACGCTTGCAAGGAAGCAGCCTGCCTGAAAGAAAGGTAAGCTAGTATAATATGACTGCTGCTTTGAGGAGCCGGTCATTATGGCGGATGCACCCGATAAAATTACCCATTCGATTATGGTTTTTGCTGAGAACTTTCAGTTTCAATTGCAAGATCAAATTGAGGATTGCGACTATCCTGAGGACTGGAACGACAGCCTTCTTAGCCAATTATACGTTGGCGGCCGTGGAATAGTTGGAATTGGCACGGTTCGAGATCTCGATATCGAATTGACGCTTGAAGTTTATGCTGCGCCGATGGATGAAAAAGACATGAATGAAGACCCTGAAGTCGGGGAATTTGATCATGTTGTGCAATGCAATATTGAAGTTCCATCCGGCAAATTGCTTGTAACCGGCTCAACCACCGAATATGACGACACATATAAATTAGAAATTCCAGCTGGTCAATACGGCATGCGCATCTTCTGGAGCGGACTCGATACACTCGACGAGCTCGGCTTTGAAGGTGACGACAAATATCTAATTCAGCTTTATCCCGAAACTCCCTTTGAAGAAAGAATCATTAAAACCTGGCGGCAGCTGGCGCTTCAGTTGAATCCGCAGAATAATTGAATCCTGCCGAGGCAGTTCACTTTGAGTGCTTCTTAAATAGCTTGTTTGGGCACTAGCTTGCTTTCAAGTTTTCTAAGCAATTCGTGCAACTCTTGTGGTGATTCCAGATGAAAGTGTTCATCTGAGCTTGTTCTGCCGATCTGAATTGTGATGCCGTTTTTTGATTTTACAAAATCCAGCGCGGGCAAATCGGCCTCCGTGTCACCGGCATAAAGCAGAGCTGTTTCCTCGGCTTTCAGATTCAAGATCTGGAGCATTTCTTTTAGGCCGCAAGCTTTATCCCATTCAATTGCAGGCCAGATTTCAAAGCTTGTCGGCATTTCTTTGAAATGAAGACCTGGGAGCTTTAATCGAATCAAGTCGAGCTGCTTGAATAAATCCGGACGAAAGGCAATCGGTGTTCTTTGCCAGTGTAAACAGAGCGAAAGACCATGATCTTCCAGAATCGACGGAAAGCTCGGCAAAATTTCTTCTTCCAGATGGATTTTAGCTTCTCGCAACATATCCCGGGCGGCCACAGCTGCTGGATGCCTTCTTGTTAGTTGCTTTTGTTTTTGAATTTCAAGACCTGAGTTTCCGGCAAGGATTTGCATGCCGTCGTAAAAATCCCTGCGCAGTTGCTTAAGTCCGCGCGCACTTAGAATTCCGATTGATATGTTGTTCTGGGCTGCCAGCTTATTTAAAATCTTTCGAACAGAATCCGCAAGAATCGCATGCTTAGGGTCTTCCGTATATGGCACAAGGGTGCCGTCTCTGTCGAAAACCAGAAAAAGTCTCTTATGCTCAACAAAAGCTTGTATTATTTGCTCAGTTATTATTTCCATTTTTGATTCGTTCATAGAGCTTAGTGTACTCTTTCAGCATGCGTTCTTTTGAAAAAAGACTGCGCGCTCTTTCTGTGCATTTTTGACTCTTAATAGCTGCGACTTCGCCAAAACGTGCGAGAAGCTCTTTTACCGAGTCTCCAAGAATGCCGGTTTCGCCGTCACTTACTAATTCTGACACTGAGCCTCGGCGCAAAGCCATGATTGGTACACCGCCGGCCAGAGCCTCTGCCATTACAAGTCCAAAGGGTTCTTCAAATTTCACCGGATAAAGCAGGGCGATGGCGCCTGCGTAGAGCTTGAGCTTTTCGGAAAAGTTTACTTCTCCGATATATTCAATTTTGCTGCTTAAATGTGGCTTGATGGAGTGATTAAAGTATTCCCGATCCGCCGGGTCGATTTTGCCTGCAATCTTCAGCGGCAATGCAAGTTCTTGAGCAAGTTCTATCGCTTCTGCAGTTCCTTTGTCCGGGCAGACTCTTCCGAGGAATAGCAGATAATCTGCTCGCTCGACTCTTTCGAGATTGTGCGCGTCTATATCAATGCCATTGTAGATGGTTGCTGCATAGTTAAGATCTTCGGGATAGTTCAATTTTCTGTATGTATTGCTTATTGATACATAGGGCAAATCGCTGTGAGCCA
>JAIEPM010000393.1 GCA_019748395.1 Candidatus Obscuribacterales bacterium
GCTTTGCACCATTTTCTCAATTTCTTCGGGATTGCGCACATCAAGCGGGTAGACGAGGACCTCGGCACCAAGCGCTACGAATTCCCTGGCAGCGCTGTCGAGATGCTCACGATTGCGGCTGACAATAACAAGCTAGGCTCCGCGTCGCGCCATTTCCAGCGCCATCGCTTTGCCGAGCCCGGTGCCACCACCGGTGATGACCGCTACCTGACCGTCGAGGTCGCGCGCGCTGTTCGCCGCCTGAGGCGGAGGCGCAACGCGGGCGGTATCGCGGGCTTTGTCGGCGTCGAGCCAAGGACCGAGCACCTTGCGGCGGGCTCGGGCATAAAAGAAACGTCGCAAACCGAAAACGGCAGCGACAAGAAGAACTGCAGCGATAGCAGCATAGACGTATGCCGGCATGGGATAGCTCCTGCTCTTTCGAGCGTATGTGTAGAGAGCAAGGCAACGCACATGATAGAGGCGTTCTTACTCTTAAATTATTGGTGGGTAGGGCGATATCGGTAGAGGATTTCGCGTAAGCGGGAGAGTGGAGAATAGGACTGCACTATACGACCCTGGAGCCTGTGATTTCGCCGCCCAGACCCGGGCATTTGAATAAATCTGACTCAGGAATGAAGAACAGCCAGATCCCAAGTGCTAGCGCAGGTTCGCAGTCAGGAAATCAGGCGGCAGTCAAGAGGTCGCAACCAGCTGCGCATATCACTAATTTCAGCCTGCCTGTTGGTTGTTGAAAGAAGCTTTTCATAGCAGCCCAGAATCTTTTGGGAGTCCGGATGAAATGGTTCATCCATGCCGATCTGATAGCTCAACTCCAAAAGCTCTTCTGCTTTGTCGAGAATCCCGTTTTCCAAATATTGGCTTGCCAGCATATAAAGCGGCTCCAGACAGAGCGTATTCAAGTTGCTGGGATGATTTTTCATCAGGTCCATCGCCTTGTTATAGCTCAAGAGGCTCTCACTTTCGCGAGCAAGCTTGATCTGACAGTAAGCCATGCCGATTAAACAAAATATTTTGGCCTGGTTAAAAGTATCAGGGGGAAAGCCTTTCAAAGGCTCTTCATTCTCATAAATTTGCAAGGCTTTTTCTGCAAAGCTGATTGACTCCTCGTACTCACCCAAACGTAATGAAATAGCCGCATTCAACCCAAGCGGTGCAGCCGCCAGCATTTTACGTTTCAGCCTCAATGACGGTGATTCGCAAACTTCCTGAGCTTTTTCGGCAATTAGATGAGCTTCAACAAGCTTATTCTGCCTGATTTTGGCAACTGCAAGATTATTCAAAACAACAAGCATGGAATCCGAAGTTCGGAATCGCTTATCTTTCAGCAAATAAGCCTCAGCCTCAAGAAAAAGCGCTTCGGCACTTTCAAAATGTCCCTGACAAAGCCGCAAAAGACCCAGATTGGAAATTGTTGAGACAACTGCTGGATGCCGTCTGAAAGGCAGCTTTTTCAAAGCTTGCAGCGCCTTTCTGTGAACCATATCAACTTTCGCGAAATTCCGCTCAGTTCGATATTGCCTGTGAAAATACAGGTTAAGCGGCAGGCATACATAAAGCGAACCACTGGTCCAGAGAAAGAGCAAAGAAAACAAAAGAGATACAAAGGCCCAATCATAGGTACCGGCAATCAAACAGGTGTAAGCAGCGTAGCTAATGTAAGCCTGAACAAAAGCTATAAAGCCGAGCCAGAATACAGTAGTCAACAGAATACCGTTAGTACTGCTGCTGCTTCGTTTAGCAAGTTGTCGAGAGTTCACTTCAGAAAGCTCCTTTACTGAGAATATTTACCCCGCGACCGAGGCTTTTAGGTCAACAGATTACTCGCGCGAGCTAGCAGTTTCTCTTATCTAGCTGTTATTTACGTCAGGAAGCAGTAATTGCCGGAGACCTGTCCTAGAGAGTAGAAAAAGGCACTACCTAATTTTCAGCATTACGCACTTACAAAGCACAAAAACCCGGTCCAAACGCGAAAAGAGCATAGAAATGGCAAAGTCAAATGACCCGGAGCAGGCGGATTATCTCGCCCTCCTTCAATTGCTGGGAAAGGAAAACCCTGCTCAAAGCGACTTGAATCCCTCTCAGATCGATGCCGATCGACAGGCACAGATCAGACTGGCGCTTTCTCATCATATGGAAGAAAGCTACCCGCAGCGCCGCGCTGCCTGATAATAAGAAGCGCGAGCAGCGCAAGCTTTCTCCTCCTCGTGAAAGACTGCGGAATACACGAGCTTCAATTCCGAAGGCTGTTGAGCTAGCTAGTCGACGGATTTCAGCTATACCCTGATTCCTTGCATAGCGCCCTTCCCCGGCAGCGCAGGCGACAGCATGCGGTTGGAGCCCGTATGGTGAGCACTTAGGAAATGAGGAAGTTACTTGCTAAGGTCAGTGTATCTTTCCAATTCCTCAGTCATCAGGCAGACCCCCTCCACAGCATCAGCGCCGGCACAATCCGTATCCACCACCCCGCAGCGATGCTGTTCTGCTTTCGACGACTGCTCAGATAACCCACACAGACTCGACCCGTTTTCTAGCGAGTCGACAAACTCACTTTTTTCAGAAAGGCAAAAGCAATGAAGCGCATCTGAACGAGACCTCCGACCGAACGCGCTAGCGCGACCACGCAATTGCAACAACGAACTGACGGCTGACTCCTTTCTGAAGCCAAAAGGCTCGGGAGAAGCTGCAGGTACAAGAGCGACGGCAGGCCAACTCCGGCATGCCGTCAGATTTTTCATCCCTGAAACAAGGAAACTTGCAAATGTCGAACAACAACGTCTCCGACCGCGCCAACGAGCCGGCTCCCGAACAGAAGGTGGGAATCTTCTGGCTGATCGTGGCGTTCTTCGTCAACGTCCTGTTCTGGCAGCCGATGAAGTGGCTGATTCAGCGCGCCTACAAGGAAACGAGCCTGACGCGCGCCATCTCCTACTCGACCCTCGGCGCCCTCGTGTCCATTCTGGCCGGCATCTTCACCAGCTACCACGTCGGCTGGCAGCTCGGTCACTCGGCGCTCGGCTGGGTGCCCGCCGGTGTTTTCGCCACCTTCGCCACCTTCATCTACGCCTGGTGCCCGGTTTTGATCTGGGTCTACAAGCCGGCCGAGAAGGCGAGCGACTGGCTATGGAAGCGCGTCCGCATCAACTCCGACAGCAAGTACGTGCCTTACAAGCCGGCCAAGCCTGTCAGCGAAGATGACGCCAACAAGCCTCAGGAGGAGGACAAGACCAAGCACCTGACCTGGTTCAGCTACCTGCTGGTTGCCGCCTGCTACTTGACCGGCATCGCAGGCTTCAGCTACCTGGGCTGGAGCTACACGCACGAGTCCCTCAACTACGGTCCGGAATGGCTCTCGTGGGTGGTCTGGTCCGTGGTCGGCATCGGCGCCTTCTGCGTCAGCACCGGCAAGAGCACACGCGAAGACCTCTACGGTCGCATGGAATGCCTGGCGTTCACGACCGGCGTTCTGGCTTGCTACGCTTCGGCTCCCTATGTCAGCCTGCTGGGACTGGGCGGCTGGTCGTGGCTGGTCTACCTCGTTGAGATGATCGCCTTCTGCGGTCTGGTCTTCCCGGCGCTGCATACCTTCATTTCCGAATGCTTCTACTGGGCTTACAAGGCTGTGGAGAAGCTGGCGGAAAGCACCTACAGCGAGAAGGATCGCGATTACAAGACCTTCTTCGCCGAAGCGTTGAACGTGGTGCTTGCTGTCGGCGCGGGCTACTCTGCTTTCCACCTCTTCGGACAGCTCGCACTGCCTGTGGTGGCACTGGTCGCTCTGGCAATCGTCGCAGCCGTGCTCTCTTACCGGATCGTCGGTGAGATTCTCCTGAACGGCACGATTCTCAGCCTCGGTCTCTCCACCGGTGTGCTCATCCGTCAGATCTGGCTGAACCGTCAGGAACTCCATCAGCTCAGCGGTCTGGAAATGAGCGACAGCAGCTGGGTGGGCGTCACGGTGGCGGCTTGCGTGCTGGCGGCGCTGGTCAACTTCTTCGTGCTCCTGCCTCTCGTTTACATCAGCATCCGCTTCCTGGCTCGCGACATCCTGCACATCGCGACTCGGTTCGGTGCCAAGCTGAAGCTCGTCCACGACGTGGTCGATAAGAAGTTCGAGAGCCTGCTCAAGGTTCTGCGCACTTGCTACAACGACACCTACGTCGGTGACCGGCAGGACAGCCACGACAAGGTTTACCGCAATGCTTTCGTGCAGGTTCTCAACATCGTGCAGACGGTGGTTCTCACGGTGGCGGCTGCCTGGTCGGTGACGCACTATCATGCCGGGGTCGTCGGCATCGTGGCGGCGGCGGTCGTCGGCTGGGTGTCGGCAGTCTTCCTCTATGTCTTCTGCGGCAAGATCCTGATCGAAAGCGGGGTTCGCCTCGTCGGTCATATCGTCGGTGCTGCAGTCGGCGTGGCGCTTGGTGCTTACATTCACCTGAGCGCC
>JAIEPM010000308.1 GCA_019748395.1 Candidatus Obscuribacterales bacterium
AACCCATGTCGGGCGGCCAGAACGGAAACTGATGGAATGATACGAAAAGAACGCTGGGATCATCGAAAAACATGTCCTGTGTGCCGTTACCATGGTGCACATCCCAGTCGATGATCATGACCTTTTTCAGACCGAATTCTTTTTGAGCATGACGAGCCGCAATCGCTACGTTGTTGAATAAACAGAATCCCATGGAGCTGTCGGCAAGCGCATGATGGCCGGGCGGTCTGACAATAACAAAAGACTTCTCGTATCCTGATTTCAGCACGCCGCGCACAGCAGCTATACCGGCTCCGGCTGCCAGTTTTGCAGTTTGATATGATTCAGGGCTCATCCATGTATCCGAATCAAGCTGAATCAAATTGCCGTTGGCAGCAGCCTTTTTTTCCTTTTCTTCCAGCCCTTGAATATAGCTTTCCTTATGCACGCTGCTCAGATCATCGAAAAGAGCCATTTCAGGCTCAAGGCGCGGCAATTGCAACAAAAGTTCGGAGCGATGCAAAGCTTCATTGATAGCAGTCAATCGCTGCGGCGACTCGGGATGAGACTCGGGAGTCAAATGCTTTTGAAATTCTTCTTTGTGTACAAGAGCTAAATTCGACATAAAAATCCTTGCCTGTTTTCTACAAGCGAAGCCGGGCGCTGAACGGTTGAAGATTCAATCACAGCTTAGCCCGCCTGTAAAGCAGATCCGCTTTCATAATTGTGAACAGACGCCTGACATCAAGCTTTTGCAAAGCTCCAAAAGGCAATGAAAATGGCTCGAAAGCTACCTGCTATGCTATGAGCGCTGTGAGGAAAGAAGATGTTGTTAGAAGAAATTTTCAGTACAAAAAAGCCGGTAATCGGTGTTATTCACCTTCTGGCTCTGCCGGGCTCGGCTCGCTTCGACGGGCAGCTTGACATGACCTTAGCCCGAGCCGAACAGGAAGCTGCGGCCCTTGCAAGCGGCGGGGTGGACGGCATAATAATTGAAAATTTCTTCGACACACCTTTTACTAAAAGCCGCGTAGACACTGCCACAGCTTGCGCCATGACCCTGGCGGCACAAAAAGTCAAAGCTATTTCCGCTTTGCCGCTCGGTATCAACGTTCTGCGAAATGACGCTAAAACGGCTTTAGCAGTAGCTTCTGTTGTCGGCGCCCAGTTCATCCGTGTAAACGTACTCACCGGCGCCATGCTTTGCGATCAGGGCATCATTGAAGGAGAGGCACATGATTTGATGCTTTATCGCCGCCAACTCGGCATGGATCGCAAAATCGCTGTTTTTGCCGACGTCATGGTCAAACACGCAGTGCCGCTTGGACAGTGGTCCGACATCAAACAACAAGCTCTTGATACAGTTAAGCGAGCCATGGCTGACGCCATAATAGTCAGCGGCAAAGCCACCGGCAATGCGCCCGATCTCGAAGACATCAAAGCCGTCCGTCAGGTTTTGCCCGAAACTCCAATTCTTGTAGGCAGCGGCAGCAGCAAAGAAAACGCAGCACAGATGCTTGCTTACGCCGACGGCATCATAGTAGCCAGCACACTGAAGCGCCAGGGCATACTCGAAAATCCGATCGATGTTGAAAGAACACGCAGCCTGGTGGACGCGGTGAAAAGCAAGCGAAATTAAGCGCTAGAACTCATAGCTTGGCGGTCGGGCCTGGGGTCTTGAAATTTCCTGGGCAGCAGCAGCCGAAGTACTCTCTTCACTTTTCAGTTCAGTCGGCGCCGCTTGCGCAAAAGTACTGTTTTCAGGCTCAAAAGACTGCTCTCTTTTTTCAGCAGACGAGGCAGCCTCCGGCTTATCGAGCATGCCGATTAGACGTTCAAGATCGGCATCAGCCTGATACATCCAGCATTTTATTCGGTCTGCCCAGATAACCAGATCGACTATGGCTTGAGCAACATCGGCGTTATCTTGTTTCAATCTGGAAATCACCCAGTCTGGAAGCTGCAAACCCTGGGCATCGGCTGCCGGTTCCACAACCAGAACTTTGCCGCTCGCCACCAGTTCTTGCAAGCGACGTAAATAAGAGCTGCGAGTCAAACCGAGAGACTGTACAATTTCGGCCAGGCTGCTTCTGCCGTCCATGCGAGCCAGAAAGGGATCATTATTCGCATTTTCAGTGGCTCTAAATACGGTGCGCGGACTGATCCTTAACTGCTCGAGATATTTAAGTGCCTCCTGATGCGCCAGCCCCTCTTTAAGCAACTTTTCGAGAGCTTCGTCGGCAGAGAGTGTACGCCTTGTGCCTTCCACTGAAGATTCGATGTATGAAAAAGTTCCGCTTTGCCAGCAAAAGAGTTCTAAGAGAGCTTCTCGCCCCACACCAAAATCCGATTCGACGTGAATCGGCTGACCATTTTCAAAAAAAATAAAAGCAGTGCTGGCTCCCTGAGTCAAACAAACTTTCCCGGTCAACTCGCCATTTCGAACAAGTCTGATAAGACTTGCCAGATTCATTTTGGACAATTCGCCGGCCAGTTGCATAGAAACCTCAAAGACGCTTTCTTGCCTATAACTACCCAGTTAAAGAGAAATCATCCCAGTTGCTGAATTCTGAATTCTAAGAAATAAACAGAATCTTTGGTGAATTCTAAGGCAGTTAAGAAGCAGACTAGCGCGAGTGAGCGCAGCTTGAAACCGTGTAACTACGTGCAAAGAGTGAAAATTGCCCGACAGCTTCTTAAGCCTTAGTAAGCTGCAGTCCTTCAGGAACAGTTGAAGCAGCAAGTCCGAAATTCATAGGCTGTGCTGTATTTCTGATTCTCTATTTTTTCTCATTTTGATCTCTTAGCCCCTACAGAAACCTTTCCACCACTAACCCCGGAGAAAATATGACCGCTGCGTCTAAGACAAGCGGAAGTATCGAACAGCCGGCTCAAGAGGCGCTTCCCGGCGCCCGAGCCGCTCTTTTGCTTCTGCTCTCCATCAATCTTTTCAATTACATAGACCGTCAGGTTCTGGCGGCCGTCGTCCCGGAAATTCGGCAAGAATTCTTCAGCCAGGGCAGCACGCCTGGTCCGGCAGTGCAGTTCCTGCTCGACACCCTGCAGAGCATCCTGGGAGCCAATCCCGAAAATGCTCTGATCGGACTTCTGTCCATGGCATTCATGGTTTCCTACATGCTCATGGCGCCAATTTTCGGCTGGCTGAAAATCAAGCGCTGGTGGGTAATTGCAGGCGGTGTCGCAATCTGGAGCCTGGCTTCCGGTGCAACAGGACTTGCAGGCTCCTTCGGCTTGCTGCTTCTGACACGCTGCATTGTCGGCGTTGGTGAAGCGGCTTTTGGCCCGGTGGCGCCAAGCATGCTTTCGGATTTCTACCCGGAAAAAATCCGGGGCTCGATCCTATCCTGGTTCTACGTGGCACTGCCTGTCGGCAGCGCACTGGGCTTCGTGCTCGGAGGGCTCGTCGCCGCTTACCTTGGCTGGCGCTGGGCTTTCTATCTGGTCGTGCCGCCGGGAATAATCCTTGCAGTCTCCTGTTTTTTCATGAAAGAACCGGAGCACAAGAGCCTGAGCAGCGCGAAAAAGGGCATGAGCTTCAGCGATTACAGGGAAATTCTCAAAACCCCGTCCTACCTGCTCAATACTCTGGGCATGGCTTTCATGTGCTTCGCCGTGGGCGGCATGGGCTTCTGGATGCCTTCCTACATTCATGAATACCGGGGTGTTGGCAACCTGGCTCAGGTGAACCTGATCTTCGGCAGCATCCTGGTAGTATCCGGACTGACTGCCACACTCTCCGGCGGCTGGCTGGCAGACAAGCTGCGCGCCCGTTATCCGGGTGCTTACTTGCAGGTATCAGGCTGGGGCATGTTGCTGGCGGTGCCGTTCTTCCTGGCAGCGCTTTACATACCCTTCCCCTACGCCTGGGTTTGCCTCTTCATTACCTGCTTCTGCCTTTTCCTGAACACCGGTCCGAGCAACACGGCGCTTGCCAACGTGACGCGCCCTGAAATGCGCGCCAGCGCTTTTGCTCTGAACATTCTCGTGATTCACTTGCTCGGCGACGTGCTTTCGCCTCTTCTAATCGGTGCACTCACCGACATGCTCGGCAACGACATGACAAAGGCGTTTCTCTCAGTGTCCATCACCATCTTCGCAGGCAGCATACTCTGGCTCTTTGGAGCCCGATACTTGCAAGCGGACACGGAGCGGGCACAAGCTAAGGCTCATCATTGATTAATCCTCAACTCCTTGCTAGAAGGAGCCTGAAATGCTTTCTCGACTTCGCATTCATATGAGCACGAACGGACTGACCTATCGTGCTCTATTTTTCCAAACTCTCGACAAGGTGCTGACCGAGCACTCGTTCTTCTCGCGCGCTTCGGCAATAGCATTTTCAGCAATGATGGCATTCGTGCCGATTCTGATGCTGTCGATGTCGATTGCCGTGCGCCTGATGCCGGACCTGACCGCCACTGCCAGCGGTGGCGGCGTCGTCAGCGCCGAGCAACTGGCCAGCA
>JAIEPM010000158.1 GCA_019748395.1 Candidatus Obscuribacterales bacterium
AGCACTACGCAAGCCATCGGAATTATGCGGCCGCCGAGGCCGTAGGTAGTCAAAGCTATTGGGATGGGCTCTGATCATGGAAGACAAATGGACAGGCGCCAGGCGTATCGGCAAAGACGTGTGCAAGCACTTTGAAGGCTGTCATCTCGTTTCGTATATTCTTAAGGGCGAGACGTGGGCTACTATTGGCTGGGGCACAGCAATTCCTCTCAGCCAGCACCCGCGAAAGATAACGCAGGCTGAAGCTGATCAGATGTTTGATACCGCGTTCGCACGAAAAGAAGCGTGTCTCAGGAAAGAGATACCGGCTGCCGTGCTGGATAAGCTCTCAGCCTCAGCTCTGGGCGCTCTGCTTTCTTTCCGGTACAACATGAAAGATCAGGTCTGGCTCAGCCCGAAATGCAACACGCGCTTATCTCTCGCCCAAGGCAACATGACAGGCTTCTGGATCTGGCATAGCAAGTGGGTCAATGGCGAAGCCGGACCACTGGCAGGACTGAAACGCCGAAGGAAGGTCGAGAAAGACCTAGCCTCCGGCGTTACGCTTGAATCAATCAAGAAAGCTAATTGGTATCAGGGGCAGTTTTAGAGTCTGCCATTTCCAGCCTAAGCTTTGTCAGTTCTCGCTCAGCGTTTCTGGCTCGTTCTTCCATGAGATAAGCTTGTGCTGCCCACTCATTAAGAGATTCCTTTGATACGAAGGCTGTCAGCTCTGTGGTGTTTGCCAAGCATCTTAACTTCATGCTGAGCTGTAATTGAATGTTCAGCTTGCCCGCTTCTTTCACGAATCTCCCTCCTTGATTTCAACGCAATCATTGCAAGCCTCAGCTCTCGCAACGTATTCTTCCCAGGTTTCTGACCACTTCCAATCTTGAAAGTGTTTCGAGCAAAGACGGAGTTTCTTACGTCCGACAGGAACGATAAGGTTTTCTCTTCGCCGCTCTTTCTCGCTGACGGCTGCCTTAAGCTCCTCAAAGAGTATAAACAGGTCGATCAGCATAGCCCTTGAGCACGGGACAAATCCATTGCCATTCTCAATCTCTGAGTCTAGCCTCCAACTCTCAACGCCCATCCGATCGGTAAAATTGTGCTCGATAAAATAAGCGAATTGTTCGCCTTCTGTATGTTTCACGACTCGAAAGCGGTCCAATTCGCAAACAATTTCTTTTACGCAATCCGTCTCTGACATTACTTTCTCGCCTCCCGCTCAGCTCTCCCAGGCGTCTTGTGCTGATCATTCGACTTGCCCCAAAAAGCGGTGCCTTCGCAGCCGACAGTAACACAGCCGCCATATTCTCCGATCGGAGTCTTGCAACCATTACAGCTAAGTTTTTCGTCCATAGTTTGTTTCTCCATACAAGCGGGGTGATTTCGAGGGCAAGTGCCAATCTTGCCAGTAAGGCTATGTGAGCAGCTATTCCAGCCGCCGATGTGATGATCGGTGTAGCAGTTCGCGCAAAAGAATCTAACGCCAGACTCGCAGCAGACCGGGCAGTCATGCGGGATCGGGAAAAACGAGCCACGATCAGCCGAGCGAAAAACAACGCAAGGCTGACATTCTGATTCAGTTCGATTAAGCCAGCTCACCGCTTCGCCACCGTCAAGCCAAGTTTTTCCGACATCTTATTGACGGCATACTCAAACGCCTCTTTCTGAAACAGCTCGACCATAGCTTGATCGTAGGCTTTCTTGAAGCCCTTCACATGCTCTTCAACAGCGGCATCAACGGCTTTAGTGAATGTATTCCTGTTAGAGCTGTACTGGTCTGGCTTGTATGTCATCTGCTTGTGAATCTCTTTAACAAGCTCTTTTCTGACCGTTGTTTTCTCTCTGCCCTGATCGCCCCATTTATCTACTTCCAGATATTCAGCGTTCATCAGGTCCTCGGCTAGAGACGGCATTTGATTGGCAACGACAGCCTTGATCTGCTCGTTGATGAGCGTTGCTATTTCTGAATTGATACGCTCTTCAATGCCTTTCTTAAGGTTTGCGGTGAGCGTTTCAGTAATTTGGCGATGAATACTTTCAGCCAAGCTCTCCTTGTCCCCGTATTCATCACGCAATATTTCTTGCAAATCAATTTCTATTTTCACTGTGCTTCCCTCTTTTCGGTTCATCGAATGTACGTGTATCGCAGGCAGCGCACCAAATAACGCTGTCACCGTCACTGGTATCAAAAACGATCTTGTCACCCCTCAAGATAATGCCTCCGCACTCGTAGCAAGCCCCGTTATGCTTAGCTCTCATCTTTGTTCTCACTGCTCATCCTCCTTAAAACGGCAACTGCAAAACTAGCCACATGAAAAACACAAGAACGCCAAAAGTTATTGCCCCGAGGAAACTGAGCCCCAGGAACTCCCAATCAATGCTCATATAAAATCTCTCCAGCTCATTCCAACACAGGTCAAACAATTGCAACAAGGATCATGAGGACAACAGCCCGGCACATCGCATCGCAGGCAGAAGCCGTCTTTGTCTCTACGAAGATCGACGACATTGCCACAGCCGGTGCATGTAGCTTCGGGCTCGTCTTCGTAGTCGTCGGCACAGTCAGCAAGCCTGCAAACTTCAGGCTTATCTTTGAATCGGTCAGCGTGGCAAGGGTCGCAGAAACGCTGCACGTGGAATTGATAAACGTGGTACTGCATTAGATTGCCTTCAAGCGTTTAATTTCTTCATTGGCTTCGTTAAGCTGGTCCTGCAGACTGCAATACTCTTGCCAAAGCTGGCTGTTTGTTGCCTTTGAATGGGACTGCTCCAAGGCTTTTATTTCTTGAATGATCTCGTGAATGTCGTCGGTACATTCTTCAGCGTCCCACCATTCTTCAAGCTTTTGACTAATACTCACGGCTCAATCCCTCCAATTCCAAACGCACTAAACGCATCAATAGCCTTGCCGGGCGGGGTTGTCAGCTCATCCCAGACAGCCGCCAGGCGTTCAAACAATTTCATTTCGTACTCGTTTTCACAGGCTGCCCGTTGCTTCCAGAAGCGCACGAAGTTGGGATGATGCTTATCACCGTCCACTTGCTCAAGCATCCTGATCAGCCGTTCTCTGCACTCTTCAACTGTTGGAAGGTCTTTCATGTTCTTCGGACTCCACTAGCATGAGAGTTTCAAGAGCTTTGTGATACGCAGAGCCGGGCACGACCGCCTCTTGGCGCTGAGCCTTTTCAGCAACGAAGGCTTTCACGACGACATAAAGCAATTCAACTTTGTCCATCAGCGCATCTTTGAACGAGCAGCTTTCATGTAAGCGCTCATCGCAGAAGTCTCTTTTGCAAGTGCTCATATTCCTACCTCTTGTTCCAGCACAGTTCTTCCAGGTCTTCCAGCCGTCGATAGCAGTCCTCTCGGCTTTTCAAAATCTTGTAAGCGGGCGGCGTGTACGTTGCGGAAACTATTGACCGCTCTGCCAGGGTCCAGCAATTCCACTCAGAAAACTCAGTCAGCACGGCTTTGATTTCATCGAACGACTGGCAATCAATGAGCCTGGCTGTCCAGTGTGCAAGCTCCATCGGAGATGACTGCAAAGCCTGCTGATGCTGGGCTTGCATCTCCGCTGCGAACTCTCTTGCTTTGCTTAGCAGTTCCATTTTCAATGCCTTCCTTGATTGATCTGAGTCGGTTAAGTCTGTTCATCAATTCGGTCTTCTTCGGTCGCGCCATTCGGCGGGGTCTGCGATTCGCTTGAATCTCGCTAAGCTTGCAATGCTCACACGACATCAAGCCGGAAAGCCCACCGGTCAGGTATTTCCAAGAATGTTTTTTTTTCTTGCTGCATGGCGTCATTACAGTGCTGAGAAGTATGTCCTCTAAGCCGTCAATTTCTTTGCTGAGAATTTCTAGGTAAGTCATGCGCCTCGCCTCCATTGAGGATTATTAGAACGTGAAAGATTGCAGTCTCGGCAAGCTGGCTGAATATTGTTCCGTGCATAGCTGCCCCCGGGAATAATGCGATCAGCTTCAACGGTGGAAAATCTCAGCCTTTTGCCGCAATGTACACAGGGGCATTTTCTCCCTGTACCAAATGTCTCAAGCATCCACCACTTACGGGCTCTTCTATTTGCAGCAGAGCCCCTCTTGTCACCGCCAGGACGTTTCATGATTGCCTCAAGCTCCAGATATCTTTAGGTGCGCCTTTCGTCTTCTCTCTCCGCTGCTCAACTTTGCCAAGGTCTTGCAGTGTGGCCAGAGCTTGAGCGATTTCTTTCGACTTGGCTCTATTTTTAAGAGCCATAGTCAGATCGTTTCGGGTCTTTTCTCCGCTCTTAAGCAGGCTCAAGATCTGCTCGTTGATGGAGTTTCCGACGGTCACAGAAACCGACTCAATAGCAGAGGAAAAAATCAGCTTGGCTGAAGCAAGGCAGTATTCCCAGATTGCTACCGCTGCCTGCAGGTGAATAAATCTGATCACGTCGTCTCGATCAAGCAGCGCATAAATCAACGCCAGGCGTAGAATTT
>JAIEPM010000021.1 GCA_019748395.1 Candidatus Obscuribacterales bacterium
AGCCCCTGGAAAACCGCTCCCCATGCCAGATCAGACTAGTGACAAAACTGAGCGGCAGTTAAGGAGTGCTGAAAGCCCCGAGCAAGATCTCAACGCCAGAGCGCGGCAGATCTTGAGCAGCGAGTCGAATCATTTGCTTGGCTCACTGGCCTCTAAGAACTTGAGCCTGCCTGAGAAAACTGCGCTGCATGCGCCGCATAAAATGAGCTATCTGGAAAGCGGCATAGACTCGCTCAGTTCGCTTGTTATTCACGACGATGAAAACAGAGCTTCGGTAAATCACTACGGAGCAGAGTTTATTAAAACCGCCAGTTTATTCACCGGCGGCAAACTGGGGCTTGTTGCTAGTGCCGTGAGTTATGGTCTAGGTCAGGCCTGTCCGGAAGATTCACTGAAAGAGCGGGCTTACGATTTTACTCTTGGTGCGGCGAAAGGCTCGAGCATGCGCGGTATGTTCTCTTTGATCGGCAGAAGTGGAGCTTATGCGCCGATTAAGGGCGCTTTCATGGGCTTGTCTTCGGGCGCCGCCGAGGAAATCTTCAAAAGAGAAACTTTCAGCAATCCTGACGGATTGAACGAAAGGCTCAGGAAAAATGCTTTCAATCCACAGGCCGTTCTTTTTAACGCCGCCCTTTTTACCGCCGGTGAAGGACTTTACAGCGGAGTCAACCATTTTTACTTCAAAGGGGCGCTGGCAGAAAATAAGATGTTGTCCGCCGGTATCATGGGCGGCTCTTTCGGCTTTGTAAACGGTACCGTAGCTGAAGCCAGCAAAGAAATTTCTGAAAACGGCAAAATTGATCCAGGTCGAGTGCTCTTTAAAGGCTTCCTTGAGGCGAATGTTTCGGCGCTTGGGGCAATGGCCGGAATGAAAGTTTCCGACCCTGTTTTCCAGGCTAAAGTAAAAGACAACACTCTGAAGGCTCTTGATTCTCTGGGATTAAGTCCATTCAGACGCAGTCGTGAGTTTCTTGTTACTGAAGGATTCGGTCAGCTTGATCAATTCTCCAATGAGCAAAGCCGCAGTGCTTTAACCACGGTTAGAGAAGTTCGCCGGATATTGGGCTTTGAGAAACTCGGACCTGAAAAACATATGCTATTCCAGCATTCAAGCGAGAAAAATTCATCGGTGCCGATTCCGAAACTGGCTGATTTGCTGGCTACATGTAATCCTGAAAAGCTTGGACCAGCAGAAAAAGCCGCTCATCTTTTCCCTGAAGCTAAGGGTCCTGTATTTCTGGAAAGAGGCAGTGAAAATCGCATAAGACTGAGTGTCGGCGATCAGTCACCGCAGTGGAAAAACGGCATCGGCGGCAATCGCATCATGCTCGGCGGTCGTGATACCACCATTAGTGCCATGGCACCGTTGATGATCGGCGATCCTAATAACCTGGACAGTGAAGGTTCCCGCAAGGCCTGGGGTGATTTCCTAGCAGACCTGAGTAAAGCGAAGAAAGTTGGTATTGAGGGCGTCTCAACCGACGTCTGGTGGGGGATTGTCGAAGCGAAGCAGGGTCAGTTCAAATGGAACTATTACGACAAACTTTCCTCCGAGATTATTAATGCCGGATTGAAGTGGGTGCCGATTCAGTCGTTTCATGAATGCGGCGGCAATGTCGGCGATTCAGTCAATGTGCCCGTACCGTTTTGGGTCTGGAACAAAATTGCTTCTCAGATTCCCGGAAGCTCGCCTGATGTAGCTAAGTTCAAGAGTGAACAGGGAAATGTCAGCAGCGAATACATTCAATTCTGGGCAGACAAATGGGCGACACCGCTCTACAAGAACTTTATGGTCGAATTCGGGAACCACTTTGCCGCTAAGGCAAAGAATATCGCCGAAATCAACATTAGCTTGGGACCGGCTGGAGAAGCTCGCTATCCGTCCTACAACCATCATGATCAAAATGTCGCTTACCCGAGCAGGGGCGCTTTGCAGTCATACTCGGACCTGGCAAAAGCGGACTTCAAAGATTGGGTCATGAAAAAATACGGTGACATGGAAGGCGTGCAGAAAGCCTGGGGTGGTCATGTGCAGAACGTTGAACCGCCTGTGAATGCCGAAGCATTTTTCAAAGACAAGGTACACACGGATACTCAGTATGGTCGTGACTATTTTGACTGGTATCAGGGCACATTGATTAATCATATCAAGGGAGTGATGGGCACTGCTTTTGAAGTTTACGGACCGGATTCAGCTTATAAAGACAGCAAGATTGGTATGAAAATACCTGGAATTCACTGGCGTATCGGCACTAATCAGGGTGGTAATGTTCAATTATCCGATCGCCTGGCAGAGCTTTCGGCCGGCATGATCAGAACAAGTTCCAACGACTGGACAAGTGATGAACTCGGTAGAGGTTATCGTCCTCTGCTTTCCGGAATTAAGGAATTGATGACATTGCCGGGTGGAAATCGTCTGCAACTGCATTTCACTGCTCTGGAAATGCCGGACGGTCAGGATGCAAACATGGGTGCTAAAGCTATGCCTTACACTCTGGGAGACTGGGTTGGTGCTGAAGCAAAAAGACAGGGAATTCCGCTCAAAGGGGAAAACGCACTGGCCGGTACGCTCGGCTCTGATGCTGCCTGGCAGATTATGGCATCGCATTTGAATCTGCCGAATCATCCGGGATTCTACAACGGACTTACTCTTCTCAGGCTGAGCGATGCAGTTGGTGGATCTTTGCAATACTCGAATCTTGAAAAGCTGATTAACGCAATAAACGGAGCCAAGGTTATACCGGCAAGCGCAGCTGAACAGAAAAATGCAAGCTAATGAGCTTTGCGTTCAATTGAACTGAAGCTGTTTAGAAGTGCGCAATATTCAGATCTGAATTTAGCGGAGCATGTATCCGGATAATTCAGATGGGATAGCAAATGACAATTCAGTTTCTTATTGTAAGGTGCCATGAGTAGGTCTTCGAAATAACGCTCATTGAAAGTCTGCGGAACTAGAGCCGCTCCTTGAAAGGGACCTTTCATGCTTTTGATATGGCAAATCATGCCGTTTTTATTCGGTCCTTCCTGAGCTTGAGCTTCCTGCCATTCACCCGTTTTGAGTGAATGATGAATCATGAAAGTTCTTGTGTCAAAGCCGGCGTGCAATTCTCCCGGCTTTCTTTTGATATCGGCTTTTGGATAATACCGGCTGATCAAGTTTTGAAGCTGATCAAGCAAGCATTCAAGTTCTGCCGGTGATTCTTCCGCAGAGAAGCCTTCACTGCTTTGAAGGCAAACGAAAAGCAGGCAGAGCAATAAGAGCGAAGAAAAACGCGGCATCAGTGCCCGCCTGCTCCGCTGCTTATCGACCCAGGCGGAGCGTCGTCATCCACTGCAAATACCAGAGCTGCCGCGATAAGCATGGAAGCGCCACCCATCATTACCACATACAGAGGGTTGTTGTGAAACAAATTCTTGACCAGTGGTTGTAATCCTAATGAGGCAATAATTTCCGGAATAACAATGAAAAAATTGAATACACCCATGTAAATACCTGTTCTTTGCGGTGGGACTGCTCCTGCCAGAATGGCATAAGGCACTGCAAGGATGGAAGCCCAGGCGACACCTACGCCGAGCATTGTAAGCGGCAGGAGATGAAAATCGTGGATGAAATAAACTGCCAGCAAGCTTAAGCCGCCCAGGCTGAGGGCGACACTGTGGATTATTTTTCGACTGACAATTTGAGCCAGTCTGGGCAGGGCAAATGCCACCAGAAAGCAAACTATGGAGTAAACAGCAAAACAGGCACCGGCCCATTCTACCCCCCGGTCGAAAAGCTCTGATTTTGAATCCGGAGCTCCAAAAACATAGTAGGCAGTAGTCAGCCCGAAATACATCCACATACAAAACAAGCCAAGCCAGGTAAAGACCTGTACAAAAGCCAGCTGCTTCATAGTTTTGGGCATATGGGCGATTGCATCGGGAATTTCAGCAAAAACTTCTTTTAGAAGTCCGCCAAAGCCTGCATTCTCGGCTCGTTTTTTTTCAAACTCTTCCATATTCTCCGGCGGGTATTCATCGGTGCTGAATACTGTCCAGAGAACACAAAGCAGAAACATGAGAGCGCCGATTCTGAATGAATAGAGCACAGTCAGGGGAACGCCGTTGGCGGCTGTGCCTGTGATACCGCAATAACGGAAGAGCATGGGCAGTGCGTTGGCTAAAGTGGCGCCGATGCCGATAAAAAAACTCTGCATAATGAAGCCTTTTGTGCACTGGGCCGGCGGTAGTTTGTCTGAAACAAAGGCTCGGAAAGGCTCCATGCTGATATTGATACTGGCATCAAGAATCCAGAGCATACTGGCTGCAAACCAGAGCGCCGGCGACTCAGGCATGAAGAAAAGGGCGATACTGGCCAGAATTGCACCACTGAGAAAGTATGGACGGCGCCTGCCCAGTTTGTTCCAGGTGCGATCGCTCATGGCGCCGATGATTGGCTGAACGAGTAAGCCTGTCACCGGACCG
>JAIEPM010000489.1 GCA_019748395.1 Candidatus Obscuribacterales bacterium
AAACTTAGCATCAAGATGAAAAACAGCAGCAAGCAACGCACCAACCACAACGACAATTAACTGAGGCGGAATCACTTTCAGGAATTTCCATTTCAGGCTGCTCAATCCGAAAAGAAGAGCCAGGCAAAAAATTGAAATTCCGAGCACGGTCAGGTTCAAATGAGCAAGTTCAGATGGGGTTTCCGCAACCATGGGGAAAAACTCGTGCGCATGATATTTATGACCGATGAAGTTCGGTACTTGCTTGATCGTCAACATCAGCCCGATCGAAACAAGCATTCCCTGAATAGCAGCACTCGGGAAAAGATGACTGAATTTTGCAGCTTTCATATAAGTGAGCAAAATCTGGAAAACACCGACCAACATGATCACGCAAACAATGCGGTGATAACCGAGAGTCGGGTCGCCGTGCCCGAGCTGCAAAATCGAACTCAAAATCACCGGCGCCAAGCCCGCAGCCGGACCGCTCACGGTCACATAAGCTCCGCCCAGGAAGGGAAACACAAGACCGGAAATAATTTCGGAAGTAATGCCACAGATAGGCGGCGCGCCGGAAGCGACTGCGATGCCAATAGAAAGAGGAACCGATACCAGAGCAACAACCAGACCAGCAAGCATATCTTGACGCCAGTGCTTCAGACCTTTGAGACCGTTTTCCGGCTTTTCCTCAAGGGCTGGGGCAGCTGCTGTCACTCGATCTAATACCGAGCTTGTTTCCATGATAGATATCTGTCCTCGCCAAAATATCGAAACGCTCGGAAAAGCTAACACCAAAGATCGCGAGAGTCACTGTGCCAACTGACATCTCTTCGTATTTTCCGAATGAGCTGCCGTTAATCTCGACTTCAGAAGAACTGCGCTTTTCTACTTTTCAAAGAGCTTTTGATTAAGCAGCTGTGTGACTTTCACCCATGACATCATCAGGCTAAAGCAGACGATTTTCAGGCTTATTTTTGGGGGTGTAAAAATGAGATCAAGATTGTCGATCTCTTTACGCAATGCCAGACCTTTGCCAAATCTTGTCACACAGCGGCTGCTCTCTTCAAATATCTTCAAAACGGCCGATGCCGTGATTATGAGGCATCGACGGTCTTGAATTTGCTCCGGCAAAAGCGGCATCAGGGGCTAATGCGCGTTCTGTCTCTCGGAAAGAGAGCTGCTTGCCGTACGTTTTTCAAATCGAGCAATTGTTTTGCAATACGTTCAAGCCCTATAGCCAAGCCTCCATGTGGTGGCATGCCGTAACGGAAACATTGCAGATAGTCGCCAAAACTCTCAAGCGGCATTCCACGCTCAAAAATAGCTTTTTCCAGCTCCTCAAGACGATGAATTCGCTGACCGCCGGTTGTAATTTCAAGACCTTTATAAAGAAGGTCGAAACTATGACTTGCCTGGCTTCCTTTTTCAGGCATGGCATAAAAGGGACGAGTTTTCCACGGATAATGAGTTAAATAAACAAGTTCAGATCCGGTTTCTGCCTTGATATATTCAAAGAGCAAACGCTCCCCTTCCGGGTCGAGATCATTTCCTTCGCCTTTCCAGCCCAGTTTCCTTGCCAATATTTCCACAGCCTCAGCCAGTTTCAGCTGCGGAATTTTTTCAAACTTCGGAACTTTTGCAGAAAACAGAGCCAGCTCTTTTGCACAGTTCTCTTCAACTGCAACAAACATATGCTTGAGCAGTCGGGTTTGCATAGCCATAAGCTCAGCCTCACTTTCAATGAAGCCCATTTCAAAGTCCATGCTGATGTATTCATTCAAATGTCGCGCCGTATTGTGCTCTTCAGCTCTGTAAACAGGTCCGATTTCAAACACCCGTTCATAAACAGCCACCATCATTTGCTTGTAAAACTGCGGGCTCTGTGCAAGATATGCTTTCTTCTCAAAGTAATCGATGCTGAAAAGCGAAGCGCCGCCTTCGGTACCGGTAGAAACTATTTTAGGTGAATGAATTTCAGTGAATTCCTGCCCGCAAAGAAACTCGCGAAAAGCGCGGCAAAACTCTGCTTCAATTTTGAAAATTGCTCGCACTTTCTCATTGCGTAAAGTCAGCGGTCTGTATTCCATTAACGCATTTAAGCTTAACGACTGCATTCGTTTTTCGCGGGAAATCTCCACCGGCAAAGCCGAATTAGGGGTGCTTAGAAGCTCTATCTCGCAAGCGTGCAATTCAGAAACTTCTTGCTCGCCTGGTTTGGGCATCAGATTGCCTCTCACCCTAATTGCAGTTTCGCATGACAATGACTCTGCAAGGACGAGCAGTTCGGGCTTGTCCACCACAATTTGTTCAAGCCCCTTTCGGCTGCGCAAAACAATGAATAGAAGAGAGCCGAAGCGTCTCAGTGCATAGACATGACCGTGCAGGCAATGCAAGCCAGACTGGCTTTGCCCTGCCGTGCTTGCGGCTTCTTCAGCGGATGGAAATTCAGACTCTGCGGCAGGAGCCTGAATTTCAACTGCAGATTGATGTATTGATTCCATATCTTTTCTCCAAAACAAAAAATCCGCCGGCTTTGTTGCTGGCGGATCTCTTCGACTTTCTCTTTTTTCTATCTAACGATAACTAAGAGACCACCAGCAAATTGCAGAGTCGTCATTATTATCGTTATTATTATTGGCAGCTTGGCACGCGGCATTTTCGACAATGCCCGCTGCAAAATTCAGATTAAGCTCTAAGCTGCTCACTTAAATTCTCCGGCGACCGCAAGGGTCATCAAACAGGACAGGTCCAGATGATGCTACGGATAGCATTACTCCGTCAAGCACTTGTGAAATAAAACTTCTGACATACTCAAATTTGGGCAAACGCGAAACTCAATTTCTCAATCGTATATCGCTCATTCTCGAGTACCAGTCCCCGGCTGCACGATGAATCAGCCCAGCCAGCTCAAGCATGGTCAATGTTGCTGAAAGTTCGCCTGTGGGCATGCCGCTGCGTTCACTCAAAGTATCAAAATGCACCGGTTCTATAGAAATCAGTTCAAAAAGTTCTTTCTCCCGCCCATAAAGTTGCACGACAGCGGGCTTCTCGCGCTCGGCTCCGGATCTGCTTTGCACCCAGTTTTTGGCTAGCAGAATATCTTCATAGCTGGTGCACAACTGAGCAATATGCTCACGAATGAGATGATTCGGACCTTCCGAAGCTGCACTGTCCACACGTCCGGGAAAAGCAAATACATCTCGGCATTGATCAAAAGCCTGTCTGGCTGTTATCAAAGAACCGGAATCAATGCCGCCTTCCACCACGACCAGAGCTTCTGAAAGTCCGCTGATTATGCGATTGCGTGCAGGGAAACGAAATGACTCGGGCTTGGTGCCTGGATAATATTCGGACACAATGGCGCCGCGTTTTTCCTTCAATATAGTGTTGAATAACTTTCGATTTGAAGATGGATAGCAAATATCTGCACCACAGCCTAAAACAGCAATGGTAGGGGCAGAGCCTTCCAGAGCCCCCCAGTGAGCCAGCGAATCGATGCCCACGGCCATGCCGCTCACGACTGTGACACCATGACTTGAAAGTCCGCGAGCAACTTCTTTGGCAATTTTTTCGCCGTAAGACGACGGGCGTCTTGTACCGACTATGCCGACCGTGTGAGCGAGGTCTTCGACTCCAATTTCTCCGTTTACATAAAGCACAACAGGCGGATCGGCAATATGCCTCAATCTATATGGATATCGAGGGTCAAGCCAAGTGAGAGCCTGCATGCCGCTTTCTTTAAATTCGCCGAGAATTGCCTGAGGATCTAACTCGGCGCGTGCTCTTTCAATATTATTGATGGTTTCCTCACCAATACCTTCAAGCCTTTGCAAAACCAGCCGAGAGGCATTCCAGGCAGTTTTCATGCTCTCCAGTCGCTCAAGCAGAATTGCCACCCTTCTTGGACCGACACCGTTAACCATGCTGAACGCCAGCCAGTGCGCAAGCTCATCATCACTTATTGCTTTATCGTCATCGAACACGATTTAATCCCCCAGGGTATTTCTTGTACGTATTACCACCAGTGGCAGAAAGGGGAGAAGTCAATACACTTATAAACGGCTGCAAACATTAGATACCGGCGCTGAGCGCTATTTCTGACAGGCAGCAAGCATACAATCACATTATTGCAGGCAATTTTGAGAGTCAAGCAGAATCTAAGTTCAATCAGAAAAATCGCTACTTTAGCGATTTTATTCAGCCTGAGCCAGCTTGCCATGCAGCCCTCTTCGGCTCAAGATGCTGCTGGAAATGCGCCACAATCAAAATTTGCACTTTCAGCAAGCGTTCAAGAAAGAGTTCAAGAGCGTGAAATCGCATTTCAGCAAATGCCGCAAATGAGCAGCAGCTTGCCTCAAACAGCCATCCCTCCGGAAGCCAGAATGAGCGCAGCGCCGGTTCTGCCGACGATTCAAGCGCCACTGCAAGCAAGCGCGACCGTGCAAGAAGAGCGCCCCAATTCTTATATGGAAGAATACCAGGTCAACT
>JAIEPM010000045.1 GCA_019748395.1 Candidatus Obscuribacterales bacterium
ATAGTTGTAATCATGTAAAAGCCACATGCACGGACATTTTGAATGAAGGTCGCAACTCGCCTGCTCGAAAAAAATGGCTTGATTTCTATCTTTCCTCCTTGCAAGATGACATGAACTCCTTGAAGTCGGCATCGGCTGCAATATCCTCCCCTGCAGAGGCATCGTCCTCCATGCCCGCTTCTTGGAAAGATACGCACGCTGCGATTCAGAGCCTCACTGAGCTTGTAGCTAGCCTGGCTCTTCCTGTGCAAGCTGCGAAGTCTCCAACCGATGATACTTATCCTCCGCGCTTCTGGAAACCGGCCTCCGAACTGGCGCTTGCGGCTGATAAGCTTGATGCCTCGTTGATGTCGATATTCTCTGTTCTTGATGCAAGCCTGGATCAAAGCAGCCCCGATACGCTGGCTCAAATCAACAGCCTTGCTTCGGCTCCGAACGCTTCTGCCGCCGCTCTTCAGGGACATGCCACTGCAATTGCCGCCGACACCGGTGTTAAGCAGTTAGCGGATGCCTCCAAAAAAGTGAGTAAAGCTTGCTATGGACTTTTTGGAGAACTTGAAAGATGGAATCTTCTTTACGGTAAGCCTCCTGCCGGTGGCATCGGAGACATGCTTTACGGCGGCGGTCTGACACAGCAAGAGATTTACAGCCAGTACAAATATCTGCCTCAGTTTACTTTTACAAATGCACCATATGTGATGCTGTATAGCTATCGCTTACCTCCTCGTCAAAACATGCTTGCTTACCACACTGCTGAAATCGGCAAAGTTCTCAATTTGATGGAGTCTGATCTTAACGAAATGCAGATCCCTGCAGACCGGAAGCTTGCCATGTCCGGGCCGCTTGAAGACAGCAAGAAATTATTTCTTGATGCCAGAAATAAATATCTCGCCCTGCTCAATCTTGTAAATAACACCAGTGATGCGCGACTTCAGCAAAACATTAGGGAAGACCAGGTAACTATCGGCGAGCCGGTGATGGCTATCTATTCAGATATGTCGAAAATGCGTGATGCACTTCTGGATATCGGCAAAATCTTGAAATGATTTGCAGCGCTGCTCTTATGGCACAGAATTAAGATCTCTCTTTTCTCAGATTTCCCCTTCTCTTGATTCTCGGTCTGAAAAGTCTGCGCAGGAGTACCTTTGAGGCTTTCACTCTGAAAACTTCGCGTAACAGATAATCAATTTGTATACTTCATTTCGGGTCACAATGTTGACAATCATTTCAATGGCTCGGATAATCAATATCGCTGAGTTTGCAGCTTTTGGATTTGCTTGCACTCACGAAAGTTTTGGAAACTGTGACTTCAATCAACATGAACTTTAGACACTCATCTGCTTGCTGCCGTGCTCGCAAGTTGAAATGACTAGCTTCGACAGAAATAGGAGAGCGAGTAATCTATGATTTGGGAATTCGTTGGACTCTTTACAGTCTTCTACATCTGGCATGCCATGGGGATCACAATCGGATACCATCGCCTGCTCTCCCATCGTTCTTTTGCCTGCCCGAAGTTTGTTGAATATTTCTGGGTATTTGCAGGTTTCCTGGCTTTCGAAGGTTCGCCGATCTGGTGGTGCACAATGCACCGGGCTCACCATCGCCATGTCGACACCCCACTCGATCCTCATTCGCCGCGTTACGGTGTCGCCAATGCGCATCTTGGCTGGCTCAGTCTCAAGGAATATCCGGAGCATATAAATCCTCAGATTCAATCGAAAGATCTGATCAAAGACCCGATTTATCGTTTTCTGGAACAGGACGGAGTCTTAATGCGCGGGCATTTCTTGCAGATGGCATTATGTATTCTTTTCAGAGTTGTAATTTTCTTTTGCTTCGGCTGGGTTCCGGCGCTGGCAAGTTTGCTTGCAGGAATTGCAGTTCTTCAAATTCCGCTTATGCTCAATGTTTTTTGTCATATGCCGAAATTGGGATACAAGAACTACCCGTCCATTGACGACAGCGTAAATGTCTGGTGGGTGGCCTTGCTTGCTATGGGCGAAGGTTGGCATAACAATCATCACGCCGGACCCGGTTCCGCGAAATCAGGAATGCGTCCCTGGGAATTCGACCCGTCCTGGTTGATGATTGCGCTTATGCAAAAACTGGGACTGGTTCAACGTGTGCGTGTTTGCACGGAAAGCCAGATGATGAAGTATGCGATCAACGGGCCTCAGTTTAGCCCTCGTAAAGTTGCCGCCGAGAGCAATCCTCCTGCGCAACTTCACAGAGGCCTGCGCAGCACTCCGCTGACTGTTCTTTCCTCTTCTGTTGCGGAAAAAACACCGGTAGCTAAGTAGTACTTCGAAGAGCTTTCTATTTCTCGCCCGGATTCTTTATAGCGTCTGGATTCGACCATGGTTTTCCAGCCTCAGGCAAGTGTTTTTGAGGGTAGATTTCGGGCATCTCTTTGATGATTTTCGATTCTAAATACAAATAACGTTTTGCCGCCCGCGCAATGATGCCGCTCAGTTCTTCCTGCGGATTCGGGTTGACGAATGATGCTTGAAAGTCGTATTGTCGCCCTTTTATACCAACGAGATCTGCTTTGCCCTGGCGGTCGACCATAACTGCTGTTTCATCGCCCGGGTGGCTTATGAGCAGCCGTCCCTGTCGATCTTGCTCTGCCACGATATTGAGTCCTGCGTCTTTGAGTATCTTCGATACAAGCTTTAGGTCCGGAGCCTCGCTCTCGGCTTTGCTCATGAGCTTCGTAAGGTCCTGAACTTGCCCGGCTGCTATGCTTTGCGCCATTTGCGCGGACTTCTCAAATGTTTTGGCTCGTTCTTCCAATTTTCGTTGAATTTCTGCCGGGCTGATGCCCCATTCTTCACCGCTTTTTTTCAGATGCTCGAGCATTTCTTCCTTTGTCCTCAGACCGGCTTCTTTTACTCTTGCGGAAAGCTCTATTTTTTCTTCGCTGCTGAGTTCCTTATCTGATTTGCGAACTCTTTCAATCCAAACTTCGGTGCCTGCATTCCGGCCGCTTTCTGCCGCGATCTTAACTTGCCTCTCTAAATTATCGCCGCCTGTATCTTCTTTGCTTTCGCCGCTGAATGCAAGCTGAGGGAGAATCTGCGGTATCGATTCTCGAGTTTTCGGCGACCTCGCTTCGGTGCCGCCCAGAACTTCTGGCGCAAGTGCGCGCATTTCGGCGGACTGCTGTTTCTCGTTTATTTCTTGCGGCTTGCTTTTCTCGCTCTCATTCAGCGAATTCTCAATAGGCATGCTTTGAATCTCCAGGTCCATCTCACGACTAACTTAGACCCTGACTTTGAGAAAATTTTGAGTGGGCTCGTAAACAACATAGAAACAAGTCCTCTGTAAATTGCTCTATGTGGCAAATCACCCAGTTGGCAAATATCCGAGCGCCGGAGGACTAATAAAATGACTACTCATGTAATGGATCTCTATTGTCGCAGTGTCAGTCTTTACAGACAAAAGGATGTGTCGGAGCTGCATCGTCTGGCGGCCTGGTCAAAAGAGAAGTCAAAGCTGCCTTTCCCTGCCTTTGAGCGCTCTGCTGAGATTCAGGGATTGAGGCAAACTTTGAAGCATAGTGCCCGACGTTCGATGCCCTTGTTTGAAAGGTTGCGCAAATTTTTTAGTGAGCTTAGTTCTTCCTGCGCTCTGACCGGCAGCCGGACTTTGCTTTCGAGAACCTGCGTCAATTACGGTCATGAAATTGACCAGGCCGGATGGAAGTCCGGATTGCCAAACTGTATAGATTGCGGTGCCATTATTAATGGTCCGGAAGAACTCCGCAAATATCGCCGTTTCCCAGGTGAATCTCGAGATGGGCGCAAGTTCTGGACAGAGCCGGTCCGATAAAATCAGCGAGCATGCGTTTCCATGAAACTCAGCAAGTCTGCCAGTCCGCGCTTGTCTTTCTCTTGCAGTAAATGTTGATTTTGCCTCAGATACTCGCGAATTTGAAGATCTGAAATCGTCGCTTTCTCGAAATCAAAGTGCTCTCTTACGAAACTCAGTCCTTGAAAAACATTTCGGGATGAATTTATATCTTTCTTGCGGGCTTTTCCGGGCAAGAAAAAAGCTTTGACGAATGCGTCGAAGTGCTTAGCGATAAAGCTCAGAGGCTTCTTGTCTTTAGCCGGGCTTAGCTTGCTTATAATCAGCAACTCGCTGCGCGTAAATGCGTGCTCGTCCTCCATGTCTAAATCCTTCAAAAAACTGTCTGTGCTGTCTAAAACATTAGCGGCATTGTCAAATGGGGACTTCGCTTTGAAAGATTCCGGGTCTTCAATCATCTCAACAAAAGCATTAAATAGGCTTTCGAAGTTGTTCATCTGGAGAGCTTGCAAAGTCTTCATGGAACGAGGATCAAGCACTCCTTCCAGTGCTTGCAGCTTTTTGCCTTTTAAGATTGCCTCGAGTGGGTCGCTTTTTTCTTTGCTTTGGAGCTTGTCTTTCGATTTTGGATTCTTCTTGATGTGATCCAGTAAATAGCCAAGTCCGGCCGCTTCCTGCGGGCTCAGCACCGACTGATTATTAT
>JAIEPM010000111.1 GCA_019748395.1 Candidatus Obscuribacterales bacterium
CCGGTGCTCATGGACTGTTTTGGCTGTCTAATTGCTTTTTTCTGGCGAAAGTATTAAACGGAATAGTAGAAATTCGGCAAAAAGCAGAAGAAAGCAGTTTGCGGCTGCTTTCCCCTGCTGAGACTGGAATGCTTATTCAGTCAGGACTATTCTGCTTTTGGGGCAGATGGAAGTCCTGACTGATTTTTAGCGAGTTCAGCCGCCGAAGCGGTGGAAGACTCGCTTGAGCCAGTTCAAAGTATCGTTCCAGGTGCGGTAGAGGAAATCGGGCACCGTTTTCTGGATGAAGAGCCAGACTTCGATGCAGAGATTGCTGACCACCGAGACCATGCGCTCAACTCGGGCGAAGCCCCGATTGAAGATTGAAAGCAGGGTCGTTTCAATCAGGTTGCCCTGGGCGTGCCGTTCCCAGAAGCTGAAGGCAAGCGGGTAGAGCACGAAGAAGAGAAGGATGCCCGCCGCCGAGCCGATGCCAATCGACAGCCGTACTGAAACGAACTGCGAAGCGCAAAGTCCGATCAGGTAGGCGCTGCTGAAGGACAGGGCAAAGCCGTTAAGCCAGTTCATCGCCAGACGCAGAACTTTGCCGCCCCAGACATAAGCCAGGGGAATTGCATAGAGCGCTGGAATGAAAAGCACGACGAGCCAGATTTCCGCAATCTTGGGAGCGACCCCGATCACGATTGCGATCAATCCGACCGGAATTGCCAGTCCAAGCAGATGCGAGAGCAACTCGGCGCTTGTGCCTCGCGAGTAGTAGCAGAGCACGAAGACCCCGCTCATGTAAGTCCAGACTTTGACGACAAAGAGCTGGACTGCGCTCAGAATCGGCTGCAGGATCTTTTTCCAGACCCACTGGATGGGCTTGACGATAAGCCAGGTCCAGAGAGTGTTGAGCCATCGTCCGAGGCGGCAGATGATCTCAACCCAGATGAAGCGCAGCACCCGGCAGATGATCTCTTCCCAGATGAACTTGACGGTCGGGCAAATCAAGTTGTCGAAGACCCAGCCGACGCAATGCCAGAAGCCGTTCCAGCACTGCTTGATCAAGCGTCCGATGCGACAGAGCACTTGCTTCCAGATGAATTCGATCAGGGGCACGACGATCTGATCGATTGTCCAGAAGAAAGCCCGCCGGATGCCGCGAGCGCACCTGCAGAGGAAGGACCAGAAGGGAATGACCAGTCGCTTCCAGACCCACTTTGCCAGGGGCACGAGCAGATTGTTCCAGGTCCAGCAGATGACTTTCCACAGCTGCTGACCGCAGTAGCGGAGCAGCCGACCGAGCGGTTTCAGAATGACGTTCCAGAGGAATTCGCCGCAGGGCACGAGTACGTCATTCCAGGCGAACTTGAGGAATCTGCCGAAATTCTCCAGACCAACCCGCACGATCTGCCAGAAGCTGTTCCAGCACCAGCGCAAAATGCGCGCGCCCCGGCAGAAGATTTCCTCCCAGATAAACTCGAGGATCGGGTAGATGATCTTCGTGCAGAAGAAGTGCAGCGGCGCCCAGATGAACTTTCTGAGGAACCAGCAAATCCCTTGCCAGAGGTTGACTCCGAGCAGCCTCAGGAAATGCAGAGTGTTGCGAAGGAACGCTCTGAGATATGGCAGCAGCGGCTGAATCACGAGCCAGAAAACTGCCGGGTAGATGTAGGCGTAAATCGCCAGGGCTGTGGCGAAGCCTCCTGCCACCCACCAGTTGGCGTTTGGGTCGTTGACGCCGACATGCTTGTAGGCAAGCATGATGCCACCGGCGATACCGGCGACAGCGCCGGAGATGTCTCGCCACCAGCTTCCCTGACTGTAGACATGGCGGCGGAAAAACTTCAGCCCCTGCCAGAGTCCCATGATTGGCAGCAGGAAGAATCCAATCACGATTTTGAGCAGCAGGACCAGTCCGCTGCCGATTGTGGAGATGAATCCACCGTTCTGTGAGTTGCTCATTTTGAGCTCCCAGTGAATGAGCCTGAATTGCAAGAAATTGCCGCCCTCGTCTGAAGGCGGCACCAGTTGTTGACCTTGTTCTGACTTGTTGCACCGCTTAGAGCTGTCAGCCTCTAGAACCCGGCAGATCAGCTTTGCGTGCTTAGCGATGGACTGTTTCGTCCCTGATTGCGACGGCCGAAGAAACGCTGCAGTCGATCTTCGTGATTGCCTCTTGTGGCATGGTCGGTGAAGGTCAGGTACTGCTGCGGTCTTTTCGATCGGTCCGCCGTTTGCCGGCTCTCAGCTGCCTGTTCGTTGTGCCCGGCGTTTCTGTCGACGTCATTTGTCTTGCCTGTTTGCGGTTCGGTCATGGCGAATTTTCCCGTGCGTGGACTGAAGTGCAGGTGAATATCTCAACCCTCCTTCCCTACAGCCTTGCCTTTCAGCAGACATAAGCGCATGAGCACTTGTAAAAGTGCTTTGAGCTTAGTGCTGATATTGCAGATGCTTGATGCGGGGGCGTATTGAAGAGTAGGCGGATGAGAAGAACAGAGCTTCATGCTAGCTGTATCACTCCCGGCGCTGTCAAGTCTGCACCCTGCACTGTTTCGTTCTGTGCGGACAGGCTTACAGCTGATTGGGCGCCAGGTCTGTGGGGTGATTTAGTATGAGTACTTTCCGGGTTACTACGAAAATCCAGGCTAGTGTGCTTCGTGCCCGCTCGCGATTGAGTTTAGATTTCGATTTTCTGAGTACTAAATCATAAAGCAAATTGGAAAGATGAGAAGCAGTTCGAATAAGAAGCTAAGCTACGCGAACTTTTGTCCAATCTGCCCATCGGGTTTTCTGGTTAGCAGCAAGGATTTTCTAGCATTTGTCCTTTTGATTTATTGCAAAGTTTCCTAAATCAAAGTGTTTTTTGGCTTTCATTGATCTGTCTCAATTTCTAGTTTGACTTAGCTCCATTTTTCTTTCAGGCAAGATCTAATACCGCAGCCCGGACCAAGTCTCAAAATTCACGTTGTCGATTTCTGCAGGGCTGCTGTGATTTCGGCCATGCTTGTTGAAAAAATTGCGAGCCTGACTCAGCTACATCGAACCCAAACACAACGAAAGGTTCACTCACATGAAGAAGCTTCTCTTTCCCAAGTCGCGTCTCTCCCTGATTCCGCAGGTCGAAGATATCTGTCGTGCTGATTACGCCGACGACGTCGCGGCAGACCCCGAGCTCGACCTCGTCGCTCACGTCGGTGAGTGGCACATGGAGAGCGTCAGCGAAGCTGGTTACTCGGAAACAAGTAAGGACGATCGGCTTTCGATGCGGGCTTTTGCCCGGATCTTCCGATGCGTTCCCGCCGACCTGCAGCGGGTCAAGGATGCGGTCGGTTGGAACAGTCGCCACGACGAATACCGTGAATTTGGCTTTGCGAGCCTTTTCGCGCAGATCCTGCAGAAGACTCCCGCTTTCGCTCCGGCCCTCAAGGAAGCTCACAACGGGCTCGAGCCGAAGGCTCCTTACGGACGAGGCGCCACGCTTTTCGTGATGCCCTCGCTGGTCGCTATCGGGCACGAGTACCAGATGGAAGTCGGCGACCTGCCGGATACCGAAGCTGAGTTCCGTCAGATCTGGCTGGCGCACATGGTCAACGAGTACCAGACGCCGCGGCAATTCGACGAGCGGGAGAAATCGATGATCGCCCTGGCTTCGGTGCTGCGGGTTGGCGACGTCGACAAGCTGATTCAGGCTCTGAACAAGGCCGGACTCAGCAATGTGGATGGCATGCAGGCGGCCTGTGCCGAGACGATCATCGGCGCGCTGCGCAATCAGCGGGCCTTCAACGGCGGTGTGAATGCGGCGCAAGCCTGAGCTTGCCGATTTCTTGACCTGAGCTGCCACTGTTAATGGTGGCGCATTGCTCGGCGCTGTCGCATAGACCGGGGTGAGTGGTACTCGCCCCGGTTTATGTGCCGCGCCTTTCCTTAATGCAATTTGATTGCGCTATTGGAAAATCTGCTTGTTCAGCTCTTCAAAGTGAGGACTGCAGCAGTATCTGGGGCGGGACTTAGAAAACAAAGCCGCCCAACTCAAACTCAAGGAGCCGTATGCAAGTATTTATGGGAATCGTTATCGTTGTGCTTCTCTCTTCGGTGCTTTGGATGATTCATTGCTTTCTTAGCTTGTTAGTGGGAGCTCTATTTGCATCAGCAGAAACCAAAAATGATTCTGCTTCTTCGCTTCCATCGTTTGTTTTAGCACCGCTGGAATCAAGCAAGGTGGTAAAAGTGCTGAGCGCAAAGATGGACGTCTTTGAAGGAACAGCCTTTTACAATCTGAAGGTTCAGGAACTAAGGTCTGGAATCGGCAATGAAGGGAAAGTAAGTGTTTTTGGCTATTCCGCGAGATCTTTTGCAATTCTGCCTTTTGTTTCTGAGGGTGACAGCCTGAATCTGAGTTTTGGTCCGAGTGTTTTTTCGGGGGCCCCGAAGCTGGAGAAGATGGAGTTTGCTGAACCAAGTTTAGTACTCTGATTCATTGAGCCCGGAACTCATCGAGTTCGGGCTCAAGAACTTGCTTCCGGATTTCCCCTTTTCTC
>JAIEPM010000225.1 GCA_019748395.1 Candidatus Obscuribacterales bacterium
TCTTGTTTTGCGAAATGACGGCAAGGTGATTGTTGTGGATTTCGGTGCTGCCAACGAGCTGATCGGCAATGCAACCGGAACTTTTGTGGGCAAGCATTCCTTCATTGCGCCTGAGCAATTGCGTGGTAAAGCTACAATTCACAGTGATATATATGCTTTTGCCTGTACCCTGCATTTCTTATTGACAGGTGTTGAGCCGGAAGCGCTTTCTCCCTCCAATCCGAAAGAACTTAATCCGAATCTGTCTCTGGAGCTGGCTGAATTAATTGAATCTTGTACCCAACTGGAAGCCGCCGATCGATATCAAAGCGTTGCGCAATTGCTGCCGGTTTTGCGCCGCTTGTCTGCCCAATCTATGGTCATTTGATTGAGCTCTGCTCTTATGCATATGGGATAATCTGCAACTGGCGTGCTTTGGTATTGGCCGAATGAGCGAACAAGACGTTGTAGCTGCAGTAATTAGACGCAATGGGGCTTTTCTGGTTTGTAAACGACCGGAGCACAAGCGTCATGGCGGGCTCTGGGAGTTCCCCGGCGGTAAAGTTGAAAACGGTGAAACTCTGTTTGATGCTGTTTCTCGTGAACTTTCCGAGGAACTTGCGCTTGCGACTCTCAGCGTCGGCAAGAGGCTTTTTTCTTCAATGGAAAGCGACTCCGGCTTCAGAGTCATTTACTTGTTAGTGGAAGCAGCCGGGGACCCAAAGCTATTAGAGCACAGTGAATTAGCCTGGTTGACCCCGGCTTCACTTCTTCAACTTTCTCTTTGTCCAAGCGACCGCGCTTTTCTTGAACATCTAATCAGTTCGGGACTTGACTGAAGATCTTCAATTGCCGCTGCTCTGGGCGCAGGTGCGGTCCGGCTTTGCGGCCGTGCTTTTGAGCTCATCGTATGTGTAGTCGACTTTTGCCAGTTCCAGGTTGAAGATTTGTGCCAGTCCTCTGGCAAACGCATTTGTTCTGAGGCTCAGAAGTTCAGCCATGTCTTTGCCCAGCGCATAGGGTGCAATCATGATTACTATGCAAAGGAAAAGCAGGCATTCCATCAATAACTTAGTTATATTGATTCTCGTTTTTAGCATAGTCCGGCCGCCTCAAGTTGCTAGAAGTCTATGCTTTGGATCTAAACGAAATCTGAATCTAGTTCACAAGCCCTTCAAGTTCGGCCGCCTTGAACTTTTGGATTTCGGCTTTGATTAGCCGAATATTTGGAGCTTCTGGGGCTTCCGGCTTAAAGTCAACAAGGTCTTTGAGCAGAGCCTTCTCGCGAAGAGCTTCCTGGCGAGATTGGGGCAAGGGTAGTTGAGCAACCGCTGCTTTTAGAAAGATATCTGATTTTGTTTTGTCTTTTAGAACTCTGCCCCAATCCAAATAATGTTCTGAACAGACGATTTTTTGCTTATTAGTGAAAGGTGCATAAAGCGCAAGCGAGCTTTTCAATGAAGCTTCAGCTTTTTCAGCTGCGTCTGCCTTTAACTGCATTCCGGCTAGATCGGACAATGCGAGGGCACGGTCGAATCTAATTCGTTCATTGTCGCCGATTTCATCAATGATTTTATCGAGCATCTTCGCAGCCGGAGCGATAGCCTTGCCTTCCCTGATAAGCGCTGCGGCCAGTCGTTCTGAAGTCTTTCCGGTTCTTTTGTGGAATTCGAAAGCGTGCTTAATGAAAGGCTCTGCTTCCTGCTCTTTGCCGCTGACTTGAAGCTCTCTTATTAAGGTCAGCTCTTCGGTGACATATTCGTAACTTTGCTTGCCGTAGATTTTTTCAGTTAAGGGCATTTTTTCGCGAAGAGCAAGCATATAACTTGGTTTTTCTCCACAAGCTCGATAGATCAAAAGCAGCTGATCCGTTGCCTGAGCTTTCTGTTCGGTATCGGACTCTTTGTTTTCGCATATTGATTTGGCAAGTTTTTCTGCCGCCTCAAAATTATTTTCGCAAAAGTCCAATCTAGCAGACTGAAGTTGCAGCTTACGAAGAAAGTCCGGATCATTTGCGCTGAGTTCTTTTGCCTGCTTCAAGAGTTTTCGCGCTTCGTCAAATTCCTGATTCTTGATCAGCATTGAAACTTCGCTTGATAGTTGTTCGAGGTCTCGGCCCTCGGCGTCTTTGACGTGCAGTCTTTGTTTTTTCGTCAGTTCGTTCTGTAAATAGCTAAGCTTATTATCTTTTCGGCTTTCCTCTTCAATCGTTCTTTTAATTTCGGCAGCTAAACTCAATTGACTCTCAAGAAGGCAGCTTTCGTAAACCGAAAGCAACGTTGTTTTGATTGCGGCTTCGATTAAAGGTTCTTTCTTTGTGTCTTTTGAATTTTGGAATAGTTCAAGAGCTTCTTTGAGGTCTTGCCAGGCATCTTTTAAGCCGCTTCCGGAAATTAAGTCGAGTCTGGAGAGCTGGCATTGTGCAAGAATTCGATCATCGGCAATAGCATTTGCCAACTCCATATCGCTGCTTTGATTTCTTGAGAGGATAATCAATGCTCTGCTCAAGAATTCTCTGGCGTTCTTATAGTCGCCCTTTATTTCGTAATATCTAGCGAGATCTTGCAGCGAGAGTGCATAGCGAAAGTTTGATTTGCCCAGAATTGCTGCGTAGTCGGCTGCCTTTTTGAATGTTTGTAGTGCCAGACTTTGTCTGCCCTGGTCCAGCTGCTTATGGGATAGCAGGCGGAGGTGCTCCCAATGTCTGATACTTCGCTCGCTTTGCCAGGAATTGAAAATCCAGGCAAGCAAAGTCCCGCCGACGGCAAAAAGACCAAGCATAAGGTAGAGAAAAGTTCTTGCCAAGTTGAACTGTGAGGCATAAAAGGATACAGTGATATCATAGCTCAGCGGGTAGTAAAGGTAAAATTTGTGGCTAAAGTTCTCTTTGTTGAAGATGATGCGGACCTGGCCGAAAAAATTACTGAGTTTCTCAGCCGAGAAGGGCATGTGCCGGAGCATGTTGCCGACGGTAATGAGGGGCTGCATCGGGTCAAGTATTTCGAATACGACTTGCTTATTCTTGATTGGGAACTGCCCGGTGTCAGCGGCGTGGAAATTTGCAAGTCTTATCGTGCAAACGGTGGAAATAAGCCTGTTCTGATCTTGACTGGCAGAGACGGTATCAATGACAAAATATTCGGGCTCGATACCGGCGCTGATGATTATTTGACCAAGCCTTTCGACTTTAGGGAGCTCTCCTCTCGTATTAAAGCCTTGTTGAGACGCCAGCAAACTGTGGTGTCAATGGTTTTAAAAGCGCAAGATCTGGAATTGAACCCGCAAGAGCGTAGTGTTAAACGCGCCGGTGTTTCTATCGAGCTGACCGCCCGTGAATTCGCCATACTTGAATATATGATGAAACATGCCGATCAGGTTGTTTCGCCGGAGATGATATTGAATGGTGTTTATCACTCCGAATCGGAATCGACAATCGATTCGATTTACACTCTAGTAAAAAACATACGCAAAAAACTTTCCGACAAGCAAACCCTTATAAAAACGGTGCATGGCGTAGGTTACCGCTTAAACAGTTAAGCGTGGCAGTTCAATGAAAAAGGTAGTTCCTTTTCCGAGCTCGCTTTCCAGTCTGATTGTGCCGCCATGTGCTTCAACAAGTGCTTTTGAAATAGAAAGCCCCAGTCCCGTGCCTTTTCCTCTGGCACCGTCAGCTGCAGTTACCTGATGGAAGCGGTCGAAAATCTTTGGCAATGCTTCCGCGGGGATGCCCCGTCCTTCGTCCCTGACGGAAATCTCCACTGTTTTGTCTTTTTCTTTGGCATCAAGCCAAACTCTCTTTCCTTTCTCTGAAAATTTTATTGCGTTTGAGACCAGGTTGACCAGCACTTGCACCAGTCGGTCGCCATCAGCGTTCACAATTGCGCTTGGCTCCGACACTTCAATCGTGATTGATTTTTCTGCTGCAAATTCTGCCGTTGTGTCTTCAACAGATTCAAACAATAAGGCCAGGTGCAGTTCGGATTTGTTCAGGGTGAATTGCCCCCCTTCCAGTTTCTCAATGTCGAGAAGATCGTTTATCAATCGAATCAAGCGAGAGCAATTTCGTTCTGCTTTTTCAGCGATTTTCTGAGCGCGTGAAGGAAGCTCTCCGGCTATGCCATCGAGAAGCGATGCCAGAGACAGTCTGATATTGGTCAAAGGCGTGCGCAGGTCATGAGTTACCATCGCTTGCAGTTCGCGTTTGCGAGCGGAAATTTCCTGCAGTTCTTCAGCCATACTGTGGAAAGCTCCGTCGAGGAGGGCTATTTCATCGCTTCCCGCAATTACCGGATTGAGCTTTTTGTTCTCTTTGAAAAGCTGGGTGTTTTGTAATAGCGAATTCAGTCGGCGCAGAGCATCTTTATTGAAGCCTGATGCAAGGTATACCGCCAAAATGGTATTAAGGACTAGTCCGGCAAGCAAGCAGATGATTACTCTCATTCTGGAATCTTTGCCGCGCTCGCTATTCAGTTCCAGATTCTCCTGGTTGTTGACGAATTTTTTCATTTCTCCAAGGAAGCTTCCCAGGCGCGCAATTATGGGTTTGGCCGCCGCGTCTACTTTCTTGCCGGAAAGATTCATTATT
>JAIEPM010000250.1 GCA_019748395.1 Candidatus Obscuribacterales bacterium
CCGTCGACAGCTCTTTGTCTATGTTATTGAGCAGCCGCGCCGAGCGCCTATTGCTTTTTAGCTGTTCCCTGAGCCAGGCCAGCGAATCGAAAACAGCTTTCGAATTGCGGTCGAAAGCCAGTGAATATTTTTTGTCCCGACTCATGGCATAACGCTTCAAACTATCCATAGAGTCGGCAACAAGGTTGGCCAGATTTTGAGTACGCTCGACTATTTGCTTATAGTGCTCTTCTCGTGCGGCTTCCTGCTCAGCCACTTGCACCTGCCAGGCAAGCGTGCCCACGAAAAACAGCTCAAGAAAGAGCAGCACGGCAACCAGCAATAATCCCTGCCGGGCCAGGCTGAGTTCGCCGAAGATTCCCGCTGTTTTACTTGCTCTCAAGTATATAACCTACACCATGCACGGTGCGCAACAGCTCGCCATCGGGGTCAACTTTCTTGCGCAGACGCTTCAAAGCCGTGCGCAGAGCCTCCGGACTGGCTTCGGAATCTGACGGCCAGACGCGATTCAGCAGAGCTTCCGCACTGAACACCTGATTGGGATGACGCATGAAAAACTCCAGCAGCTGGAACTCTCTGGGCACCAAATTAACAGGCTCACCGCTCAGAGTCGCCCTGTATTTTTGAGTATCAATGCTGATTTTTCCAGCCTGAAATACAGTGCTGCTAACTATAGACGCCGGTCTGCGCAAAAGAGCCCTGACACGAGCCGCAAGTTCTTTCATTTGAAAAGGTTTCGTCAAATAATCATCAGCGCCGGTATCAAGACCGCGCTCCTTCTCCTCGACCGTATCATTGCCTGTCAACATCAAAACAGGAGTCAATCCACCGAGCCCCCGAAATCGCTTCAAAACATCGATACCATCCATTCCAGGTAAATTCCAGTCAAGAATTACAAGCTCGTATTCAAAGCTGCGCAACTGCTCGAAAGCTCTCTGCCCGTCGTTTACATGCTCAACGCTGTGATGCTCGAAGAGCAAATAAGTGCGAACGTTATTAGCAAGGTCTTCGTTGTCTTCTACAAGCAGGATTTTCGCCATTTCCGCGCGAAGCCTCCAGAGCGCCGACCGCTCAATAGTTTACCGAGAAAGCAAAAATTATGTTAGCCGTTATTTCCCACGTTTTTGGACAAGCGATTGCAGTTGCAGCTTTAAATCGTAGTCCTGAGGCAACATCTGGCTTGCTGCCATGAGCTCGGCTATTGCACCATTTAAATCACCGGCATCAGCCAGGGCATTTCCAAGTGATGCATGCAACTTCGGGCTTGTCGGATTCAACTTCAAAGCAAGTCGGTATTGCGTAACGGCTGCCTGAGCGTCGCCTTTCTTTTGATAAACCCAGGCAAGCACTGAATGCGCATCCGAATTGTTGGGTGCAAGCGCCACCGCCTTGGAGGCCTCGCTCAGCGCTTCACTCAGGCGCTTGTTGTTGGCCAGCGCCCAGGCGCTTCCTGAGTGGGCTTCCGAATTGCGTGAATCTAATTGAGCGGCTCTGGCAAATTCGACAATGGCTTCCTCCCATCGTCCCTGCTCGCCCAGAGCTCGGGCATATCGCTCATGAGCCGATGAATCATTAGGCTCTTTTTGCAGAATGGACTTAAACTCGTCAAGAGCGGCTTTCGGCTGCCCCAGCGACTTGTAGCACTCAGCAAGAATGATATGAGGTGTCAACAATTTTTCGTCTATATGCATGGCTTTGCGACATTCAAACATAGCTGGTCTGTACCAGCCTCGCGTGCGATAGCACTCACCAAGATAAGTATGAGCCAGCGCGTTGGACTTGTTCAATTTAATTGCTCTTTTGTAAGCGCGAAAAGCGTCATCATACTTACTCATTAAGCGACAGGCTTCACCGCGCATAAAATAAGCATCGCTGTGCCGTGGACGAAGCTCGATAATTTTATCGAATTCTTTGAGAGCTTCCTGAAAATCGGACATGGCAATCAATACTTTGCCCAGCATAAATCTAGCTTTGATATTCTCTTCATCAATTTGCACGACTCGCCCATACTCAATCATCGCGTTTGTGTAATCACGACGAGCAAAAAACGAATCTCCGGCTTTCATATGGGCATCGGCTTCTTGAGCCTGTTCCGGCTTCAGCTTCGACTTGCTTTCTTCGTTAGATTGATCTCCGCCTTCTTCGGCAAGATCATCTTGAGACATTTTCAGAGCATTTTCTTCATCCAGAGGCTCACCGTCTAAAACCGCTGCTGCAGACCCTTTCGACTGTGCGGGACTCGACTTTGCAGGCAGTTTAGCTTTTGCCGGAGCAGCTTTGACAGACTTTAAGGCTGAATTTTTGCTCGGTAGAGTCTTTGAGCTTGAGTCCTTAGAAGCAGGAGCGCTGCTCTCAGGGCTGCTTCCGGAGCCGTTTGGCAGATCAGCATTTTTGGAAGCAGGATCTGACTCTGCATTCTTCGGCGCAGGAGAAGCGTCTTTCTTGGGAGCGACACCTTTGATTACCATAGACAAGCGGGCTCTAGCCCGATCTCGCAGTGCGCTCAATCCCTGAGCTGAAGCCGGCTTGCTCTCAGCGAAAAAAAGAAGACAGAGAGCCAGTGAAATTAAAATCCGATTTTCATTTCGCTGAATATTATTCATCCCCTGCATTATCCACGCCCCCTGAGTTCCGGTTTGCAATCTTCCAATCGCAACGAAGAAGTTTTTCCATCCAGCAGCTCAAGGCTGGCTATTCTGTCCACTCTAAAAGTTCTCTCGCTTTTTGCTGCATGACAGTAGGCGTTAAGATAATAACGCTTTGCTGAGTATAGTACCGAAAGTGGTGTTATCTGCCGAAATTTAATTCCAGGTCCACGGTAATGGATATATAAATCAGAGCTCAGTTGCATAGCCTCACCAATGGTTTGCACCCGCAAATCGCCGGAATTACCGTGTTCTTGAATTTCTTCAAAGGGCTTGCTGAAAAACATCAGCCCGCAAGCATCCACAAGCTCAGCCAGTGTCAGTTGCGGATCAAGATTTGCAAGCATCGACAGAAAGACGCGCATCACGTGGCGGCTGTCTACCTCGGCTCGATGATAGCCTTCAAGTTCATCCAATTTGAAATATTCAACGAGAGTTTTCAGTCGGTGATTTCTAGAATCATTCACAAAATGACGAGCCATTTTCAGCGTATCAATTACAGGATTGGCCGGCAATGGCATTCCCAGCCTGGTCAGAGCCACTTGCAAGAAATTCACGTCGAAGGAGGCATTATGCGCGATGAAAACATTCATATCGCTTTCATCAGTAAACGCTGACGGCTTAGCCTTCATCCAGTCTACAAACGGCGGAATCACCTCTTTTACCGAAGGAGCATCAGCCACCATCTCATCGGTGATTCCATGGATCAAAGTCACATCTTCAGGTATGCTGCGCCCCGGATTTATAAGCTGAGTCCGGCTCTCAAGCACCTGACCTTTTGCGTTAAATTTGATGGCTGAAACTTCAAGCAGACCTGAAATAATCGGATGCCGCCCCGTGGTTTCAGTGTCGAATGCCACGAAGGTCAAGTCATTTACTTGTTTATGCAGCAAGCTATCCTGAAAGGACAATTGATTACTCGCTCTTAATTTGGCCTGCTGCATGAGCTGCCTCGGATGCCGAACAGGGCTATCATTGCTTGCTTTAGCTTCCTTGTCATTAGACTAGGGTCAGATTCAAGTCGGAGCCCCTGAAAAAAACGGGTAGAATTAGCCTAGATAATTCTGAAAGAAACAACTTTATCGCCTCCGAGTACCCCTAGATATGACGATTCGCGCCGCTTTACTTCTTTCATTGACTTTCAGTCTGCAATTATCCGTATGGGCTTTCAGCAGCTTTGAAGGAAGTGGCGGAAACGTGCATGAACAGATAACGAGCGAGGCTCTCAAGGGCCTGATTTCGCCAGCTAATTTAAAAGTAATAATCGACGCCAACCAGGCTCAGGACAAGCCCGGCTCGGAAGGAGTGGCTGAGCTGAGAAGACATTTCGGAGACGAGCGCTTTACATCGTCGCTTGGATATATAGACCGCGAAAAAAAACGGGCTCTGAATTACGCCCTTGAAGCAGACTCAGACCCCGAACAACGCGGTCGCACCTTAGTGCATTTTGGCGAACTGCTGCACTCAGTGCAAGACTTCTACAGCCGGACTAATTATGTCGAACTGATGCTCAAAATCCCGGCTTATCAGAACGACCCCTATTCAATTCCGCTCGTCGATTGGCAAAAAGTGCCGGATTCTTATCCCGGCTTGCTCAATTTCAATGTCAAAGCAGGCAACGTCAACGACAGCGCCGCTCTGGTCAAGGACAGCGCAAGCAGCGAAGCAGGCAAAAAGGCGGTTGCAGGTAGTACTCAATTCAAAATCGCCAGAGATCTGGCTGTGCGGGAAACCCAGAGACAATGGAATTTATTTGAAACGATGATCCGAAATCGCAGCGGCGAACGTGCCGCTGCTATCATTGCAGCATTAAAACAAGCAAGCCCCGAGCTGAAAGTCTCGCAAGAACAAGATTAGCCTCAATTGCCGGTCACGAGCAAGCACCGGCGCAAGGAAACCCATGAGTGAATCCCCCGCACGAATGATAACAAAAGCAGAAATTGCCAGCCTCACCCACAAAGGTCTGGTTCGAG
>JAIEPM010000185.1 GCA_019748395.1 Candidatus Obscuribacterales bacterium
AGCCTGTGTAAACGTTGGTTGCCAGAAGTTCCGAGACATGATGAGCCACGTCTTGGGAGAGAACACGGGTTTTTGTGGGCTCCGTCCATTTTTCAGTGACCCCGGTTTTGGGGTCGTAGATTCGCCGGATCAAATGCGGCTGTACGCGGATGCCGCCATTTGCTACACCGCTGACTGCGCCCACGAGTTGAAGTGGGGTGACGGCAACAGCGCCTTGACCGAAGCCTGTTGTGGCCTGGTCAATCGGCTTCCAGTATTTTGCGTTCAAGAGCAGACCGGCTGATTCACCGCTCAGTTCTATACCGGTTTTCTTGCCGATTCCGAATTCAGAGAGTTTGTCGAAAAATTGCTTGGGAGTCATCATCAAGCCTATTTGCGCGGAGGCGACGTTGCTTGAGTGAATGAAAAGATGCAGCAAGTCGATGGTGCCCAGTCCGCCCGGTTCGTGATTGTGCAAAGTGCGGTTGCCGATTCTGATGCTGCCGTTATCCACGAAAGTGGAATTCTTGTGGATAACACCCAGATCAAGAGCTGATGCGACAGTCAGGATTTTGAACGTCGAACCGGGTTGATAAACATCAACCATCGCCCAGTTCTTCGTTGTTTCATATGCGTACTTATGATATTCGTTGGGATCGTAATTCGGGTAGTTTGCCCAGGCGAGAATTTCGCCGTTTGTCGGATCAACCAGAATTGCGCAGCCTTTGAGAGCTTGCGAATGAATGCACATGGCACTCAATTCTTTTTCGGCTAAATGCTGCAAATAATTGTCGATAGTGAGTTCGACGTTGCGCCCCATCGGTGGTGTTATCTCAAGGGTGGGGGTGCTGTTGCCGACAATTATTTCTCTGCCGTGTCCGTCGAGTTGCGGTTTGTTCAGACCGCCGGTGCTTTGCAGTGAATTATCGACTGCCTGTTCGACACCACCCTGCCCCTTCGTGTCCATATTGACGTAGCCGAGAATATGAGAGGCCAGTTTTGCTTCCGGATAATGCCTGAATGAGCGAGGCACAATGTCGATGCCCGGCCAGTTTAGATGTTGCAGTTCTTCGATTTCTTCACGGTTTAAGTGCAGGGCCATGGTCACGACCGGATAGTTGCTTTTCAGCAAGCGTTCCGATTTCTTAGGATCGATATGGCAGATTTTCGAGAATGTCAGCGCCGCCTCATCGAGCGATACTTTTAAGAGCGAAGGATGAACGAAAACGTCATATCTTGTGGTGTCGATCGCCAGCGGCAATCCGTGCCTGTCGGTGATCGCGCCGCGATGAATGAGCAGATTGTTTTGCTCGCGCTGCATTGCTGCACGTTTGCTCAAATCAGGTCCTTTGATTATTTGCAGATAGTAGAGTCTGCCTGCAATTAAAAGAAGTCCTGTGGCAATGAGAAGTTGCCAGACCCGCAAGCGCCAGAGCGGTGAGCGCGGTTGTTTGCGCTTTTCTGCATATCTGGCTGCTGATGACTCTGGTGCTCTCACGGACATTTCAAATTCCTGCCCGTTTAGTATCCGGACATAAGCGGCAAGAAATGCCGACGAGGTTTGTATTCTTGCACCGCCTGCGGTTTCACTTCTTTAGCTATGATTACGCGTTCCGGCACGCGTAGCCCGGCACGACCGACTACACTTGCCTGTATGCCTTGAAATGAAATGGCTCGCAAAAGCTGCGCTGAAAGTTCGGTGTTTTGTTCGCTGAGTCTGCGAGCCTGCTCTTGCAGTTTGCTCACTTCTGCTGAAGCCGCGACGTCAAGCCCGTAGCCGAGCAAAGCGAAGCCGCAGCAAGCAATTAAAATTGCTCTGAGAACCCGATTCATTTTAACCAGGAATGGAACATGGCGACTATGCGTGCGCGGCGTCCAGTCCGGTAATTCTTTAAACGAAGCGGTTTCGATGCGTTCTTGATGTGACACCATCGGTGGTAGAGCTACCGACATGGCGGATGATCCCCACGAGTCGGTGTCGATCACGGATTGCGCTGCTGGCATCTAGACCTCCCCAATCACACGTTCACCCGCTCGTAGTTTAGCACTACGGCTCCGGGGATTGGCAAGTGTTTCTTTCTCGCCTGGTTGTAAAGGTTTCTTAGTAAGTATCTTTAGTTCACTGCGTTTGGAACAGTTGCAGATAGGGTGTTTCGGCGGACAAATACAGTTCGATTCAAGGCTCTTGAAAATTTGCTTAACCACCCTGTCCTCAAGGCTATGAAAGCTGATGACAACGAGTCTTCCACCAGCTGCAAGAATTCTAATTGAGCCAGAGAGGAAATTTTCTAATGCGCGTAATTCATCGTTAACAGCGATACGAAGCGCCTGAAAGCTTCTGGTGGCAGGATGCGATTTATCGGCGCCGCGCCTGTAACTATGGGGATTTCCCAGCACTGAACAGACTAATGCTGTCAATTCGCTGGTTCTGCTTATTGGTCTGCTTTCCACGATGCGGCGGGCAATTTGCCTGCTTTTTTTCTCTTCTCCGTATTTATAGAGAATATCGGCGATTTCCTTTTCCGAATAAGTATTGAGCAGTTCGGCTGCAGTAATGCCGCGGCTTCTGTCCATGCGCATATCGAGCGGACCGTCGCTCATAAAACTGAAGCCGCGTTCGGCATCATCGAGTTGCATTGAAGAAACACCGATGTCCGCAAGTATGCCACCGTCGACGGAGTCAATTCCAAGCCTGGCGCATATGCTTTGTATATCTTCGAAATTTCCCTGAACCAGTTCTATATGAGGTGATTTGAAGTCGAAGCCGGCTTCCAGCAAGTTTTTTCGGCAAAGCTCCAGTGCGCTCTGGTCCTGATCTATGCCGATGATATATGCATCAGGTCCGGCCAGGCGGGCGATTTCTTTGAGGTGACCGCCAAGACCGGCTGTTGCATCTATATAGATCTTGCCTTTGCCCGGAGCCAGGTTTTCCAGGACTTCGGGCAACATCACTGAAAGATGTTCGAATTCGCCGCTAATCATCAATTTGCCTTTCTATCAAAGACAATTTAGCACGCGCTACTTTAAAAACGTGAAAGACCCGCGTAAACACGCGGGTCTTTCGAACCCAGCCAGCCTAAGATTTGTCAGGATTGACGTTTGCGTCGTTTCGAGTAGAACTCGAAGTCCCAGCAACATGCATAAATCAGTTGCATGGTAATGAGTCCGACGATCGGGCAGAGCACGAAGTAGGCGTCGCTTGAGTAAGGCAGGCGCCAGTGCAGTGCATTTTGAGCGCAAATCAGACCGATAACCGGTAAAAGACTTAGAAGCACTATGATAGAGAGCTGTTTGCTGGTGGCAGTGGTGCCGCCCCAGTGCCAGCGATAACCGTCCCACCAGAAGGTCGGGGCGATTTTCCAGCCCATGGTGCTGGCCGGGAAAAGCAATCTGCCTCCGCGCAATGGCACGAAAGAGCGCTTACAACCGCTGCACATCATGGTTTCCGTATGCCCGTATGGTTCGAGCACTCCGGGGGTGCAACGCGGACAGGGATAAGCTTGACTTAGCGCAATCACCTGTTGCTTGAGTGAAAGATGTTGGGATGAGGAGGGAAATACTTGCCCTTCGTCCATCGGTTGACTTGGTGTAGACATAACGACCGTCCCACGGCTCAGTGAGCCACAGCTGCTGAATTCCTTGACAAAATCTAAATACCCGGGTTCTTTAGTGAACCCTCACGTCAAGAGATAAATTGAAGAAATTTAATCAAAAATGAAGGTCTTTTCGGCTGGCCGCCAGGACGCCAAGAGCCAGAAAAAGCCTGAAAAGCACGCTGTAATCTTCGTGACTGATTTCAATCACTCGATCATCGAGTCGCTTGACTTCTGGTAGCAGTTCGGCAGCATCGGCCATGGCCGGGTCAATCATAGTTAAAGTCAGTGTGGATGGGCGGGTCGGGTTAAAAATGCTCCAGTAATCCCGCTTGTCAATGGCTTCGATGGCGCCCTTTCGCAGAGCATCGAGTGCCTCAGCTTCCGGCATCATCACTGCCGAATAACGGGACAGAGCTTTTTTAACCGGAACACAGGTTAAAGAACCAAGTAAGTTGCGTGCTTCATTGCAAGCTGCATCATCACCACTCAAAAAAGCAATTGGTACGCCGAAATAACCCGCTAGAGCCGCGTTCAACCCGGTTTCACCCACCGGAACGCCGTTCAGTTTTACATCCAGAAAAACCTGGCTCCTATAAGTATGGCTCAATACACCGCAGCCGACGCCGGCTCGGGCGTGATAACCCAGAAAGAAAACGCCGTCAAAACCTTTATCCACCAGCTGTTTGGAATCTATTTTGCCCGATACGCCGGACATCATTGAAAACGGTCTTTGCCAGCCGGAGATCAAGTTCACGTTTTTCGGCAAAAGTTCGACCCGCAGATTCCGCGCGTCCCAGTGGGCGTCCGCCACAAAAACTTCGGCTACCGAGCCTGTTGAATATATGCCGTCGATAACTGCGCTCAGCTCTTTGTGCATCAAAGTTACCGCTCTTTCATATCCAGGCTCTCCCGGCTGAGTTTGACTGGAATGCATGATGCCGTTCACGCCTTCGAGATCTGCGGAAATGTAGATTTTCATGTGAGCTCAGCCTCTGCTTTCATGCCTGTTTGCGTCTGATCTAAGTTTCATTTGCAGGCTAATTCT
>JAIEPM010000642.1 GCA_019748395.1 Candidatus Obscuribacterales bacterium
CCTGAAATGAAGCTTTCCGACGGCAAAATATCAACGCTTGAAAGTCGCGTGCTGGCATTTCGTTTGCCTGCATATTCCGAGAATTTGCTTGTAATTGATCCTAAAAACACAATCAAGAGTTTTGAAGATGCCCACGCCCGAGTTCTTTTGCAGGAGGAAAAGTTTCTGCTGCTGCTGCCCTCCGGCAGTCCTGTGACGCTCGGGTATAAGAGATTTTTTCCGGATGGAATCTATCGTGCCGCTGAGCTTCAAGCTCGCTTTCTTGGATTAGTTCAAGCAAGCCTTGTGCCGCTGGGAATATTTGTGCTGCTCTCAAATTTCAGCTTTTGCCTTATCAAGTCAATTGTTCTGGCTCTTCTGCTCAAGATCTTCAAGCTGAAACTGAGATTCTTGACGCTTGTCCGGCTCTTAATAGTTTCTTGTTCTCCGGCTTCATTACTAAGCGGGCTGATGATTTTTTCAAATCTACGCTTTGAAAAAATCGAGGGTCCGTTATTTTTTGTGATTTCCAGTGCTTATATAATTCTGTCGCTTTCTGCTCAAAGAACCAAGTCTGGTCCTGAGTCGGCTGAATCCGGATCGGTCTCTTCCTGACAAACATTTAGAGTTCTTTTGCTCACGCAGAATAACGCTTAATAGGTGGAGCGTCTTTTGCCGCCGTCTACAAAAAGAGTTGAGCCCGTAATATAGGAGGCTTGCTGCGAGCAGAGAAAACAAACGGCAGCGCCGTATTCTTCCGGTCTGCCCAGTCGTGCTGCCGGTATGCTTTTCTTCAAATCGGCTTCGTATTCTTCTTTGCTTTGACCGGATTTTGCAATACGGGCTTTCATCAATTCTTCGCTGCGATCGGTAGCTATCATGCCCGGTGCCACACAGTTAACTGTAACTCCAAACTTTGCTACTTCGTCTGAGAGAGTTTTGGACATGGCTGTGCTTGCCGATCTGATCGCGTTTGAAACTGCAAGCATTGGAATCGGTTCGACAACACTAAGTGATGTGACCGTGATAATTCGCCCCCATCCCTGCTTTTTCATTTGAGGCAAAAAGGCGTGGTTTAATTCCACGACAGGCAAAAATAGCCTCTGAAACCCTTCGTTCCAGGCCTCAAGAGTGGTGTCTTCGACGGCGCTAGCTTTGGGTCCGCCGACGTTATGAATTATAATGTCAATGCTGCCGAAGCGTTCTTTTAAATCAGCCAGCAGTGCTTTTCTCTGTTCTTCTGAAAGCAGGTCGCAAACTGCGTAACTGATGTTGCCGCTTGATTGCTTCTTGAGTTTTAGAGAGGCCTCTTTGAGTGTAATTTCCTCTCGCCCAAGTAAAATGACGTCTGCATTTTCCATCGCAAGAGCTTCTGCCGAAGCATAACCAAGACCCTTGGAGGCGCCGCAAACCAGGGCTTTTTTGCCTTTCAATCCTAAATCCATTTACTTGCTCTGCTCCCTTGAAATGCGATTTTTCCCTTTTGAAATTAATCGCTGTATTTGTAGCAAACTGTTTTGAGCTCAGAGAAAAACTCAAGTGCATATCTGCCGCCTTCTCTGCCGATGCCGCTTGCTTTTTGTCCGCCGAAGGGCGTGCGCAGATCGCGGGCAAACCAGCAGTTTATCCAGACAATTCCTGTTTTGATATCACGACTCATGCGGTGCAGGCGGTTTGCATCCTGGCTCCAGACACTGCAGGACAAACCGTAAGGGGTTGAATTCATCATTTGCAGAACTTCTTCTTCAGTCTTAAAAGGAATTATCGGCAGCACCGGTCCGAAAATCTCTTCCTGGCAAACGCGCGACGCATTGTCGATTTCAGTGATTAAAGCCGGACGCAAGAAATTACCTGCGCCCAGTTCTTTAATACGCTCCCCGCCGAAGATCAGTTTGCCGTCTTGCTTGCCTATTTCTATATAAGACTGAACTTTGTCCAGATGTTCCTTGCTGATTAATGAGCCCATTTGTGTGCTGCTGTCTTGCGGATTGCCAACTTTGATTTCTTGGACCAGTTTCAATACTTCTTCTGAGACCTGCTTATATATGGATTCATGCACGAAAAGTCTGGAACCGGCCAGGCAAATTTGTCCCTGATTGCGATAAGCAGCTCTCACGGCTGTCGGAATCGCTTCTTTCAAATTGGCGTCGGCAAAGAGGATATTGGCTCCCTTGCCGCCCAGCTCAAAACTGAGCTTCTTGAGAGATTCGGAAGCTGCAGACATGATGGCTTTGCCGGTTGAAGTTTCACCGGTAAATGAAATGGAGCGGACGTCCGGATGTCTGGTCAGCGCTTCGCCCGCTGCCCCTGCACCAAATCCGTTCACAACATTGAAAACACCTTCGGGTAAACCTGCTTGCTGAATTATCTGGCCAAGCAGGAAGGCTGTGTAGGGAGTCCATTCCGCAGGCTTTAATACGCAGCTGTTGCCCATGGCCAGGCAGGGCGCAATTTTCCAGCTGGCAAGATAAAGCGGCAAGTTCCACGGTGTGATCAGACCTGCTACGCCCTGTGGCTCGCGGAATGCAAAATGTCTTTCATTTTGGCTGACCGTGAAACAATCTTCATGTTGAGCTTCCGCGTAATTGGCAAAAAATTGAAAGTTCTGCGCTGCACGCGGAATGTCTCCGTCACGGCTTTCGCTTATGGGCTTGCCCGTATCAATTGTTTCGGCAAGGGCCAGGGCATCTCTGTTTTCCATGATTAAGGCGCCGATTCTGTTTAAGATCGCGCAGCGTTCTTTCATGGACATTCGCGGCCAGGGACCCTCGAGGAAAGCTTTCTTAGCTGCGGCTACGGCTGCATCCACATCTTCCTTGCCCCCGGCTGCCACCCTGGCAAAACTTTCACCTGTTGCCGGATTGATATTCTCAAAATAGTCGCCTTTAAGTGGCGCCATAAATTGACCGTTGATGAAATTGTCTATGCTCTTTTTGTCGGTGGCGATAGCGGGGCTCATTAGCTTTCCTCTCAGTCTTTGAAAATTGCGATTGCTTTTATTTCAATAAAATTGCGACCAGGCAAAGCGGCTGCCTGAATGGTGGTTCTGGCCGGTGGCTCCGCAAATGAGAAGTACTCCGCATAAACCTTGTTGTAAGCTGCAAAATCTTTCATATCAGCCAGAAAGATCGTCATATCTACGAGATCTTTCAAGCCGAGTCCGGCAGCTTTCAAAACCCTTTCCAAATTAGCAATGCAGCCATGCGTCTGCGCCTCGATGTCATAGCTCAGAATCTTGCCCTCTTCGTCGAGTTTCAAACCGGCTTCCATGCCTGTGAGCGGATCGCGGCAGCCCTGCCCCGATAAATAGAGGAGATTGCCTGCACGGATTGCATGCGAATAAGAACCAAGAGGCGCCGGGGCAGGCTCCTCCACCTGTATTGCTTGTCTGAATCCGGGACCTTTAGTGCTGAGCTTCTCGTTCAATGCTTTTCCTCTTGTCTATAGAGAATTGAAATACTAGCAAAATAGAATGCAAATATTGATGGCTTACTGAGATAATTAGACGGCTTGTATAGATCATTATTACTATCTCTTGAGCTTAGCCGGGTTTGTCATGAGTAAATTCGCCACGATAAATTTCAAAAAATGGATTGACGAGAATCGTCATTTACTCAAACCACCCGTTGGCAACAAAATGATCTGGCAAGATCGAGAGTTTATTGTCATGGTGATTGGTGGGCCGAACAGCCGCACCGACTATCACATAAACGGCGGTGAAGAGTTCTTTTATCAGCTTGAAGGCTCGATGACTTTGAAAGTTATTGATGAAGGCAAGCCGCATGACTTAGTAATTAACGAAGGCGATATTTTTCTTTTGCCTCCCAATGTGCCTCATTCGCCGCGCCGTCCGGCAAATACAGTCGGACTTGTAATTGAGCGTAAGCGTCTCGAAGGTGAAATGGACGGGCTTTGCTGGTACTGCGAAAGCTGCGGCGAAAAGCTTTACGAAGAGCGCTTTCAGCTTTACAACATTGAAACTCAGTTCGGCCCGGTTTTTGATCGCTTTTATGATAATGCCGAGAACAGCACCTGCAAAGGCTGCGGCAAACGGGCGCTCCGTGTAACGGCGGAGCCTCCAAAGTGAAAAAAGTAGATATTCATACTCACATTCTTCCGCCCAGTTTGCCTGATTTTAAGGCTAAATTCGGATACGGCGGTTTTATCAAACTTGAACATCTCGAAAATGGGCACGCCAACATGCTGCGCGATGACGGCAAATTTTTTCGAGCACTTGAAGCTAATTGTTTCGACACAAGCGCAAGACTTGAAGATATGGAAAAGCGGGGTGTCGACCTGCAGGTTATCTCGACCGTTCCTGTTATGTTCAACTACTGGGCCCAGGCAGAGGATTGTCTTGAGACTTCCCGCTTCTTGAACGAGCATATTGCTTCTGTGGTTGAAGCGGCGCCCCGGCGTTTTATCGGTCTGGCTACAATTCCCATGCAAAACACTGAGCTGGCTATTAAAGAGTTGAAGCGCTCCGTGAATGAACTTGGACTTGCCGGAATACAGATAGGCACGCACATCAATTCAAAAAATCTGGACGAGTCCGAATTCTTTCCGATTTTTGCTGCTGCAGAAGAGCTTTCGGCTGCGGTTTTTGTTCATCCCTGGGATATGATGGCACAAGAACGCATGACTAA
>JAIEPM010000253.1 GCA_019748395.1 Candidatus Obscuribacterales bacterium
CTTCGTGAAATGCTACCACAATTGCCATTATTGAGCCTTTCAGCAAATGGCGCGGCCACACATCAGTCAGTCGACGACGCCTTGAAATTTCTGTTCCCCTCTCCAGCGCCGCTTCCGGATCCCGCTACCGCATTCGCAAGCGCCAAGTTCTCAATTCCGGGAGCGCAGGCGTCCCGCCTGCTTCTAGGCTCGCTCATCGAAGCGGGCAAGATGCCCGCGCTCCCGGGGCTTAGACTGCGTGTTTTTCTTTTCTGCTTGTAATTGCTTCCGACTCTAGATTGAGATGCAGAAGATTGTTTTTCTTTTCTAGATTGGATATTACGCCGATGATCGGGGCGAAGCCGTTTGTGGCAGAAAAAAGCAGTTTATTGCTCAATCTGAAGAGTCTTGAAAGTTGATTCAAAACAATCGGATCGTAAATCCGGTGGTCGTCAATTATGAAGGCTTCAAACTCGTCATCTTGCAGGACCTCTGCCAAAGCTGCTTGAATAGGCAGTCTTAGCAGATCCGTATACTTGAGCAAAGCAAGCGATGCAGAATATTTTCGCTCCCATTTTTCAATTGTAGTTTTATCTTTCTCTCCATAGCATAGTGCCAGAACTTTCAATTTGCTTTTCATGATTTCCCGTCTCTTTCAAGTCATTTGTTTAGCTCAGTCCTTTTTCGTTTAAGCGACGGCGGGAAAACTCAAGAGCCTGTGCTACCGATTTGTAGCCGGTGCCGCCAGGCGAAACTTTTTGCGCTATTGAATTGGAGGGAGCAAAAAGTTCAAATACATCGGCTTCAAATTCCGGAGCGAAGAGTTTCAGTTCTGAAAGACTCAGCTCATCCGGACCTTTTGACTGCTCGCGGGCCATTGAGAGAAGCTCCGACACGGCTTCATGCGCCTGTCTGAACGGAATACCTTTTTTGACGAGATATTCAGCCAGATCTGTCGAAGCTAAAAAGGGATCTGCTGCCGCAAGTGCCATGTTTTGAGCTTGCACTTCCATAGAATCAATTACCACCGACATAACTTCCAGTGCATCAAAGAGAGTTTCAGAAGCATGAATTATCGGCGGCTTGCATTCCTGCAAGTCACGGTTGTAACCCAGAGGCAAGGCTTTTAAGGTCACAAGTATGTTGACCAGATCGCCGACAATCGAACCGGTTTTACCTCTGACCAGTTCAACAGGATCAGGATTTTTCTTATTTGGCATCAAGCTTGATGCCGTGCAAACATTGTCGCCGAATTTTACAAAGGAGAACTCAGTGCTTGACCAGAGCACCAGGGTTTCCGCTAGCTGTGAAAGATGAGTCGCCGTAATGGCCACAGCTGAAAGAAACTCAACTGCAAAATCACGATCGCTGACAGCATCCAGTGAGTTCTGAAAAACAGCCCTGAAGCCGGCTAAATTGGCGCTCAAAAGCGGATCTACAGGCAGGCTGCTGCCTGCAAGCGCAGCCGCTCCCAGTGGCGAGCATTTGACCCGCTTCAGGCAGTCCGTGAATCTCTCAAAATCTCGTTCCAGCATTTCAAGAAAAGCATGCATCGCATGAGCAAAAAGAATGGGCTGAGCTCGCTGCAAGTGTGTATAGCCGGGCATATAAACTTCCTGATTCGCAAGAGCCGAGTTCAAGAGCTTCTCTTGCAGGTTTAAGATAGCCGTTTGTAGCTGCGATATTTTTGCGGCAGTAAATAGCCTGGTATCGAGAGCAACCTGATCATTTCGGCTTCTTGCCGTGTGCAATCTGGCTGCTGCCGGTCCGACTTTTGCTTCAAGCTGCTTTTCCACATTCATATGCACGTCTTCCCACTCAGCTTTGAGTTGAAGCCGGCCTTCCGAATATGCTTCTGCAAGGCAGCTGAGTCCTTCTGCAATTAAGGCTGCATCAGCATGGTCTATCAATCCGACAAGCGCCAGCATCTGCACATGAGCGGCGCTGCCTTTGATGTCAAAGTCAACAAGCTTGCTGTCGTCTTGAACGGAATTGACAAATTTGCCGACGGCTTTATCAAGCTCCTGCTTGAATGCTTTTCTTAATACTTTCATGAGTCTGGCTCCAATTAGATAGTCTGAGGGCGTTAATGTTGATGAATCCACCGGAGTCTTTCGGCGAAAACGAAGTCATATCGTCAAAGCTCGAGAGCTTGTGCTTATACAATGATTTCTCGGCTTGTCTGCCGACCACGCTTGCCTTGCCTTTGTAAAGCTTGAGCTTGGCGATACCGGATACGGTGCTCTGGATTTCAGAAAGTGTGGATTTGAGAATCTTCATTTCCGGGGCGAACCAGTAACCGTTATAGGTGAGTTCGGAGAACTTTAACGAAAGTTCTTGTTTCCAGTGGCTCAGCTCCTTGTCCAGAGTCAGAGACTGCACTGCCAGATGCGCCTGCATCAAAACGGTCAGTCCCGGTGTTTCGTAAACACCTCTGGACTTAATGCCGATATAGCGATTTTCAACCAGGTCTACTCTGCCTATGCCATGAAGAGCAGCAATTTCATTGACCTTTTGAATCAACTCAAGTGCAGGCAGAAGTTCACCGTTCAAAGCAATCGGCACGCCGCTCTTAAATTCGACAGTCAGGTACTCGGCAGTATCCGGAGCCTGCTCCGGTGCTTTGGTCCAGAGAAACATATCTGCCGGTGGCTCAAGCCATGGATCTTCTAAGATGCCGCCTTCATAACTGATATGCATCAGATTGGCATCCATGGAATAAGGCTTTTCTTTTGTCACAGGCAAAGGTATGGAATGCTTTTCGGCATATTCGAAAAGATCCTGTCTGCCGTTGAAAGACCAGATTCTCCAGGGCGCAATAATTTCAAGTTGCGGAGCCAGAGACTTAACTGCAAGTTCGAATCTGACTTGATCGTTTCCCTTTCCTGTACTTCCGTGAGCAATGGCATCACAGCCTTCCTTGAGCGCGGCTTCCACCATTCCGGCAGCGATGCAGGGTCTGGCAAGTGCGGTGCCCATTAAATACTCGCTTTCATAGAGCGCATCGGCTTTGATCGCTTCGAATATATATTCTTCGGCAAACTGTTTCTTCAGATCATCGATAATGCATTTCTCAGCGCCATGCTTGAGCGCTTTCTCTTTGGCAGCCTCGAGATCTTCATTTTGACCGACATCTGCGCAATAGGCGATTACAGGGACATTGTAATTTTCCTTGAGCCAGGCAAGAATGCAGGACGTATCTAATGTCTGGCAGGGGTGTTCCTCATCACTGAGCCCGTTGATAACAGGAATTGAGCCATGTTCGGCCAGCTCATTGACGGTGCTCTGCTTGAAAGTTCTGGCCATAATGCCGTCTACCCATCTTTCAAAATTGCATGCCATATCTTTAATCGGCTCTCTTTGACCAATGGGTCCTTCAATAAAAATGGCGTGACCACCTAGTTGATTCATGCCGACTTCAAAAGTAACCCTTGTTCTCAAAGATGGCTTTTCAAATAGCATCGCCAGAGTTTTGCCTTTGCAGAGCTTCAACTGGGTTTCATCTTTGGCATGCAGTTTTAAGAGTTCTGCACTTTCAAGAATCAGAGTCATTTCGGCCTTGCTCAGACCGGCAATTCCTAGAAGATCTTTTCCGCGCAGCGAATCTTCCTGCATCAATTTCAGAAGCGGAGACACTGAGGCTGCCTTGAGCGCCATTGTCTTCAATTTTGAGTGATTCAGTAAGCTCGCTGTGTTTTTCATTTTCTTTTCCTCCAGACGGCTTTGCCGTCGTTTCCTTTTGCCGCTTCAAAAACTTTCGCACCCCGCAGGACTTGAACCTGCACGCTTCGGTTTCGTAGACCGACGCTCTATCCCTTGAGCCAGGAGTGCCCGTCTCATAGGTCTTTATAAATTTCAGTTCCGCCGGAATCACTTTCATTCATGGCATCAAGCAGTGAATTTGGAGTTTTACCGTTGATGATTTGAACGGAGTTAACCCCTGCTTTCACAGCTTCGACGCAGCTTTCCAGCTTCGGCAGCATGCCGCCGCCGATCTTTCCATTTTCAATTAAGGACTCTGCTTGACTGAGGCTCAGCTTCCGGATCACGGAGTTGGAATCATTCAGATCTTCCAGCAAGCCGGGAACGTCCGTGACATTGATCATCTTGTTGACACTGATAGCTGCTGCCAGTGCCAACGCGGCGCTATCGGCATTGATGTTGTAGAGAAGACCGGTTTTGTCGAAAGCAAGCGGAGCTACAACCGGAATCGAATTCTGATTCAAAAATTTCTTGATTTTGTCGGCATCTACTGCCTGAATTTTCCCGACGAAACCCAGATCAATCGGTCCGGCTGCGATTTCTACCTGATATTTTTCTGCAGCAAAAACGCTTTCGTGTTCGGGGCTGAAAGATATTGCAGAACTACCTTGCGCAGAAAGACTTGAAACGATCGATTCATTTATGATGCAAAGCTGCTCTTTAACCACTGCCAGTGTTGCCGCATCTGTGACTCTCAGTCCCAGAACTTTACTGGACTTTATATTTGACTCTGCCAGCTTTTGGTCAATTGCAGGACCGGCACCATGAACTATCACGATTGCCGTATTCTGCTCTTGGAGTAATTTGATTTGCTTTGCAAAAGAGCTTAAAAGCTCAGGATTTTTCAAAACGCTTCCGCCAAGCTTGATCAGAACTAGTGTGTTTTTCATTA
>JAIEPM010000127.1 GCA_019748395.1 Candidatus Obscuribacterales bacterium
ACGAAGTGCTGAGCAAAGTATTCCTTGCGCACTTCCGCTTCCAGGCTGGCGTCAGCTGCTTCGCTTTTCGCCTGAATCGCCGAGATTTCGGTTTCAACGCGCTTTTTGGCGCCGATGACGCTGTCGATGTCGCGCTGAGCGGCAGCCGCTTCCGACTTGGCTTCTTCGATGCTGCGTTGAGCATCCTGCGGTTTGCCTGCTTCAAGTTGCGGTTGCACCGCAGAAAGCAAACGTTCGGCAGCGCCAAGGTGCACGTCCGGATTGTGACCGCTCTCGTCGAGGCGATAACGCTCTTGCGAGCTGCCAGCCGCGCCGGGATAGCCCCAGTTCACCTGGTTCTGACGCCAGCGCCGCGTCGCTTCACCGGCATCGCTGAGAGCTTTCTCACCGGACTGATCGCCCTTGACCTGCACGGCCAGTTGCGTGTCGGAAAGAACCGACTTGAAGCCACTCTCGGCTTTGTCAGCGAGCTGTTCGGCTTGCTGCGGGTCACGCTCGAGCACGGCTTCGGCTTGCTTCTCGTCTCGCACGGCAGCGTCGAAGCGTCCCTGATAGGGCTGGAAATTGAGGCCGGCGGAGCTGAGGGGTCCCTTCTGCTGCTGGATCTGCGACTCGAGCGCGCGGCAGGCTGCCAGGTGCGCCTGAGTGTTGGTGCGGGCGGCTTCCTTGCGATGGTTGTGGATAACCATGCCGATGATGATGCCCAGCACCACTACGGCGGCGACACCAAGGGCGATGAGGACAGGAGGCTTGATCTCGCCCCGTCGATTGCTGGATTGCAGTTGAGTCATTCTAGATGTCTCCTGAAAAATTTTGTTGCTGACAGTCGGCTGCTCATACACCTGAACAGCTGAACTGCGGCTAACGTTCTTTAGTACAAACAGAACTTCTGCCCTGGAAAGCCAATCCCGGAAGAACTCAAGACTGCGGTGTTGCAGCATGGAAGTTCTGGTTTAGAGCCGGAGATTGTGGAGGCGTGGCTTTCCTGGGAGAGTGAAGTTCTAAAAGAGGCTACTTAGACTCGCAAAGCAGCAGGGCGGATTTCAAGCAGCGTGCTAAGTACTGTGTAGCCCCGAAGCAGCCGCCAGAACGCCCAGCGCTCCAGGCGACAGGGGTATAAGAGAGCGTACTATCCCCACTAGGCTCCGAAAATTTTTAGTTTTACTTGCACTAAGCTGCGAGCCTCGCGCGCTAGCTTAAAGCTGCTTCGCGCCAGGCGAGTGAGCAGCCGAAATTCGAGGATTTGCGGTAAGAACAGCCAGCAAAGGGGCTTTCAGGAGCGCGGCATGTCAAGTGCTACTTTTTCGAAGTTTCTCCAGTTCGGTCATGCTTTGCAGCGTTTAATCAAGCTGCTGCTCATTTGTGTCCAAAAAATCAACGCCCTTATCCATGCTTCTACGCAAACTCCTTAGTTCAGTCCCCTATTTTTGGCGGGACGGAAGCTGTAGATAGCGCTTCCCAGTAAGAATTCAGTCTGGCCAATCAGCGCAAACACCTCTGCCTTGCCGTCCTCGGGAGGCAAAGCAAGATCCAGCGCGATCTCAGTGCCGGCTTCAAGTTCTTGCCTGAAAATTTCTTTGTGATTAAAGAGAACTTTGATCACAAGCTTCTCCTCGGGTTTGAAGCAAAGCTTCATCCCGGGAGTCCCGAGCTCTTCTTTCAACTTGGAAGCGCTGAGAAACGCCGGGCTTTCAATTTCGCCGATAGGAAAGCCGAAAGTGCTTGAAAGAAGCCAGTAAAAGAGACCAAGCCCGGCACCAAATCCAATCAGCAAAAGCTGATAGGCTTCAATGCTGGGCGGATTCAGTTCAAAGTAGAGGGACAAGCCGCTTCCACATACAAAATTCAGCCCAGCAGCAGCAGCTATGATAAAAGCTGGACGCCGACTGTGAAAGAGCGGCAGAAGCAAGCTGCTGATTGAACCAAGAGCAAGAACAGCCAGAATCAAGAAAGTAGAACCATGAACAGTGGCTGTGAATGGTTTCTCGATCTTCAAGCCGGTATTGGCTATGAACATAATCGTGAAAAGAGTCAGGATGGCAGAGCCAATCATGCCGCAAAGTTTTTCACGCATATTTTCCTCCGATCTGCCCGGACGGGCAAAGCCGCCTTCTGGCGGCAGGTTAATGGATACTCAGGCTCCAGCCGAACTCAGCTGCAACAGCAAAATTGCTGCCGGAACTTCTATCTTTGAGTTCCTATTTGCTTTTGCGGCTAGGATAAACGGGACGGCTGGAGACTGAGACTGCACAATGCATAAGCGAGCGAAGAGCCAGGATTCAAGGACTTTTTTGTGTAGAAATATAAGCAAAGAAGCTTTAGAAAAGCGCCCAAGCAAGTGCCGCCGAAGTTTCCGGCTGAAGGCTCAAATCAGCAGAAGGACCTTTGATTAAGGGCAGATTGCAGTTGGGCGCCACAGTAAATAGCGCGGCTGTGAGAGCAAAACCGCCTTCAAATTCGAAGAGCATTCCGCATTAAAGCCGGATTATCAGTGAAAATTCCGTCCACTCCAAGATTGCAGAGTTTCTTGATTTCAGCTTCGTCGTTGAGAGTCCAGACATGCAGCTCCACACCAAGCTCCCTGGCTCGTTTCAAAACAGACGCAGTAATCAGATTCAAGCCGAAACTTCGCTCTGGCATTTGCAGCGCCTGGCCCGGAGCCTGAGCAAAAACGAAATCCAAACCGAGCCAGGCTGAAGCCAGAAAGCGATAAAGTTCTTTCTTGCTGTGCCCGCTGATCGCATCACCGGCACTTTCTCGAAAGGCTTTCAAAATCGGATGAATTTCGGCAGTGATTAAAACGCTGCCATCCTGAATCCGTCCATATCGACGCAGCAAGTCGTCGATTTTCGAGATCAAAGCAGGGTTCCTGTCTTTGATTTCCACATTCAGGGGCGTATCAGGAAACTCCTGCAAGACCTCTTCAAAGCGAGGCAAATAAATACCTTTGCCGCGAAAGGGAAAGCTCAAGGCAGCATCGCTGCTGAATTTATAGCCGGCATCCAGTTTGACTAAGGAGCTGTAAGTCTGAGCCGAAATCAAACCAGCACCATTAGTGGTGCGCTCAACATTTGGATCATGGCAAATAACAATCTCGCCGTCCAGACTCATGTGAACGTCCATCTCCAGGATATCGGCACCATCTTTCAGAGCCTGCCTGAAAGCCGCCAGCGTATTTTCAGGACAAAGAGCAGAAGCGCCCCGATGAGCCATTATGCGTGGACGGCGACCGGCAAAATAGCGCAGCTTATTGAAATTATCCATTTTCCACCTCGAGAGCAGACTTGGTCTCTGCCTGTCCTGCAAAGAGCTCCTTCTTAAAGTGCTGCAAGATTTCCTCTTTAGACAAGAGCTGCCAGCCAAGCTCCGGCGCCATTAAATCATAGACCTTTTCAGCAAGCTGCCAGGCAGCTTCAGCATCAAGAAAAGAGAGACGGATACGCCTTGAAAGGACATCGCTCAAACGAACAGCACCCTCAAAACGCAAAGCATGAAGAACCTGCGCAGCAATATAAGGGTGCTCGGGTAGAAGCGGCTGAGCAAGAGAGGCGTCTTCTTTGATCAGCCTGAGAATTTCAGAGCTGCGCTTTGCGTAAGTCTGAGCAAGATAGCGTGCGCTCTCGGCTTTGATACCTAGACGCATGAAGCGCCTGGCGATCTGTTTGAGCAGCTCTTGAGCATTTTCGCCTTTTGCAAAAGCACCAAGGCGCAACTCATGCGTGCTCGAAGAAGGCAGCTCAAGCAATTCGCCATTGCGCCGCATTGATTTCAACGCAAAGTCAACTGTTTCTTTTGCCATGAGGCGATAGGTAGTGAGCTTGCCTCCGGCAATACTGATCACCCCCTGCTTTGAGCGTTCAAGACGATGCTTGCGAGAAAGGTCGGCAGTAGAACCGGCATGGCTCTCTTTAATTAAAGGACGCAAGCCGGCAAAAGAAGCGCGCAGGTCGCTCAAGACGACCTGCCTGCCTGGAAACATGCTGTTCACGGCGTCCAGCAAATACTGTTTTTCCGAATTATCAACGCCGGGGTTTTCGAGATTGCCATCGTATTCAGTATCAGTAGTGCCGATAATCACACTGCCCTGCCAGGGAACAGCAAAAAGGAAGCGGGAATCATGAACAGATGGAATGATCAAAGCTGCCTCAATTGGCAGCTTGCTCCGCGGCACAGTTACATGGATACCCTTGGACGGGACAAGCTTGCCTTTGAACTCGGAATCCGCCGCTTTCGACACGGACTCGCTCCAGACGCCACCGGCGTTGATCACCTGCTTTACGTAAATTACGGCTTCCTTGCCGTTCAGCACGTCTTTCAATCTTGCAGCATAGATAACACCGCGGCTATCTTTCAAGGTCGACTCAAGTTTCACGTAATTGCAAACCTGAGCGCCTTGAGCACTCGCGGCAAGAACAAGCTCAAGAGTGTGTCGGGCGTCATCGGTCTGGCAATCGTAATAGAGCAGCCCCCCCTTCAATCCTTCCCGTTTCAGCCCGGGACAACGACTGAGCAATTCTGCCGCCGAAACGGTCCGGTGCCGCAATTTGTTGCCGAATCCGGCCATCAAGTCGTAAAGACAGAGTCCGGCCCGCAGCTTCAAATTCTTGAAAAAGTCGCCCTTGTACAGATCGGAAGAGC
>JAIEPM010000531.1 GCA_019748395.1 Candidatus Obscuribacterales bacterium
ATACCTCGGTTGAGTCCGAGTTGAAGGGATCCATGCAGACAGCCGGATCATTTGCCCAGAGTGCAGCGGCAAAGCAGGCAAGAACGGCATCGAGAGCATGATCTGATTCAACACACTGGTGTTCTAACTTATTGTTGATTATCAGGCGAGGACAATTCTTGAATTTCTCGTTGGATTGCAAGCTAAGGAGTCCTTGCAAAATTTTGTGCCTGGCTGATTGCATTTTGTCTCGATCTTTTTTCTCTTTGCTTTTATAGCCTGTATCCGGAAGTCCAAGGCACTTTAAAGTTGCGCGTGGATAAACTTCAATTACGGCAGCGCCTTTTTCGATTGCTTCCTGAAAAGGAAGTACAAAAAAACGTTTGGGATCAAGCCCGGCGAGCATTCGAATGCCGTGGTAAGTCATTTGAATCATCGACGGGTTACCTCTATGTAAAGGACTGAGGGCTTGCGCACAGCTTGCCTTATCGGTAACTCTTTTGACTTCTTTCTTGAAAGTTTTGGCCAGGTCTTGAAAGCGATCGAATGGCATAAAAACAACCTGTTCAGCCATCGATTGCCAGCTTTGAAACTCTGCTTGCTCTAATTCTTTCGCAAGGAAATTCATGAATTCCACCGGAAGTGAAAATGGGCAATCAAGACCAACCGCCGATAAATCTGGGGTTTTGTTCAGTTCTCCCGCTAATCCATGCATGCCTACTTTGCTAATGCTGCTCAGTTCCAGCTTGTTGCCGCTTAAGGTTCCAAGCGCAAGCCAGGTATCATTTGGCAGCTCTTTTGACCCGCTGCAATCTGCTCCTGCGATCTTTCTTTCGCTGGGTGTGTTGCGCATCAAGTTAAGCTTGTCGAATCCCATGGCAGGCCCCCGTTTTCACCTCTGGCGCATTGTACGCTCTTGCAGTCTCTCTGTCATGCCATTCTGATAAAGTAGTAAATTCCTGCATTCTGCTCGATTTCTTTCCAAACATGGGTACAAGCATCTTAGTTGTGGAACAATTTAATTGTTGCTCGTTCTTGCAAAGGGGATGAAAAATGGCCAAGGCAAAAGAAACACCAGCCAACGAAGAGAAGCAAACGCACGATGGACCGCCGGCTGTTTTGCTTGAAGTCAGAACACCGAGTGGAGAAGTCTGGGGTCAAATTATGGCTCCAATTAAGGAATTCAAGACCGGTTCGCAGGGCTACTATGCCAATGGGAAAATTATCGATCCGAAAACCGGTGCGCGTTATCAGGTTGGTTGCAATATCATTTTGATCGGCAGCAAGAAATAGTCGACGGAACTCTGCTTCTAATTCAATAAGATCCTTATTGCAGATCGAAGAGGATCTCATAGCTCTGACGGGGCTTGCCGTGCAAATCCCGCTTTGCCCTGAGATCCTTTCTTGATTAATTAGTTATTTCTGTTTCTGGGTCATGGGTCGCACCATGACCTTTTCTCTTTCGAGCACCAGAGTTTCGTCTAGTTCGTCTTCTGTTTGCAGGTCCGGAATTTCTTCTTCATCCTGTCTCCAGGCTGTCCATTTGCCTTTTGCCATATTGCCGATTGTCCAAGTTCCGGCAATTTTCTTGCCTTCGTCAGTGACAATTCCCTCATAGGAAACTGTACTCACTCCGGAATTGTACTTCTTTGTGAACTTCAACATGGGGTCGGCAAATTTACCGAAGACTTTAGCTTCACCCAGCTGACCATCATCCAGAATGCTGCCCTCAATAGATCCATTATGCTCAACGAACACAGCCTCAAAGCCAAAGGGTTGCGAGCCGGCATCATAGTAATAGTTTCCCAGCCAGCTTCCGTTAATGCTGTTTTTCGAACCGGCCATAAAGATCTCTCCGTTGAGAATAAGAGCAGTTTTCAACTTGCCCGTTTTTTGCGAGTTCTAATCCATTCATAATAGGGTAGAGTATTGATTGTTGCCGCCAGGAGTCTTGTCTCGATGGACGACGAAACCGCTTTGCTGAATTTGACCATGGATACTTTTCAGCGTATGCGTAATTATACAAGCGGAGCCTTAAATAGATATCTGCAGATTCTGCCTGACAGCACTTTGCGCGGCATGGCGCAGCATATGATTCGGCAATACATGAAGGGGCGCAAGGGCAAACAAGCGCTCAGCGATGATGAAAAGCGTGTGCTCGTGGCGAAGATTTGCGAGCAAATATTGAATGAATCTATTCAAAAGGCTCGCAAGAAAACCGCAAGCGCTGACGATGAGGCGCGGGACGGTGCTGAATTATTTTATAGGCGCGCCCTCAATCAAATTTCCAGAGAAAATTTTTCTTCCGCAGAACGCTTGTTGAAGCGAGCCGTTGAAATTTCGCCGGACTTTGTGGATGCCTGGGAAGTTTTAGCTGAGGTTCTGGAGAAAGCAGAGAAGCCCGAACTGGCGGAAAAAGCCAAACTTATGGTTCGGCATCTTCAGCAAAAGCTTTGATTGTTTTGGACAGATTTACTAGCTCAAGGCCAAGCAGGCTTCGCTTTTATCAGGCGAATACAGTGCTTTGAATGACGTTCCGATTGAATCTGCAGTCCTTATAGCATCAGCCAGCATTTCTGCATTTATTTCAAAAGGTTCGTTATGCGCTGTTTCACCAGGCGCGCTGGCGCGTTCGGCTATGACCATGCAGGATTCCTTAGATAGCTTATAAATTCCCAGATCCTGCAATGAGATTGGCAGACCAACTGAACTGGAGAATTGCAGGACCTCTTCTATTAAACTGCTTTCTTTGCCTTCAAGCACCAATTGCACCAGCAAGCCGAAGGCGACTTTTTCACCGTGATAATAATTGTGAGTTTCCGGAATGCAAGTTAGTCCATTATGTACCGAGTGAGCAACCGCAAGTCCGCCGGATTCAAAACCCAGTCCTGATAATAGCGTATTTGCTTCTACTAATCGCTCAAGCGCCGGTGTGACAGTTTGCTGTCGCACCGCATGTAGTGCTGCTTCGCCGTCGTTGATAAGTGTTTCATAACAGAGATAAGCTAGTGCTTCTGCGCTGATTGTGGTTTTACCGCCAAGTTGATTCTTCTTGCAAGCGTCCTTTACGGTTTTCGCTTCAAACCAGGTAGCGAGTGCATCACCCATGCCGGCCACAAGCAGCCGTGCGGGTCCTCTGGCGATAAGTGAGGTATCGACAAGAACAAGATCCGGATTGCGTTTATAAAACTTGTATTCCTGAAATTGCCCGTCTTCGGTATATAACACTGAAAGTGCGCTGCAGGGAGCATCACTTGAGGCAAGGCTCGGGCAGTTGACCACGGGTAAGTCAAGTTCTGAGGCAACCGCACGTGCCGTATCGAGCACCTTGCCGCCGCCGGCTCCGATTATTACTCTTGCAGACATGTCTTTTGCAGCTGCTTTGCAGCGATTGATTTCTGCTGTTGAGCATTCACCTTTAAATCTTATGGATTTGTAGGTATAGCCGTTGCCGGAAAATGTTTTTTTCCAGGTTTCTGAAAGAAACGATTCAGCATGCCCGCCCGCCACAATCAAAACCGGACCTTCAAGCCCGAGTTTTTTCATTTCTTCGCCTAGCGATGCACTTGCATGCCTGCCTTGAACATAACGAGCCGGTGCGCAAAAAACAGAAAGCATGCTGCCTTCCCTCATCATTGAGAACGTGCTTGATCATAGCTTGCTGTTAACTAGAGATCTACTTTCAAAGAAGGGGCGATACCATGCATCGCCCTGCAGAACAGAGTCCAACTACCGCCTCTGGTTTATTGATGAGTGCTGACTTTTTGATTTTGATGCAAGCCTATGACTTTAGTTCTATTGGCTGCAGTTTGCTCGGTGAGCCATTTTGTGACGGAGTCGACAACTTGGGGCTTTAAGTAAGAGGTTCCAAGCAGGACGTGACCTGCGTCTTTGAATTCCACAAGTTGCTTATTGTCGCCAGGCAGATTTTTCAAAATTGCGTTGGTTGATTTCTTGCTTACAATGCCGTCCAGCTCGCCTTGAACAATGAGCACCGGCACATCAGGTGCAACTTCCTTGGCTGCTTCCGGGGTGGTGCGAATGAAGAAAGCCGTGCGCAAAATTTCCTTCGGTGTCATTTTGATTCGCGAAAGCGGATCTGCAATCATCTCATCGCTGACTCTCTTATCATCGGATGAATAATGATCGATGTATTTTGAAACATCCATCGGTATGTCGAGGTGTGTGATTCCTTTGATGAAGTCCGGCACAACCATAAATGGATTGAAGACCCGCGGTCGAGTGCCAGGGCTGCATAAAATTATGCCGTCCATGAGTCCCTTGTGTCTGCCTGCACAATGTGTGGCTACAGCAGCGCCAACGCTTTCTCCCAGGCAGAAAACCGGCAAATTAGGATAGGTGGCATGCACCTTTGTCAAAAGGGTTCCGAGATCATCGGCGCTCTTGTCGTAATCGACTCGATGATTGGGCTGTCCGGCGAAAGCCTTATAAAAGCGCTCGCCATGCCCGCGCAAGTCTAAGCCGATGAATACAAATCCCTGGCTGGCAAGATGTTGCGCCAGTGTTCCAAAGCAAAGCTGCCTGCGTGTTGTGTGGTTCCGTGAACTGCCACCACAACTGCCTGCGGAGCTTTGTTTTTGTCCTGCCAGCGATATATGTGTAGCTTGCGCGCATTTTCGATGAGCTCGGCAGCCTTATCTGCTTGAT
>JAIEPM010000217.1 GCA_019748395.1 Candidatus Obscuribacterales bacterium
GGGCAGCGCATTGTGGATGCTTTTTTGGAAAGATTGATGTTGCAATGGTTCGATGAGATAACTCTTGATTCTGTTGCTGAAGATGCCGGAGTTACGGTTCAGACAGTGGTTCGGCGCTTCGGTGGTAAGGAAGGCTTGCTCTCTGAGTCAGTCAAAACGCTGGCTGAGCAGATCAACGCCTGCCGTCAATCACCGCTTGGTGAACTTAATCGTATTATTGAAAGTCTTTTTGATGATTATGAGAAAACCGGAGACGCCGTCATCCGCTTGCTGGCGCTGGAATCTCGTCATGCTGCGGTGAAACGGATTACCGATTTTGGTCGCGGCGAACATCGCAAATGGCTCGCAACTGTTTTTGCAAAAGATCTGGAGAACTTGAAATCTAATAAGCGAGAACTTGCGCTTGATGCGCTTGTTCTCGTCACTGATGTTTATGCCTGGAAGCTCTTGCGGCGCGACATGCAGCGCAGTTTGGCCGAGGCTCGGGAAACTATGAACTTACTAATTAAGGCAAGCACTGCCCAATTGTTCAATGAAAAAGGAGATGGACAATGATCAAGCCGCTCAAATTTTTGTTTACTACCTGGGAAGGCGGCGGCAATGTTTCGCCTGCACTGGAAGCCGCGCGCAAGCTGGTTCTTCGAGGGCATCAAGTTCGCTTTATGAGTGAGGAATGTAACCGAGCAGGCGCAGAAGCTGTCGGTGCTGAATTTGTATCGTGGCGTCGAGCGCCAAGCCGCAAAGATCGCAGTCGCCACAGTCAAACTTATCAAGACTGGGCTGCCGCAACACCTCAAGAGGGGCTGTTGATGGTAATCAAAGAAGTATGGTGCGGACCGGCTCTTGCTTATGCGCAGGATCTTATCGAAGAATTGGGTCGCTGCGAAGCTGACCTTGTGATTACCTGCGAAGCTTTGTTTGGTGTGATGGCTGCATGCGAGAGCCTTGGGCAGCGATTTGTGACTTTGTGTCCTAATATTAGTCTGGCGCCGTTGCCGGGAATTCCGCCGATCGGTCCTGGTTTGCCTCCTGCTCGTAGCGATGAAGATCGCGCCATGCATGCGCAGCTTTCAATAATGCTGAATGAGCTCTTCAACTCCGGACTGCCTCAGCTGAATGCGGCTCGTGCGACCCTCGGTTTGAAGCCGCTCTCGGCGGTACTCGAGCAATTTAAGTCGGCCGAGTTGGAATTGCTTGCAACAAGCAGAGCCTTTGATTTTACTTCTGAAAATTTGCCTGAGCGAGTTAGGTATGTCGGGCCTCAAATGACAGATCCGCACTGGGCTCAAGATTGGGTTTCGCCCTGGTCTGATTCTGATTCGAGGGATCTTGTTACGGTAGGATTCTCTACCACTTTTCAAAATCATGCTGCAGTTTTGCAGCGTGTTATTGACGCCTTGGAGCCATTGCCGACGCGTGTTCTTGTCACGAGAGGCGGTTCGATTGAGGATTCTGAGCTGCGGGCCGGCGAAAATTGTGTGATTGTGGAGAGTGCTCCGCATTCAGTAGTCATGCGTCAATCGTCGCTGGTGATTACTCACGGCGGGCACGGTACGATCATGCGAGGTTTGTTGAGCCGTTCTCCGATGCTTGTTATTCCGCATGGTCGCGATCAAAATGATAATGCGGTGCGTGTCACCGAGCGTGGTGCCGGTTTATCTCTTATGCCTGATGCATCTACTGAAGCGATTCGTGCATCGTGTTTGAGACTTTTGAATGAAGCGCAGTTTCGCTCTGCTGCCCGTGAATTGGGCGATCGGGTCGCCGAAGACATGGAAAATTCCAGCCTTGTGGCGGAGATTGAAGGTCTCTTCTCTGGGTGTAGCGAATCTTCCTCAAAAAAACTTGCACAGCCTGTATAAAATCTGCTGCTTGATCTCTGTGTTCTCAAAGGGCTCCATCAAGAGGCTTTGGACTCTTCGAGATTGCGTATCTCTTTCAATACGGCTTCGCTGGGTTGGGTGACTGTTCCGTCAATTGCTCTGACTCTCAGTCCTTTGCCGTATGTTTTGTCCAGTTCCATCTGATCGTGATCTCTCACGAGTTTGTAGAGAAGTGGAGATATTTCCAGCAGTTCGGCGCGGCACTCTTTGTCGCTGCGGAACATGGCAAGTGCATCTGCAAAAACTTCAGGAGGCGTGGAAAATTCGGAAGTGACCGGTCTGATCAAAGCGAAGTTCCTGATGCGTTCGGCGCTCAGTTTTCGTGCTTGATTCATAGATACCGGATTGCCGTTGTCGTCCAGTAGTTGCAAATTTTTGTCGCAGCGCATCCATTGCTCGAAATCGATTTGTTTGTAGAAGAAATCCGGACCTTCGCTGCTTTTGAGTAGCCAGGCAGCCGAGGGCTTTCTTGGAAGAGTTGTTTTGTAGCCGTTGAAGGTAATGTCTGTAATATTGGGATCGCCTGCGTAGATGAAGCCCAGCTGCTTCGCCATTGGCCAGCTCCAGGATTCATAGGGGTTCCATCCCATTCGAAACGCGGAATTGTGAGAGAGCTGGTGCATCAAGTTTTCTTCAAGGGAACGTCCGAAGCTTACGCCGCGTTCGATAAATAGAGCAGGCTTTCCTTTCTTGTCGTAGCCCCATTCGCTTGCGGTGAGCGGTTTGTTCTGGTCAAGAAAATATATGCTGACTCCTCTGGACTGAAGAGCGGATCCCATGTGTTGGCTTGGAATTGAATGTTCCAGAGCGTATTCCAGTGTGTAAAGTTCACCAAGTTTCGGGGTTCGGAGGGGTACTTCGTGCGCGGTTTGATGCATCTGTCCGTAGGCGGTCTCGTCGACTTCTGAGCCGCTTTTGCCTATTTCTATTGAGTATGTTTTCTCTATGGAAATCAATTTGTTGTCGCGCAAAATTTCCAGTTCTTTATCGAGTTCTTTCGGGCTAATGCTCAGCTTGGCGCTTGCTATATTGCGATAGCTGCCATGCACGTAGGTGCTGATTTTGTAGCCGGTCCAGTTTCTGTCGATGGACACACCGTATTTGCTCTCGAGGGCGTCGATGTCGGCAGTGGTTCCTAAAAATACGGCGACGGCGCCGCTTGCGATGAGGGAAGTGATGTTCATGGCAATTCACCTTTTGATCACTCTCCAAGATTAACGCGCAGGGCTGAGTCTCGCATCCGGCGGAAGTATCACTATTTTGGTCAATCGATCAGCATTAGGGATTTTGGCGGATCATTCTTTGGGCTGAGCCGCCCCTGTTTGTGTTTATCGCCTGTTTCATCGACTTCAACTTGGCGCTGCTAGCGGAGATGCCATGCGTCTCCCTGTCCGAATCTCGATGCGCGTGATGTTTCCTGGCTACGGATTTATCAAGTTAAACTCTACCCCGGGCGCTGCGAGCGCTTCGATTCCTGCGCGCTCTGGTCTGAGTTCAAGCCCCGGGCGATGGATAGGGAAGTCCTCGCTGAGGGTTTGAAATTGTGTTGATCTGGGAATTGCGCCGAATTGGATTTAAGTGTTTTTTGAAAGTCCAGCAAATCAAACTTTCTCGTTTGGCAAACCGATCAGGAGATAGTCTGCATAAGGAGTTTGAGTGTCTATTTTTGCACTCGTTGCTCATTCGAGTTAGTTCATTTTCCTCTTTTGAGTGAGTCGTATGGCGTATAGTGGAGTCGTCATCTTAGCCACCACAAATAGTGTCGTTTTTCTACTTCATTTTTGTGTTGGTATCAATCGACATACTATAGATGAGGCTTGGAGGATCTGCCGGGGACGCTTTCGGCGGATTTGCGGGCGTGATTATGGGGTAGGCAGCTGGCTGGACCGTAATGGCTAGCCTGATTTAGTTCAAATGCTGTATTTGAGCCTAGTCAAGAGGATCGGTCATCTGCCCGATCTTAATTATGGCGAAAACCCCTATAATTTATTCTGGGACCCTTCTTGCCTTTTTGACATAAAAGCAATGCAAAACCGCGACGCAAAATCAGTCATGACTCGAGCAATTTACTGCTCGTTTTCTGCCTGGCTTGCTTTGTCGAATATGCTTCCCACCGCTTCGTTTGCGCAATCGGCGACGAGCACGACGATTCCTTCCCAGAGTTCCACTAGTTCAAGCACCGGTACGACCCAGGGACTCTCCGGCAACATCGATCTCACCTCCACAACGTCGTCAATGACGACTAGTTCCAGCGCTCCGGTCACAATTAATGTTGGCGGGACGATCGGAGCCAATGGCGTGGTCCAGGGTGGAACCAGCACGACCATAACTCCTGGGCAGATGCTGACTCCTGCACAGTACATTGCTGTTCAGCAGGTAATTCACACCGGTCAACAGACCTTGTTGATATCCGGGCAGGGCGATGCCATAGGCGGTTATGCCAATTTCAGACCGTCTTATGCAAGCAACATCGGGTCTTTGACAGTGCCGCAAAATGTGGCGATTAACTCAATTGGATTCAATAGCAGCACGCCGCTGAATATTCTCGGCGCCACAAATATCATGGGCTCCGTCTTTAACTTGCAGACAGCGCCCAACATCACTTCGGTTTTGAATCTCGGTAGCCTGAATATTTCATCCGGCGGTTTGCTTTCCGGGTACTTGCCCAGCAATGCCAACTTGCTTGGAAATGTGTTCGCTTCCAATGGCATGAACTTGAATGTTGTGAACAGCATTGTTAACCAGGGGACAATCACAACTCCCGGCGT
>JAIEPM010000101.1 GCA_019748395.1 Candidatus Obscuribacterales bacterium
TCCGATTGTACCGTTGGTGGCACCTTGCAGCATCGGTGCGTTGGTGCTACCACCTTGCTGTGTTTGCGAACCTGTGTAATTGCCGGTGTTGTTGGTTTGTGCGCCGGTATCGGCTGTCGAGTCAAAAGCATCCTGTGCAAGTGCCGGAGCAGAAAGACTCAATACAACTGCTGAAGCCATAGTAAGTTTGGCGATATTCTTAAACATGATCTTGCTCTCTCTTTAGTCTTGGAAGCTGTTACCCTTCTTTGACGATCGATTTTTGAGTCTTAGGAGGAAGAGACAGTGATCATGACTTTAGTCATAGAGCTCACTTGACTTCGAGCGCAGATTCCGCGGCGGGGCTGAAAAATTTTCCAGTGAATCGTCTCTAGCGTGCATCGATAATATGCAGATGAGGCGCCGCAACTCGATAAGAATTTGAAGCAATGTCAAATGTCGAACGCCCGGCCAGCTTATCGATAGCTCTGCCGTACATATGCAAGATAAGCGCCGTCGAACTGTTTCTGGCATGAATGCTGTGCACATCGTCAGGCATCATGCAAACGCCCACGCCGGGGCGCACCGTCGCACTTGTGATCTGCCGCAATCCACATTTGAAAGCTCGGGTCTCATGACCAACGCGCTCATAAAAGCGATTTTCCTCGCTTCCCTTTATGCTCACAGTAACAGCCCAGGTCGTATGGTCATGGGGTGGAACATCGTTGTTGCCGACAGAACTATTGATATACATAGCCAAGCTGTGGTCGGCATCTTCTGAAAGCCGGTATAAAGGAAAAAGTCCTTCGGCATTTTGGCAAGGCGCAAAATCCGACTCCGGAAAGAGTTCGCAATTTGATGCGAGATTCAAAAGAAGCTCGCGGATAAGTGACAGATAGTCTCGATTTATGCCAAGACTCTCCTGAATAACTCTGATCGACTCTATAGCTTCCCGAACTTTATTTCGGCGCATCTGCCTGATGGCAACACTCTGGATCGGCGCAACGTAGCTTGCTCTAATACTATGGCTATTCATTCGGGAACTCCTCAAGTTAGAGCTTTAAGATAAGCCGAGCTTGTCTCAAATTTGTCCCGAAAAAAGCAGGCTATTATGCTGCTTGAGATACTATTTCGTACAAGAACAATTCCTTGTGTTTGGCAAAACTGTGCAAAACTACAATACGACTTTCAGGCTCTGTCGGATGCGGCATATGCAGCAATTGCAAAACCGGCCTTCGTCCGGGTTTTTGCCTGTTTCGATGATTCTGCATCACAATTTCGTTCAATACTTTCAGTTGAATTGCTTCAGCAAAGTCCTGCAAAGCCAACTTGAACAAGCGGCTGTTCCCTGATTCGGCGTGCATTGTCAGCAGTTCAATATTTAAATAGCTCATTCAATTGGATCTCCCGTTAGACTTTTACACTTTAGCTTCGAGAAGTCCAATATTTGTCTAATTTCAAAACAATTCGGCTTAAATCAAAAAAGGGGAGCCGCAGCTCCCCTCCTCATCACCGAAATAAAACAGCTTAGCTGAAAAGGTTGGCGTCACGAGCCGATGCAACCAGCCAGTTGATTGCTCCCGGTGTTGCCAGACCACCTGTAACACCGGCCGCACCCCAGAGAACTCGCTTCATAGCGTCTTGCGTACCGGCAGCCATGTGCATGAAGCCCATGATCATTGTAGGTCCGCCCCAGGCTATACCGAGGATTTCCATACCATTTGCAATGATATTGAGCAAAGCTTCGAGGTTAGCCAGGTTATTTACACGAACCGTGCCTGCAGTGTTTACGCCCTGAATCACGGTGGCATCTGCACCCTGCGGTCCAATCGTGCCGTTGGTAGCACCTTGCAGCATCGGCGCATAGGTGCTGCCGCCCTGCTGTGTTTGTGAGCCTGTGTAGTTGCCTGTGTTGTTGGTCTGCATACCTGTGGCGGCAGTCGAATCAAATGCGTCTTGAGCAAGTGCCGGTCCAGCCAGGGTCAGAACTACTGCGGAAGCCATGGTAATTTTTGCGATTTTATTCAACATGATAAATGCTCTCTTTTAATTGCTTGACTTTAGTTCAACCTGCGAACTTCTCTTTAACGAGGCTCGGGGAAGTCTTAGGCGGAAGAAGAGGAGAACATGACTTTAGTCATGCAGGACGTTAATGAAGGCTAATTGTCAGAAGCGCGGGTCTTTAGCGCACCATGAAGTGTAGGAAAAAGTGACTCACCAATCCATTCCAGATAAGTCCTGTTATCAGCGGGCTTGTCCGGCGCATCATAGACTTTTTCGGAATCGCAGAAGAGGTCGCCCTCGCTGTCCTCTTTGAACCGGCCATTACCCCTTTCAAGCAATTCATCTTTGAAAGCTTCAAAGCCTTCGAAACGCTCGGCGTTTGAAATTCCCATCTTTACTCTGTGCAGATTCTCAACTTCCAGGTCTGCAAGAACTCTGTCGGCAGAACTATCACCTGCAGGCGGAACATGCAGCTTTTTGTCGCCATATAACGAAGCGGTGTCCATATAAAGAATTCCGTCCTGCTGATAAAGCTCTCGATACCAATCTTTGGTTTTTTCGATAAGCGAATTTTTGAGAGCCGCAAAATCCTCGGGATGTTGCAAAGACTCCTCTCTGAGCTTATCTACTGCATCTGCATAGTCGCCTTGATTCAGTTCCTCAACAATCGAATTGGCACTGTTTTCAACTCTGTTCTCGTTCTCGACTTTGTCAGCCATCAATAATCCTCCGCAAGCTAGGACTTATGGTAAGAAAGGAACATTGCAAGAAACATTCAAAACATTGTCATGCTTGGGTCAAATTCATGGCAGTTTAGTACCCTGCTTACTTAGCAAAAATGAAAAGGGAGAGCCTGCGCTCTCCCTCGGGTTCACCGTGACGAAAATTGATTTAGCTGAAGAGATTGGCGTCGCGAGCTGAGGCAACAAGCCAGTTGATACAGCCAGGTGTAGCCAGACCGCCTGTGACACCGGCAGCGCCCCAGAGAACTCGCTTCATAGCATCCTGCGTACCGGCAGCCATGTGCATGAAGCCCATGATCATCGTCGGTCCGCCCCAGGCAATACCGAGGATTTCCATGCCGTTGGCGATGATGTTCAAAAGAGCTTCCAGGTTAGCCAGGTTGTTGACACGAACCGTACCGGCAGTGTTCACACCCTGAATTACAGTAGCATCAGCGCCCTGCGGTCCGATTGTACCGTTGGTGGCACCTTGCAGCATCGGAGCATTGGTGCTGCCGCCTTGCTGAGTTTGTGAGCCGGTGTAGTTGCCGGTATTGTTCGTCTGCATGCCGGTAGCAGCGGTGGAATCAAATGCATCTTGGGCAAGTGCCGGTCCGGCCAGGGTCAAAACTACTGCGGATGCCATGGTAACTTTGGCGATGTTCTTCAACATGATCTTTGCTCTCTCTTGCTGGTGATTTGTCTTAGTCGAACCTTCGAACTCTTCCTTAACCAGGAATGGCTTCCGGTTAGGAGGAAAAATCGCCAAACATGACTTAAGTCATACTCCGAAACCCATGGAACTACTGCTTTGGCGGATCTGAGCTTGCCAAAGAAGAAGAGGCATGACTAAAGTCATGCCCTTTGAATCCAGGTCGAAAGAATGTATTTTGCCAAGATTCTTCTGCTATATCAGCCAAGCAGAGCGCTCACCCAACGATATTCGCAGTTTTCAAGCCGTTTGAAAGATTAGCCGCAATCAAAATCGCATGACCCCAAAATAGTCCGCCATCATTGAGGCAGAACTCAAAATCGCCATTGGCATAAACTGTGATTGTTTGAAGACTGATTCGTTCTTTAAACTCAGCGGCATTCACCATCTCCTCATCTTCATCTAGCCAGGTATCATTTTTCAGTTCCAGAAGGCTTTCAACAGCAAAATCTCGAATCTTTGCCTCCCAATCACTGCTTTCAAGAAAGAGCCTGCCCGCATTTTCCAGACTTGCTTCTGCCGAATCTTCTTTATCAAGCGCTATGTATAAGTGAATCCGCTTTCCTTGCCAATCAGCTGCACATTCAAACCAATTCAAGGACCTATCAAAGCTGAGCGTGCCGAATCTGGCATCTGTCAAAGTAAGAGGCTCTTGTAATTTCAGGGAAAGCTCGTTCAGCTCTCCATCTTCTTCAAATTTGACAGGCTCGTCTAAAATCCGAGCCATAAAAAAAGCTTCTTTTGCCTCAGGCTGACTGATTTTCAATTTCAAAACTTCATAAGAGCTGATCATAGCCATTTGCTCTTTGAGCTCTTCTCTAGTCAGACCGGGACGACTGAGGGAAAGCTTGCTTTCCTGTATCCGTCCTTCATGATTTCGCCAGGGCTGCAGGGTAAAGCGCAAAGTCCAGAATTCTTCCTTGCCCACTTTGCCGCCTCCGGCCCCGGGTGGATGCACAACGCCTTTGACTTCCATAAATCCAGCCTCGCGATTTGCAATTTAATTCAGCACAGATAATAGCGCGTCAAAACAAAAAGGGGAGCTTGCGCTCCCCCGTTCGATTCTTTGTTTTGCAGCGTTTAGCTGAACAGGTTTGCGTCGCGAGCGGATGCAACGAGCCAGTTGATACAACCGGGTGTTGCCAGACCGCCTGTCACACCGGCAGCCCCCCAGAGCACGCGCTTCATAGCGTCCTGGGTGCCGGCAGCCATGTGCATAAAGCCCATGATCATGGTAGGACCGCCCCAGGCAATACCGAGGATTTC
>JAIEPM010000282.1 GCA_019748395.1 Candidatus Obscuribacterales bacterium
ATCACAACCGCGTTTGCCGATGCCGAAAGTACAGGCACTTGTTTTCCGTTCATGCTTACATAAATCGAACTTGCAGCGCTCGGGAAGCCGCTGCCGCAGAGCTTTAACTCCTGACCCTGCATGACTTGCTGAGGGCTGGCATAGCTCAGCTCAGCTTGCCCGGTGCTCAGTGTCCACCAGAGATTAGCTCCGGGCACACCTCCTGCTTCGACTTGCACCTGTAAATTGTTGCCTTGAATTGAACCGCTAATGTCTTTGCTGGCAGCTTCTTTGCCGCGCATGTCCTGCTCTGTAGCCAGAACTACGCCGTTGACGATAATACGGAACCATTTGAAACTTGGTGCTTCGGGAGAACCATTGTAGATGCTCATCAGAAGCGGCAAAGACTCTTGCCCGGCTTGCAATTGCAATGTGTCGGTGAAATTTTGAACTTCGTAATTGCGGGAAATATAGTCGTGGGATTTGTAGATGACAAGCTGCCGTGCTTCAAGAGCCGGACTGCAGAAGTAAATTAGCATCAGTAAAACTAAGTAGACTGTCCGTGAATGACTCTGCATGGGTTGCCCTCGATTGGCGTTTTCAATTCGTTGCAAATTATAGTTGCTTTGCAGGCAGCGGCGCAGGATCTGTCAAGTGGAGAATGCGCGTTTAATTCGGATATTTTGGCTTCAAGTGGCGCTAAAATTGCCAAAGCTGAGGAGATTTTTTATGAAACCTGATATTGCTGCAATTCAAAAAGCACTGGCTCAAGAAAACGTTGATGCCTGGCTTTTTTATTATTTTCATGAAAACGATCCTCTGGCGCTTCGCATTTTAAATCTTGACGATAAGCATTTTTTCTCGCGACGCTGGTTTTATCTGATTCCAAAAAGCGGAGCAGCTCGCAAGCTTGTACACCGAATTGAATCTGATTCGCTGGATTCGCTGCCGGGTGAAAAGCAGATTTATGTGGGCTGGCGGCAGCTTGAAGAAGAATTGCCGAAGCTTCTTGATGGCTGCAAAACAGTCGCTATGCAATATTCGCCGCGCAATGCAGTGCCTTATATTTCAAGAGTCGATGCCGGAACTCTCGAGCTCGTGCGCTCCTGCGGTGCAGAAGTGGTGACTGCTGCAGATCTCGTTTCTCGCTTTGAAGCTACCTGGACTGATGAGCAACTGAAATCGCACGTCAAGGCCTGCGAGAATCTCAAGAGCATTGTATTTGAGGCATTTCAAAAAATTCGCGATGCCATTGCCGCCGGTGCTGCCATCAATGAATATCAGGTTCAGGAGTTTATCTGGCAGAGATTTGAAGCTCTGGGTATGAGCAGCAATTCGCGTCCTATTGTTGCGGTTAACGGACACAGCGGTAGCCCGCATTATCAACCTGACGAGAAGAATTTTGCAGCTATTAATGACGGAGATTTTGTTCTGATAGATCTCTGGGCCAAGTTGAAAGAGCCGCAAAATGCAGTTTACGCCGACATTACCTGGACCGGATTTGTCGGTAAATCAGTCCCGCAAAAATATATAGATATTTTCAAAGTTGTAAGCGGCGGCCGTGATGCGGCACTTTCACTGGTTAAAGAACGAGTTGGAAAAGGTGAAACTCTTTATGGCTGGGAAGTCGATGAAGCGGCTCGGGCTTTCATAAGCGCAGCCGGATATGGACAGTATTTTATCCACAGAACCGGACATTCGATTGGTCTGGAAGTTCACGCCAACGGCGCAAATATGGACAATCTTGAAACAAGAGAAGAGCGTCGGGTACTGCCGAATACTTGTTTCTCCATTGAGCCCGGTGTTTATCTTGAAGAGTTTGGAATTCGCAGCGAAATTGATGTTTTCGTTGGTGAAGGCAATGTGATTGTGGCTGCCGAACCCATTCAAGATCACGTGATTCCGATTATGTCACTCAACTGATTGCATAGCTCTTTTCAGGGTTTGCATATTAGCCCATTGAATTGGTGTGCGTTTGGCATTGACTACCAGCGAATCATCAGGACCACGTGACTGCACCCTGGGGTCGTTTGCTTTCCAGTGATAATCCGGGTCTTGCCTGTACCAGCTTTGCCTGTTGAAGTGATTCTGGATATCGGCAGTGGCAAAGCCTCGACCATGTCTGGCATAAGCTTCGTTGTACATATAGGTCAACTGAGCCTTCGACAGTCCTTTTAATTCCGATTCTTGAATCAGTCTTGAGCCTTTCTCAAGGGTCGGATCTCCGCCGTTTTCGGTCCAGCAAGTCTTCATGAAACTGACTCCTGTTGCCGTATTTGACTCGCCTGCCGTATTATTTGAAGTTTGTGAATTAAGGGATGCTGTTGTCGTAAGCTTTGTGGCCGGAGAAGCTTTGCTGACTGTTTTGACTTTGTCGCTGCCTTGAAGACTTGAATCAGCTGATTTAGTCTTGTTTATAGTTTCCTCGGGATCAAGCGGTACTACTCTCGGCTCTGCGGGTGGAGCGCAGAGCGCAAGACCTTCGCCGTTCCACTTGTCAAGCATCATGGGCGTTTGCGAAGCAATTCTGTCGAAGCGGACTTCTGTTGCAACATTGTCTTTCAGTTTTTTGTAAGCCTCTTCGATCTTAGTTTGACTGCCGTTGCTTTGCAGAGCGTCGATCAGATTGTGAGTAAATACTCCGTTGGGATAACGTTTTGACTCCCAGGAAACTTCATCGGGTTTGCTCGAACTGATGATCAGTTGACCTGTGCCTGTGATTGCCGAGAGATCAAAATTGCTCATGCTGCGAGTCAGACCTTTCTGTCCGTCTACGGCTGCGCCGCTATGACAGGCATCAAGCAAAAGCAGCAAGCGATCGCAGCCGGTCCTTTTGCCGACCTCGGAAGCCAGGTCTTGCAAACGGATACTTGTGGCATAAGGTCTTTTCGGGTCGGAGTCGTAAGCAATAATGAAATTCTCTCCGGCTCGGTCTGCCGGACTGCCGTGAGATGAAATGAAGATCAACACGAGGTCGTCCGCCATGACGCGTCTGGGTAACCAGCCGTCTCCGAAAGTTTCCAGAATGCGTTCTTTATTTGCTTGTTCATCGGTAAGCAAAAGAATGTGATCTCGTTTGAAATTCCCATTTTTAACAAGAAAGTCGCAAAAGTCTTTTGCATCTTTTGCGGGATATTTGAGTCTGGGTATATCGGGATCTGCAAATTTGCTTATGCCGATTAGCACAGCCCATTTGTCTTTAATGGGTCGATTTGGGTTTTGTGTTTCTTCAGACCATGCAGGCGGCAAAATTAAGCTGAAAGTCAAAAGCGAGGTAAAAATTAGTTTTGCTGTGAAATTCATTGGCATAAGTAAATCAATAAGTCGATTTTGCTTTATCCGGAGTTTCCGGGGTCTTATATTTGTAGATTGCCGATTCGCTTGAGGCGCTGGGGAAAGTTCCTGGAAGGTTGCCGTCAATGCGTTGAGATTGTCTGAGGAAATCGGTCATTTGGTCGCGCAGTTTTTTAGCAAACAAGAAGTCGGCGATTTGTTCGTCGTTTAATCCTTTAAACTGCAAGGCTTTAAGTTCTTGTGAATTGCTTTCCGTCCGGGCGAGTTGCAGCTCTTTCAATCTGTTTTGTTCTGCTTTATCCAGCTTTTCCGGATAGCTGAGCTTCTTGTTGTAAAAAGGAATATCAGAGCCTGGATCTCTTTCCTGAGAACGAAGCCAATTATCCATTTTGGCTCGAATACCGTCCTTTGGGTTGTATAAGATCAGATCTCGTTCTGCAAGCGCTGCTGCCGCCAGCTTTCGACCTTCATCGCTCATGACTTGATAAGCGTCTTTATAACTCTTGTCCACTGAAGCAAGGGAATCCCAGAGCGTATCATCTCGAAATATACTTTCCGGTCCGCGAATTTTTATGTATTTGCTTGCACCACCAGCAGTGGCGTAGTTGTCGATGCTGTCTCCGTCAATGAGTGAACGGGAGCTTCTGTAAGCAGAAATACGTCTTTCTTGTTCTTTTGCAGGTAGTTTTGCAAATTCCAGATCTTCGGTAACTGAGCCTGCAAGATATCGAGGATCATGCGGTCTTTGCCAGCTTTTGATACCGGCAAGTTCAATCAGTCTCATTTCTTCGGGGCTGAAAGGCACTTGCCATTGACCTTCCTTGTTTTTTACAAGATTTGCGTCGTCGGTATCTGCGATTTTTTTGATTCGGGCAACTTTATCTTGGCCAATGACCGTCATATCATCGAGTACGGCTTTCATGCGATTGTAAGTATCGGCGCTGATCGCGCCGCTTTTAAACTCTGATTCAAGTTTCCCGGATATGCTTAAGTAATAGATTGATGCCATAAATTCAGGCGGTCCTACCTGATGCTCACGCACCGCCTGAGCAATTGATTCAATACGGTCCTGTTTAAAGCCTTTGCGGGCTAAAACCAGTCGAGCTGCCGCTTCTCCATCTAAGTGATGAGTTGTGAAATTGCCCTTGGTGACTGCTGTGTCCGCAAACTTTACTGAATCGGAGAACATGGAGGCAATGATTGCATTCTCTGTTTCTTCTGCAGTTAATTTGTTTTGCCTTGCCGAATCGAGTACGCGACCAAGCTCACCTTGTGTGTGGATCCAGTTTACTTCCTGGTCTGCCAGTAATCTGGAGTCGGCAGTTCGGTAGCGGCAATAGTGCTCTCTTACATCAGCCAGCAAATCGATAATCTCGTCCTTTTGGCTTGAAGAAAGGGTTTGATTAGTGATG
>JAIEPM010000003.1 GCA_019748395.1 Candidatus Obscuribacterales bacterium
GCCGGTGCAGGCTGCTGAGAAGATTTATGACCTGGATTTGAGAAATGCCAATGATTTATCGCGCAGCCATTTATTGCATCGCTTACAGATTTTGAATCTGCCCTGGGGGCAGACTGAGGAGCTGAGCGGCAAGAGCGGAACATTTCATGAACTCTGGCGCTTGCGCTGGATGCCCGAGTTCAGTCTTTCAGTTATTGAAGCAGGTGTATGGGGGCGAACTGTTGAAGAAGCCGCCTCTGCTTTTGCCTGCAATTTAAGCGATAAAGCCGGAGAGCTTTCGGTTCTGACTAAGCTGCTTGATCAAGTTTTGCTCGCTAATCTTAAAAACGCCGTTGGATATATAATGCAACGTCTTGAAAATGAAGCCGCCCTGTCTGTGGATATTAAACACCTGATGGCTGCTGTTCCGGCCCTGCTTCAAATTGCGCGTTACGGCAATGTGCGCAAAACCGATAGCAGCTCTGTGAGCAAGATTCTGGATGGAATGCTCAGCCGAATTTGTGTCGGGCTGCCATCTGCCTGTAACTCGCTCAGCGATGAAGCTGCGCAAGAGATTTTTGCTTTGATAATGAACTTGCATTCTTCTTTGAGCATTTTGCAGAATGCTGCATATGAAGAATCGTGGTACGAGGCATTGGGTCGACTTATTGATTCCCCGTCCATCAATGGATTGATTGCCGGAAGAGCTTGCCGACTATTATTCGAGCGTAAAATTCTGGACGGCGCTGAAGCGGCAAGGCGTTTTTCGCTGGCTTTATCCACAGCTAATGATCCTGCCGCTGCTGCATCCTTTGCTGATGGCTTTCTGCGTGGCAGTGGTCTTGTTCTAATTCACGATGATTCTCTTTTTGAAGTTGTGGATGACTGGGTGAAGTCGTTAAACTCAGATGCGTTCACTCAGATCTTGCCGCTTTTGCGTCGAACTTTCAGTAGCTATGTCCCTGCAGAGCGCCGTCAAATCGGAGGACGGGTTGCCAAATCGCTCGGATTTGAGGGTCCGCATTTGAAGAAGGGCCTGCTTCGAAATACGCAGCTTGATACGAAGAGAGCCGAGAAAGTTTTGCCTGTGCTTGCGTCTTATCTGGGATTAGAGCTTGATCTGGAGCCGGTAAAATGAGTCAGGAACAGGATGCGGATGAAAGACTACGGCGCTGGCGCCTGCTGCTTGGCGGCTCTCAATGTGATGGCACCGGCGCGAGTCTTGGCTCGGATGAGATCAATATGGATCGGTGTTTGACGGCCTTGTATGACGCGCAACTTGAAGACGAGCGGCAAGGAAAAACGCGTTCTGCCGGGCTTGGAGCCAGCGCCCCCAATGTGGCAAGATGGCTTGGCGATATTCGTAAGTACTTCCCGGTGTCGGTTGTGAAAGTAATGCAGCAAGATGCCCTCGAGCGTTTGAACATTCAGCGCATGCTTTTTGAACCGGAATTGCTTGAATCTGTGGAAGCGGATGTTCATCTGGTGGCGACACTTATGTCTCTTGCATCAGCCATGCCTAATCGAACAAAGGAAAGCGCCCGCATGGTTGTTCGAAAGGTCGTGGATGAACTTCTGAAAAAGTTGGCAAGCCCCACAAGACAAGCTGTGATCGGCTCGCTGAATCGCAGTCAGCGCAATCTCAGACCAAGATACAACGAAATTGATTGGCAAAAAACAATAAGGGCAAATCTTAGGCACTACCAGAGCCGATTTCAGACTGTGATACCGGAGCGTCGCATTGGTTTCGGTCGTAAGCGTTCTTCTTTGAAGGACATTATTTTATGCGTGGACCAGAGCGGCTCGATGGCTGCTTCTGTTGTTTACTCAAGCGTATTTGCTGCCGTACTGGCTTCGATTCCGGCGCTTTCGACTTCAATGATCGTATTTGATACTGCCGTTGTCGATCTCAGTGAAAAACTTCAAGACCCGGTTGAGATTTTGTTTGGGACGCAGTTGGGCGGAGGCACCGATATTAATCGCGCGCTTAGTTATTGTCATAGTTTGATTCGCCGGCCCTCAGATACGATTTTTGTTCTGATTAGCGATCTTTATGAAGGCGGCAATCGAGGCGAAATGTTGAAAAGCATGGCTCGAATTGCCGGCTCCGGTGTGACGGCTGTTGCCTTGCTTTCGCTGAATGATTCCGGTGCTCCATCCTACGATCATGAAAATGCTGCGGCTTTTGCTTCCATGGATGTGCCTTCTTTTGCCTGTACTCCGGATTTGTTTCCGGAACTAATGGCTGCCGCTTTAAGCAAACGAGATTTACAACAGTGGGCTGCCGCCCACGATTTGACGACTTCCAGAGCTGAAAGAGTTTGAACAAACACAAGAGAGGAGCTTGCTAAATGGACTTACAATATTTGATCGATCGCCAGCAAATTGTCGACACCATCAATAAACTTGCCACCTTTGCCGACCTTCATCAATGGGACGCACTGAGCGCCGATGTTTTTGCTTCCGAACTTACGGTTGACTACACATCACTTTTTGGTGGAGAACCGCAAACGTTGAAAGCTGTTGATCTTGTGAGTTCGTGGAAGAAACTGCTTCCCGGATTCGAGTCTACTCAGCACTTGCTTGGAAATCATCTTGTCACCATAAATGGTGCCAAAGCCACTGCTATGGCCGCTTTCCGCGCTCATCATTTTTTACCGAATAAATCGGGACAAGATAGCTGGGTGGTAGGCGGTTACTATAATTACGAACTGCAGAAGCAAGGATCCAGCTGGCGTATTTGCAAGTTGACGCTCAACTTTCAGTACACCGAAGGCAATCAGGAATTGCCTGCTCTTGCGCAAGAACGAGCTAAGGCAGCCAAGCGTTAATCTGTAAACTTTTTACCAGTGTTTTAAGCGATGCATGTGTTCGTTAATACCGCGCACCAACATCTCTTTCTGCGGGTTGTCTTTGACTTTCTTGAGCTGTTCAAGAGCCAGATTGAAATTTTTCTTGGCTTTGCCGTAATTGTTGACGCTGAAATAGTTTGAGCCAAGGTTAGCGTAAGCGCTTGCATATTGAATGATCATCCCGTCGACGATATCTCGGTTTGGAACTTTCGTGTCGGCGCCTACCTTTTCGATGGGAGCCATGGCTTTTTCGAATAACTCAAGCGCTCTTTCGTTCCAGAGAATCGCTGCATGAGGATCTCCCTCAACTTGCTGTGCCATACCGACATAGGCGCAGAGCGGTGCCAGGTTCTGGTCTTTCTTTTTTGTAGTTTCGTATTCTGCAGTTCCAAATGCAATCAATTCTTTGAATTGCTGGCGGTTCGCCATCAAACCCATTAAACCCTGAGCTGCCCAGGCAGTGCTGCCGGGGAAAAGCTTCTTGTATTTGAGCGCCATGCGGCTGATTTTTTCCTGGGCATGGAAAGCTTTCAGGTGCGCAGCCAGCATGCCGGTGCCTGCAAATGACGCCCAGATAAGTCCGCGCAGCGTGAATCCAAGCAATACCGTCAGTACTGTAAGACCAATTAAATTCAGCCAGTCGATTGGTGATTGGCTGAGAGACTTTGTGAAGCCCTGCGAGAGGAAATATGCCGAAGTCAAAAGCGTGATTACACTGACGCTCAAACCGCCCGTGAAAACAGCCATGCAAATCTTGTCCTGTTTAACAGGTTCGCTAGGCATTTCCGGGGGCTTAGGTATTGAGTTTTTCGGCACAGAGCTTTTTTGGACGGTTTGTCTTCGGTACTGCTGAACTTTTGGCATGGCTTCCGACCTTTTAGGTTACAGAGGAATTCTAGCAAGTCCTCCACTTGTAAACCTTATATATCTCTACTCTGACCGGGACTTGCCTGTTTGCTTAGCTTGGCGGCGTTAAGACTTGTTTCGCATCTGAGCATTTGACTGAGCGTACTCCTGCGCGAGGCTGATAAAGAAAACTGAGATGCGGCTTATCTTGACGGGCAGGCGAGTTCAGCGCATGGCATTTTTCAGGAACGCCCATTTGTTACTGTACTCGTCAATCAATTGCTTTGTATATTTTTCGGGTCCGTGACCGCAGCCCTGGCCTACATATAAAAGCACCGGTTTTTTTTCGTTAGCCTGCGCTCTTTGAGCGGCAGCGATGAATTTGAAACTGTGCGAGGGCAGCACGCGATCGTCGTTAACGTTGGTCATCGTCATTAGAGCAGGCAAACCGACGCCTCTTTTTAAGTTATGCAGCGGTGAGTATTTGAGAAAGTTTTTGAAATCTTGCGGGTTGGATGGATAGCCATATTCAGGCTCCCATCCGGCTCCCGGACCAAGCTTGGGAAAGCGCAGCATGTCGAATAAACCGACTTCCGGTATCGCTGCCGCAAAAAGGTCCGGTCTTTGTACGAGAGTCGCTCCAACCAACAAGCCGCCATTGCTGCGACCACCAATAGCCAGATTCTTGCTGTTTGTGTATTTCTGGTCAATCAAAAATTCTGCAGAAGAAATGAAGTCATCGAATACATTTTGTTTTTTGTCCTTCATTCCGGCCTGATGCCATTTCTCGCCATATTCTCCGCCGCCTCTTAAGTTCGCTACGACCAGCACCCCACCGTCTTGCAGCCAGGGAATATTGCCGTTGTCGAATACGGGACTTCTATTTATGTTGAAGCCGCCATAACCGTGCAAATAAGTTGGATTCTTGCCGTTGAGCTCGAGCCCTTTCTTGTGAACAATGAACATATGTACGGCGCTGCCGTCTTTGCTTTTGCAAAAGCGTTCTTCCGTTTCAAAAT
>JAIEPM010000558.1 GCA_019748395.1 Candidatus Obscuribacterales bacterium
AGAAAACACCCCGGAAGAAACTTCCGGGGTGTTTTCGGGCTGGCTATCAGGGTTCGGTGTCGGCTTATCGCTGACAAGAATTAGAATACAATTTGCCAGCGGGCCTTCATATGGAGATTGATGTATAGCTGACTGTGCAATTATGCAGTCCGCTTAGAGCCGCTTCTGATGCGCTTTTTGCTGCTTGGAAAGCTTGTAAAAGTTCTTGCAAATTCGCTACGATTTTAGACTTTCCTCTTGATTTTTCTTGAATGAAAATTCCTTGCTGTCGATTGTCATATTGCCCCACTGTGCAATTAAGCAGTTTAATCGGAGAGCAATAAATCCGGTCTGCGTGTTGCAGCGGTAGCCTGCGCCAATCTTTTGATGCCTTCCAGAATTCGTTCATCACTTAGTCCGGCATAGTTGAGCAGAAACTCGTGAGGCGGTGCTTCGCTCAAGTAAAAATGATTGGTGCGCACAAGTCCTACGCCAAGTTCGCGCGCCTTCTTAAGAAACTGCTCGTCATCCATTCTTTCGTTGATTCGAATCAGAATACTGATACCGGCATTCTCTCCCATTATTTCTACTTTTTCGGAGAGTTCGCTTTTCAAGGACTCTATAACCACTTTTCGTCTGTGCTCGTAAAGTGTTCTCATCCTTCTTATATGTCTTTCCAGGTGCCCGGCCTTTATGAATTCGGCCAGCGTTTCTTGATAAAGAAGCGGTGAATGCCGGTCTGCCAGAAATTTTGCTCTGCTGAAAACCTCAATCAAGCTAGGCGGAACTACCAGATAGCCTAGTCTCAAAGCGGGCAGCAAAATTTTTGAAAATGTACCTATATAGATGACTGTTTCTGAGTGATCGAGCCCTGCCAGGCTGGGAACCGGCCTGCCTGAATATCTGTATTCGCTGTCGTAGTCGTCTTCAATCAGGTAGGTGCCGGTTCTTTGCGCCCAATTCAAGAGCTCGAGGCGGCGAGGCAAAGACAAAACCACGCCGCTTGGAAACTGGTGCGAAGGGGTCAGGTATAGGAGTTTCATTGAAGCATTCGCCGGGTCTTTCAGGCGTTCGACTTGCACTCCCGATTCGTCCACTGGAATGCCGACAAGCTGTGCTCCGGCTACTTCAAAAGCTTTTTTGGCCCCGATATAACCTGGGTCTTCGATGCCGACAAGATCTCCGCGGTCAATCAGCACTCTTGTGACCAGATCTATTCCTTGTTGGGAACCGTTCACAATGATTATTTGCTCCGGGCGGCAATTTACGGCTCGCAATTTGGAAAGATGAGCAGCGATTGCTTCTCTTAAAGGGAAGTAACCGGCTGATTTGCTCGGGCAATCGAGCAATGAAAACTCCTGGCGCTTTACAACCTGTCCGAGAATTTGCATCCAGGCTTTCCAGGGAAAGGCATCCATATCAGGTCTGCCGAATGAAAATTGAATTTCCGGTTCGTCTTCGCCGTAAGCAAACCATGGGCGATCTTTTAAATACATTCCGTATTTTGAGAGTCGTCTGGCGGAGCGCTTGGGAAGCCCTGTTTCCAGTGTCGCTCTTTTCTTACCGTCTTTGATGTCCGTCCTCATCAGGGTTTCGGGAAGCTGGCGGCAAACATAAGTTCCAGACCCTGTAGTGGACTGGAGATATCCTTCAGACAAGAGGAATTCATAAGCCAATGTTACGGTAGCTCTTGAGATCCCGAGGGACTCAGATAGAGATCTAGTGGATGGTACTCTCTGACCCCTTGCTAAACGTCCCGAAAGGATTGCCTTTCTTATCTCGTCGTAAAGTTGACGGTGCAGTGGAATATTAGATTGGCTATCTAAAACAACTAAAAAATCCAATTGCGCCCCTCCAAAGTGGACTGGTAATTATAACAAAAAGTGGCTCTAGCGACGCTCCAATTTAATTGGTAAAGTTATTGAGTCTGGAGGACAAAGTAATGTTTTCGCTGAACACAATCAAAAAAATCTCGGTCGCAGGGTTGGCATCAAGCCTCGTCTTGATCGCTGTCGTAGCTCCGAGCGCGAATGCAGTAGTTCTAGACTCCAATATATACTCCCAATACCAGGGTGTAAGGTCGAGGTTGCTGGTTAAGGAAACTGGTCTCCTCAAAGATTATGACGACTTGCAAAAGCAAATCGATTTACTTAACCGTCAAAACAACGACCGGAGTCTTTCTCCTCAAATAGATAACCTCAGCCGCGTGCTGGATCAGACATATTCCGATCTTCGCAAAGTTCGGCAGGATATCCGTGCTCTTGATCTCAAAATGCTTTAATCCTAAACCCCTGCGACATCGCATAGATCAAAAGGCTCCAGCTAAACACTGGAGCCTTATTGATCTACGCAATCACCACGTAAGCTTTTTATTTCTGCGGAAATGAAAGTTCGTCTTTCTTTGATGCGGCCCAGATATCTACGCTATGTTGCCGATCTGCTTGCGGCATCACCGGTGGCGGCAGTTTTGGCTCGGAGTTCGGCTTTGGTATCGTCGGCAGTGATGAAATCACAGGCTCAAGCTCACGGTCTTTTTCCTTCTCGGGAAAGAGTGAGCTTACATCCCTTACTGCAAGAGGCGTATGGTCGATTTGATTTCGAAGCAAGCAATAAAGTCGACCGCTGCTCATGGCATTTATAAGTTTGCCCGCATCTCTCGGCGCGACTGCGACAGTCACCGAACTTGTTGGTTGCGCTTCTGTTTCGCCCGGCTTTTTCTGGTAACTCTGTCCTACCGCGATCACCTGCACGTCGGATAGTATGGGCATGGCTTTGGCATCAGCTCCGGATCCGCTTTGTGCCAGAATGTCGACATGACAGTCCGGCGAGATGAAGCCTGCTACCCCGGTGCTTGCGTCGACCGGGAAGGTGATGGCACGGAAGCCGGGTTTGATTTTTGCTTCAAAACTTTTGGCTTTTTCTTCAAGATGAAGGTAAGAGGAAAGGATGCTGTCGCCTGCTTTAATTGCTACTCTCGTTTGTAAGCCGAGCGCCGGTCCGCATGAACTCAAGGCTCCAATTGGAACCTTGCTGCTTTCCACTGATTCAAGTTTCAGGGCATCTTGCTGAATCGTGCTTCCTTCCGGAATGTCACGGCTTGCCAGCACAATTTCAGTCATCTCTTTTTTGCTTAGTCTAAGTCGTTCGGAGTTTAGTAAATTGTCTCGTTTTTGAATTTCGTTTTGAACAAGAATCGTGGCGGCAAGAGCCAGGCAAACGACTGCCGAAAGCATGATTATGGGCGGAACCCGGGCAATGAGCAGAAAGAGGTTGGTTGCTCTCATTTAGAAACCTCTGATATTGGGACTCACTCCATTAATACAGATAGATGAGATGGATTAAAGGCAAAAAGACCCTGGCAAATTTCAGGGTAAACCCCAGTATCGCTTGAAACTCTTTGTCTGCTGTCAAGCTTAAGATCGACACATACTTGCTTCACAGCTGCTGCTTTGCGTTATAGAATTGCAGTCTGTGCAAGCGGGGTCCCGTATTTATATGCCCGAACGGTCCGGTCAAAAAAAGGCAAGTTCGAGCATCCAGATTCCTGGCTCGTTCGAATTCGTTTTGCGATGCGTGGAAGATCAGTATCACTCAACGCTCAAAGAAATTTCAGACAGCTCGCCGACTCTTTTGATTTTCCTGCGCAACTTCGGCTGCTGTTTCTGTCGCGAAGCTCTATCCGATATCCATTATTCATTGCCGAATATCGAAGCTGCCGGAGTGCGTCTGGTGCTTGTGCATATGAGCGAAGAAGAAGAAGCAAGCCAAATTCTGGCTAGCTACGGGCTGGCGGATATTTCTAGAATCAGCAATTCGGACCGCTCTTTATACAAGTCTTTTGGACTTGGTCGTGGCAGCCTCGACAAAGTTCTTGTTCCAAGGGTTCTGGCCAGAGCCATTGAAGCTCATTTGCACGGCAACCTGATCAGTAAGAGCAGCGGCGATGGCCTGCAATTGCCCGGTGTTTTCCTCTTGCACAAAGGGCGCATTCTTACAAGTTTCGCTCCGGAAGACGTTGATACGCGCCCGGACTACATCCGCATTGCTTCACAAGCAAGCTTAATGCTGCGCTGAAAGAAATCGCTTCTTATAGGCTTGCCAGCTGAAGGCTGCCGCTTCTTAGTTGGCAGCTTTTCATGTCCAGATATTCCGCCACCATGCTTAAGAAGTACTTGTGCACTCTCAGATCGTTGGTTAGCTCCGGATGAAAGGCTGTTGCCAGCAAGTTCTTTTGCCGACACATGACGATGCCTTCTTCCACTGAAGCAAATACATCAACCGACTTGTGGTCGGCAGAAAGAATGATTGGTCCTCGAATAAAAACCAGTGGAAATGATTCAGCTCCCAGAGCCGGGATATGAACAGCTTCTTCCCGGCTGAATTTCTGGGGACCAAAAGCATTGCGGCGCACGCTGATATCCATTAATCCAAGGCGACCCTGTGCCGAGCCTTCGATGTTTTTTGCCAGAAAGATCAGCCCCATACAAGTGCCGTAAACAGGCATGCCTTTGGATGCCATATCGATGATGGTATCGAATATGGGGTCGCTCGTATTTCCAGTTAATTTTGCAATTGTTGTGGACTCGCCACCAGGTATAACCAGTCCGTCGGCACCGATCAGGTCTTCTGCGACGCGAGCCAGCACCACATCCGCTCCGCAAGCGCCGGCCCGGGAGCGATCGTCTACGACCAGTTAGGAGCGCTGCGCCTCTACGACCTCGC
>JAIEPM010000431.1 GCA_019748395.1 Candidatus Obscuribacterales bacterium
CCTGCCGCAGTCTCCAAAAAAACTTGAAGTTAATCTCAATGACAAAGCCAGTGTCGACATTATGATCGGCCACGCCAGCTCTCTGAGCCGAAAGAATCCCGATTTCTTTGCCGCTCAGTTAGCTAACGCGGCTCTTGGAAAAGATACGATTTCAGCCAGGCTGGGTAAAGTTTTGCGAGTCAAACATGGTTTGACTTATGGAATTTACAGCTATTTCGATGACAGCTCTTTTGGCGCTTCACCCTGGTTCATTAGCCTTTCGGTTAACCCTGCAAACGTCAGCACAGCTCTGAAACTTGTGCAGGAAGTTGTCGATGAGTACATGAAAAAAGGAATCAGCAACGAAGAGCTGGCCGATGAAGCCGGCCGTGCAGTTGGTTCTTTCCTGGTTTCACTGCGAAGTTCGGAAGGAATTGCTTCTGCACTGACTAGATTTGAATATATCGGTCTTGGTGTCGCTGCCATGGATACGGTGGCTGAAGACTTCATGTCGGTCAAAAAGAAAGATGTGCAGGAAGCTCTGCGCAAATATATTCATCCGGAAAAAGCGATTACTGTTCTTGCTGGAACACTTTCGCGAGTTGTTTGAGACATTTTTTGAGGTTGCTTAATGAAAGCTCTGGAAAGCAGTTTGAAAAAGCTGGGAATCAAAAAAATTGGTTCTGAAGAAATGGGTTGCACTGAATACAGTCTGGCGAACGGACTGAAAGTTTTACTTGTTCCAAACCATAGTGCTCCGGTTGTGACATTCATGCAGCTTTTTCGAGTCGGCAGCAGAGATGAGGGTGTTGGTCATACCGGTGCTACTCATTTTCTTGAGCACATGATGTTTAAAGGCACAAAAAAATTCGATCCGCAAAAAGGTCTTGATTCGACCGAGCTCTTAAATCGAATTGGTGCGGTTTCCAATGCCACAACCTGGTTTGACAGAACCAATTATTTTGAAGCTGTTCCGTCCGAATATCTTGAATTTTGTATCAAAATTGAGGCTGATCGCATGCGGAATTTGCGCCTGCGTGAAAGTGATCGCAATGCCGAAATGTCTGTGGTGCGCAACGAACTAGAGCGCGGCGAGAACAGTCCGGATGAAGCGATGGAAAAAGAAATGTATGCGATCGCCTACCGGGAGCACCCCTATCATCATCCAACAATAGGCTGGCGTTCCGACGTCGAGCAGGTTCCGATGGAACGTCTAAAAGAGTTCTATGATGTTTTTTACTGGCCCAACAATTGCACTGTTGTGATCGTTGGTGATTTCGATGTGGAGCAGGCTCTGAAGCTGCTTCACAAATACTATGGCAAGATCACAAAGTCTCCCAGACCAATACCTCAAGTTTATACCGTCGAACCACCGCAGGAAGGCGAGCGACGCTATCAGATCAGTCGAAGCGGCGATCTGCCCAGAGTCTGGGTAGGACATCGCACACCTGCATCAAGTCATGCAGATCATTATCCGCTCAATGTCATTTCGCATCTTTTGGGCGGCTCTCATGATCGGGGCAGCCGACTCTACAAAGCCCTCATTGATAGCGGACTTGCGATGGATGTCGCCTGTCGCCATGATGAACTTCGAGATCCGGCTCTTTTAATTGTGGCTGCTACTTTAACTCCTGAAGCCGATCCGTCTCTTGTAGAGAAGGAAATCTTGAAAGAGCTGGAAAGGCTCATTCATGAAGATGTTAGCGAGGCTGAGCTGGCGCCGATAAAAAGCGCAAACCGCAAAGGCAGCATACTTGCCAGAGCAGATCAGATGGAGCTGGCTTTTGCAATCGGTGAAGCTGAGGCTCGGGCAGATTGGAGATGGCTGAGCAATTTCGACAGGCATTTTGAAGCAGTGGATGGCGCGGATATTAAACGGGTCGCTGCTGAATATTTTCAAAAGGACAATCGCACTGTCGGAATTTTTGTTCCTTCAGAAGCTGCTTGCGAAGATGAGTCGGACGAGGAAGAACAGGAAGAAGAGTTTGCTGCAAAGTCAAATGGCAAGTCGGCTAAAGCGGCCAAACTCAGTGCGGCTGAGCTTGAAAAAATTCTTGTGCCTGCCAAAAAAGGGCAGAGAGCCAGTTTCTCTTCACAAGTTAAGCAGAAAGAATTGGCTAACGGACTGACTCTTCTTCATATGGAGAATCCCGGTACCGGCTCGGTGGCGGTTACTCTCAATATTCCGGCAGGGAATTACTTTGAGCCTGAACACAAGCATGGTGTTGCTGATGTTGTAGTCGAGATGTTGATGCGCGGCTCGGAAGATTTGAATAAAGTTGAGCTGGCGCAAGCTCTTAAAGAAATGGGTCTTCTCGACGGCATGAATTTTCACGCTGATGGCTTCGCTTTGCATGGTGGCGCTACTGTTGTGAAGGAAGACCTGCCTCGCTATTTTCAATTGCTGTCGCAAGTCTTGCGCAAGCCGGTTTTTCTTGAGGATGAGCTTTCTAAGCTTCAACTTGAGTGGGCTGCGCGAATTGCCGAGCAGAAAAATAACACTGGTCCAGTGGCGCTGAACAGGCTATATAAAGAGCTCTATCCAGCCGGGCACATTTTTCATCAAATTGATTTTGATCAACAGGTAGCAGAGCTCAAAGAATTGAAGCGAAGCGATTTGCTTGAGTTTCATAAGGTCTACAGTCCGGCTCGAGCAATCATCACGGTTGTTGGAGATATCGCCTGGGATAATACGCTTGAGCTTGTTGCAGAGAACTTTTCCGACTGGACCGGAATTGAGCCGGCTCAAGTCAAAGTTGACTCTGTGCCTGTGCCTGCTAAAAGTCGCAGACTTGAAATTCGCATGCCGGACAAAGCCAGTATGGACATTCTGATGGGTCATCCACTGCCCGTTAAAAGAAGCGATCCCGAATACTATCCGCTCTATATCGCGAACCTCGCACTGGGCGGAGATACGATTATTGCCAGATTAGGTAAACTGATTCGCGAGCAGCATGGTTTGACTTACGGCATTTATTCCAGTTTGGGTGATAACTCTCATGGTGCTGCACCCTGGACTGTCAGCTTGAGTGTCAATCCGCTCAATGCCAATAAAGCTCTGGGTCTTGTTTCTGATGTACTTGAAAAATACAAAAAATCGGGTATCACTGCCGATGAACTGCGCCGCGAAGCCGGCGGTGCTGCCGGATTGTTTACGGTGAGTATGCGCTCTTCACTGGCAATCGCCAGGATTTTGACACGTTTTCAGGCTCTTGGTCTGGGTGTCGAAGGTGCCGACTTGCATAGCAAGCGAATTCTTGCCGTCAAAAAATCTGAGGTTGATGAAGTGATTCGCAAATATTTGCATCCGGAAAAAATGCTGACAGTTCTTGCGGGCAGCTTTTAGTTCGTTTCAATTCATTTTCAGAATGCAAGCTTATGCTCAGCGCCGAGCTGCGATGAGAAGGTTTCTGATATGAGCAATACAAGCAAGTCTTTTGTCGATGATTTGATCAACTCCTATTTCGATCTGGGCTCTGCTGCTCTTGAGCGCAAAGAGTATGCGATTGCGCAGAAAATGTTCAAAGCTGTATTTGAGGAGGCGGCCAGCAAAGCTCAAAAGGAAGGCTTGATGCTTGATCTTCTTTTGAAGTCGGCTGAGACTCATGTGGGATTGAAACAAAACTACAAAGCCAAATTGCTTTATATAAGAGCTCTGGCGTTGTATAAACGACAGGTGCGAATCTGCGATATGCAAGTTCTGAGAATCTTGCTGCGGCTGGCAGAGTTGAATGCTCGACAAAATCTTTACCGGCAGGCTCTGGAATTTGTGGAAGAGGCATATGCCGGCTATGAGAAATGTTTGAATCCGAGCCCTGCTGAATTTGTTTCAGGTCTAAGACGAACTGAGAAGCTTTTGCTTCTGAAGAATCGCAAGTTCGAACAAAAGCGAATACTGGAAATAATGCAAATCGTAAAAATGGAAGCTTTGCAGTCCATTCCTGCGACTCCTGATTTTGTGCCGTCGACGGGCTTCGTATCGACTCAGGCGCATTAGAACCGGCAGTAAAGAATTGAATGCTGCTTTAATCTGGGTAAGAATCTTTTGATACCCCGGATAAAAGAAGAGGCTTTATGCGCAGTCAGCTAATCGTAACCGCCATAGGTGAAGACCGTCCCGGCATCGTGGCTCGTCTGACGGAAGTGTTTGTCGGCAGCGGTGCCAATCTTGAAGAGAGTCGCATGGCTATACTCGGCGGTGAGTTCGCGGCGATTATGCTGGTTGGTATAGCCAGTGAAGCAGTTCCGGCGCTTGAGAAAGATCTTGCTAAATTACAAAGCGAGGGTATTTCGATTGTGACGAGAAGCACAACCGCGCATGACCCGGGCTGCTTCAAGGGCTATTCAAATTTTGAGATCGTGCTGAAAGGGGCGGATCATGAAGGTATTGTTCATGAACTATCGACCTGTTTGCGGGATCAAGCCGTGAATATTCAGAGTGTCGATACGATGCTGGTGCATGCCCCGGTAACCGGTTCGCCTTTGTTTCAAATGCAGGCTGTAATTCAAGTGCCGCCAACTTTGCCTTCGACTGCTTTGAAAAAACTTCTGGATAAAATCGCCCAGCAGGAATCAGTGGATATCGAGCTGAAGGCGATCAAAGAAGCCGCCGCTGTTTAGCTTGAGCTCTTGCTTTAGTCCGGATTCTGGAAAATGATCATGCCAAAACCCCTGGAACACTGGTAGGGGCGTCGCCCAATACCGCTCGGTTAAGCACATTTCGCCTGTAGACGGCGTTTAGGGCTGTATTTTGTAATTG
>JAIEPM010000465.1 GCA_019748395.1 Candidatus Obscuribacterales bacterium
TAATCTTGCGATAGTCAGGGGAATAGCACCCATCTCCGGCTGTTCCATTAAACTTTCCTGAGTAGAGCCAAACTTCAGCCCGGCGGCTTGCTCCAGCAAACTAGAGAACCTGAAAATATGGGAGAAGAAGCTTTTGTCGGCAGCAAGAGAGTGAATGTAGTCGATGGGAGCTTTTTCGCGAGTCGTTTTGATAAGTACATTTTCCAATAGCAATTCCCGCATTGACTCCCGAAGGCGAATCTTGGCTCTGGCTGCGGCTACTTCACTGGGATGCAAATCCCTCCTTGAAAAACAGACCCGGTCAAGACTGAGTGAAGTTTCGTCACTTACAAGCTGCCAGTGCCGATCGAAAATTTTCTGCCATGAACTTGAGCCGGGAGAGGCCGATTTGCAATTTTCTACAAGTCTCGCCCAGCTCTTTGAAGCGGAGACCATTGCCACCATTTTCGGTAGCACAGCAATTTGATAAGGGCTGGCGCACCAGGAAATAGATTGAGGTTCTTTTCCCTTGAGCCTCATATATAGCTGCTTCACTGAACTTTCAGCAAGATCTTTGCGCGTTTCTCCCGAACTCATCAGTATCCGGCGCCAGCGAGCGAAATACTTGCCGAGGGACTCTTCAAGTTGTTTATCCATTTATTCTTCCAAAAGGGGCAGAGTTCTACCAAAATACGGAACAAAGAAGATTCCGCGATTCAGCGAGGAGCCCCTTGCAATGCGCTCATAAACTTGATTAGAACAAAACTTCGGGGACAAGCAGAAACACGGCAGTAAGAATTTTTTGCTCTCGGCACTAATTTCGGATTCGGCAGCGGAGCTCCCAAATTAGGCTTGTGGAAGATTCTTGTCATGGCTCTCACCTGAGCAGCTCGAACTTCTTCTTGATAACCCCAATGACATGTTCTCACAAGCACTCAAAAGAAGACTATTAGTTAAGCTTGGCTTAATGAATCTCGGATTTTTCAAAATCAGCAGACTGAAAATGTCTCCGGCACAGCCGGCCTGAGACCAGAGAGCCGTGGCACTAATTAGATTCCCTTTACAAGCAAGGCAGCAGCAAAGCAGCCTCGCTATAATATAGATAGGCGTTCATCAAAGGTGGACTCGCTTCGGTCTCATAAGAGGCATCGAGGGGCGCAAGTCACGAGGTACTCATGTCTCGGGAATTCAGTAAACATCAAGCAAGCGGCGGCACAGTCGAAGAAAGACCGTCGAATTTGCTCTTGAACGGCAGCAGAAACTGGTTTAGCAAAAACCCCTTAATCTGGTCGCTGAGTGCCACAATAGTCATTGCTGCCGCCTGTTTTTTCTACTTCAATCAGACCAATAAACCGCTTCAAAAGGCAGATGAGAGCAGCCTCGCCGTTCTGACAGTCAGTACGGCGCCCGTCGAGCGGCGAATTATTCAAAGAAGCCTGGCCGTGAACGGCTCGATTTCAGCCTGGGACCCGCTGGCGATCGGCGCGGAAGTGGCACAACTCAGAGTGGACAGCATCGCCGTTGAAGAAGGCGCCCAGGTCAGAGCCGGTCAGGTTCTGGCGACCCTGAACTCTTCCATTTTGAAAGCCCAACTAGCTCAACAAAAGGCTCACTTAGCCGCTGATGAAGCAGCCCTGCGCAAAGCCATTCAGCCAAATCGTGTCGAAGATTTAAATACCTGGAGAGCGGCCCTTTCGCAAGCAGAAGCCAATCTCTCGCAAGAAGAAGCAAATTTATTGCGAGTAGAAGCCAATGCCGCAAATTTCCATGAAAACGCGCGCCGCTATGGCGAATTACGCAAGCTCGGCGCCGTAAGCCAGATGGATGCCGACACCAAAGCTACAGAAGCAAAAACCTCATCAGCAGATGTAACAGCTGCCAAAAAGCGCGTGGAAGCCATGAAGTACAGCTTGCATCAGGCAAGAGAGAAGCTGGCCATGGCCGAGCGAGGCGGCAGACAGGAAGACATTGTAATTTCGAAAGCGTCGCTTGAGGAAACGAAGGCAAAAATTGCGCAGCTTCAAGCGCAGATCGACCAGACCATAATTCGAGCTCCGGACGACGGCAAGATCGTCAAGCGTGAAGTTCACCTGGGCGAGATTTCAAGCTCCGGCAAAACCATGTTTCTGATGGTACGGGACAATCGTTTTGAACTGCGAGCCCTTGTGCCGGAAGTGGACATTCCACTTATCAAAGCGGGGATGCCTGTAAAAATGAGTTCTTCGGGCAAGAGCTCCGAATTTGTAATCGGCAGAGTTAGAGAAATTAGCCCTTCAGTTGACGAGAAAAGCAGGCTGGGAGTCGCTCGCATCGACATTCCGGCAGCTGCCGAATGGATGAAGCCCGGATTGTTCTATCACGCCGAAATTGATCTGGGCAAGGAGCCTGCACTTGTGGTGCCCTCAAAGGCAGTGCTGAGCCGCAGCGAAAAGGACGTGGTTTTCGTTTACGACGGTTCAAAAGCCGTGCTCAAACAAGTAAAAATCGGACAGCCCCTGGCCGACGACAGAATTGAGATTCGCTCCGGATTGCAAGAAGGCGAAGAAGTGATTATTTCAGGCGCAGGCTTCATGAAAGACGGCGACAAAGTACGAACAGTCCCGGAGGGCTCAGGCTCGAGCCGCTGATAGCTTATGCAATGGAACTTGTCTTCCTGGTCAATTCGCAATGTCGTACCAACGACAGCTCTGTTTTTATTGCTCTCGATTGTAGGAATTCTGGCATTTACGCAACTTGGTATCGATGAGAATCCAAACATCGACGTGCCGATCGTTTCTGTGGCAATAACTCAAAAAGGAGCCTCGCCGACCGAACTCGAAACGCAAGTTACAAAAAAGGTAGAGGATGCAATATCCGGAATCAGCAACATCCGGCACATAACTTCAACCGCCAGCGACGGTATGTCCTCGACAAACATCGAGTTTGAAATCGGCACCAGCACCGACCGTGCCGTCAACGACGTCAGAGACGCAGTAACCAAAATTCGGCAACAATTGCCTCAAGGTATTGACGAACCGATTGTTTCAAGAGTCGATTTTGTCGGTGGCGCGTTTGCAACTTATACAGTAGCTTCAAAAGAACGCAATGTTACCGAACTCAGCTGGCTGGTGGACAACGACATCGGCCGCAGCTTGCGTAGCGTACCGGGAGTTGGAAAAGTTGCTCGCTCGGGCGGAGTTGAAAGAGAAGTAAGAGTGAATCTCGACCCGATTCGCATGCAAGCCGTGGGCGCGACAGCGGACATGGTCAATACGCAAGTGCGCTCTTTGAACATCGACCTGCCGGGCGGACGAGGCACCATTGGAGGTGCGGAACAGTCGGTCAGAACGCTCGGCAGTGCGCCGACTATAGCCCAGCTGGCGGCGACTCAAATTGCGCTTCCTAACGGCAACTCAGTCCGACTTGATTCACTGGGTCAGGTCCTGGACGGCAGTTCAGAAGAGCGAAATCTTGCTTTTCTGGATGGCAAGCCCGTGGTTGCCTTCTGGGTAGTGCGCAGCAACGGCAGCAATCTTGTGGAAGTAGAGGACGGGGTAGACCGCAAACTGGCTGAATTGCGAAAAAACCTGCCCAAGGACATTGAAATAACAAAAATTCGCTCACACGGGCAGTACATTCGCGAATCTTACGAAGCCTCTTTAGACTCGCTGGTTATCGGCGCCGTGCTGGCTCTAATCGTCATCTGGTACTACGTGCGGGACAACCGTGCAACTCTAATCTCAAGCTTAGCGATCCCGCTATCGGTGGTCCCGACTTTTGCGGTCATGAAGTGGGCAGGATTCACGCTGAACGGCATGTCCTTGCTGGCTCTGGCCCTAGTAATCGGCATCCTCGTGGACGATGCAATTGTTGAAATCGAGAACATCGTCAGACATTTGCGCATGGGCAAAAAACCTTTCGAAGCATCCTGCGACGCAGCCGACGAAATAGCGCTGGCAGTCATTGCAACCACCATGACAATCATCGTTGTTTTTGTTCCGGTGGCTTTCATGGGAGGCATTCCCGGGCAGTTTTTCAAACAGTTCGGTCTGACTGTGGCAGTCGCAGTTTTCTTCTCATTATTAGTTGCACGAATGCTGACGCCGATGATGTCGGCTTACATGATGAAAGAGCTCCCGCATGAAGAAGACAACAGCCTTGTGCACCGGGCTTTTACCAACGCTCTGAACTGGGCTCTGAAGCACCGACTGAGTTCCGTCGGCATAGCCTTCTTGATTTTTGTAGTCAGCCTGGTCATGTTCAAAACCATGCCCACATCTCTGGTATCCAACATCGACAGAGCTGAGTCGGTGATGGACATTTCTTTGCCGCCGGGTGTCACGGTGGACGATATGAAGAAAGTATCGGACGAAGCCTCAAAAATATTTCTAAAGCGACCGGAAGTAAAATCGACGTTTATCACGGACGGTGGTGATGCGCAGGTAAACAAAGGCACAATTTTTGTGGAGTTGTTGCCTAAAGACAAGCGAAAGCTCAATCAGCAGCAGTTCGAAGATGACGTCCGAAAAGAACTGGACAAAATTCCGGGCGCCCGCTTCGGCTTTTACCGCTCTATGGCCGGCGGCACCAAACCGCTGCAAATAGTACTGAGCTCGGACAACCCGGATCTCTTGAGCAAGTATGCAGAAGATCTGGTTCTGGCAATGCGCAATATAAGAGGACTTTACGACGTCAATTCAAGCGCGGCAATACTTCGTCCTGAAATAGTCGTGGTCCCGGATTTCGCCCGGGCCGCCGAACAGGGCGTTTCAGTGCAAGCGATAGCAAGA
>JAIEPM010000229.1 GCA_019748395.1 Candidatus Obscuribacterales bacterium
GAGACTTTCCTTCTTCAAATACTACCGATTCTTCTCCGTGTAGCGAATGGCTGCGGTCTTGTTTTTTTATTAGGGACTGAGCCAAGGAGGATTATTATCGAGAAAACTACGCCAAGATTCCACCGGATCTTTTTTGCAGGTTTCAATCAAAAGCCAGTAGCTTCTTCATTTCAGGCTCTGATGAGAATGGACTAATTTAGTTCTGCTTCATCAGCTTTCGAGCTTTATCCATGTCAATTTTGAATATGAGTTGCTTTCCCTTGAACCAGTCTGGAAGTTGCTGGAATTTGCAGGATTCAATAGCTTTGCTGCAAGCTTTATTGTTGACTTCAGTACCGGATTGGACCATTTGGCTGGAGACAATCTTTCCGTCCTTTGCGATCGTTATGGAAAACAGTGGCATTGCAGTTCCCTCTGCGTCCAGCCTGCTGCCTTTCAATGTTGATGCCAGTCGGATAATCAAGTCCCTCCGATAAGGCGCGATATTGCCTAAAATATTCGTGGAAAATGATGGCGCAGGGTCTTCGTTAACAAAGAGTCTTTGTGGCGCAGGACCAGGCGTATACAATCGCGAGGCTAAACCGAGAGATTTTTCTTTTAACCCTGGTGGCAATACCCGTTCAATGTTGCAAATTCCCTTTCGGAGATTTTCGATGCTGACTTGAAAATCTCCCTGCGCCATTTTGCCGATATAGCTTTCTCCAAGAACGTGCTTTGGCAATACAGATTTGAGAGAGTCGCTGAGCGTGTCGCTGTACTCAACTCTGTGACCTGTTTCATCTTTTAGCTGAGGCACCGAAAACATCACGACATGGTCGACCGGGACCTGGCTTCTCAACGCAGGCACGGCGCCATCATGCTCGTCGAGCGCGGGGAAGAACAAAGTCGTTTTATCGATTGGCTCATACCACCAGAGCAGCGGCTTCGCCTGTCTGGCGCGCTGGTTGTTAAAACAGCACAAGGCAAATGTCCAGCCGGGGTACCATTTTGAATATGCGTCGAAAATTGCTTGATTCATAGATGGGCGTTTGCCGGCCGGAACACGCTCTAACGCTTTTGGTATTTGCCTGGCGTCTGCGGCAAGAACGATGGTGTAGATGTCCGACTCAAAAACCTGAACCGGCGCGGGAGCTGCGGCACCAGCCGAGAGCCTCATAGGCTCGCCTTTGAGCCCAGAGTCGAGCGATCTTTCCATGTCTTTGAGAATATTTGCTGCGTTGCTTGTATTGAGGACGTTTTTCTCGCTCATCGTTCCTGGTTTGGCAGGAATCGGCAAGAGCATGGCATTACCGCCGGACTTTAGGTTCTTGTTAGTGGCGATGTTTTGATAGGCGAGTAGATGCACTAGTTTGCCGTCTTTAACGGCTTCCGCTGCCAGTCCTTTTGTGGAGCTAAAGGTCGCCGGCGCCAGGGAGCAGCAACTTAATGCAGATTCTGCAAAAAATGGGACGACTGAAAGACAGATACAAGGAAGGAGCCAGTCAAGTTGTTTCATCGCAACCTCAGGTGATGGAATGATAACACAGGCGGCTTTAAGCAAGCGAGCACGTATTGGCTGCGCATTTGACAGAGCTTTATTTCGGAGGGTGCTCTCGCGAACTTCGCCCTCCGAAAAATCCGGAAGAGTTATTAGTGGCAAGCTGCTGAAAGTAATAGCATTGCTGTTACATAGGAACCGGCGGTGTCACTGCATCCGGTTCTTTTTTCAGAACGGTTAGTCGGACGTTTTCGCCTTCTTTGTTCAACTTAACCGACTTGATCGCTCTTACCGATACATTGTCTTTAGCTGTAATTTCAGTATTGGCATGCGCATCGATTGATGCATTCTCGCTTGCAATCACAATTGCGCTTCCCATCGCAATGACTTTCGCATTGCCCGATGCGATAACCTTGACGTTATCTCTGGCAAGCACCGAGGCATTATCCGATACTTTAACGATGGCATTTCCTCGGGCAACAACATGGGCGCTTCCTGATGCTTCTACGGTTGCATCTCCATCTGCATCGATGTGGCTGCTGTCGGATGCGATAACATCAGCGTTACCCTGAACCTCAACGCGACAGTTTTCGTGAGCTTTGATTTTCGTTTTGGCGATGCCGAAAACTTCCGAGTTACCATAGGCTTCTACGCAGGAGTCGCCATAGGCATGGACTCGGGCTTGATTCTCTGCTCTTACGGTAGATGTGCCGTAAGCATCGACTCTACTGCTATTGTGTGCCACTGCTGATTCGTTATGCAGTTCCGCGTGACCATTCCATACTTGCTTCAAGGTGCCGAGCTCCGCTGCGAGAGCCACGGAGCTGGCCAAAAGCAATCCTGATACCGCTGTGCATACAGCCGCCAATTTAGTTTTCATATTGCTGTGTTTTCCTGCATTTGTCAGTAAGATGCCGCTGATGCTTCCCGAATTAGTTGCGGAAAGTATCTTCTTATCGGCAGATCGTCTCAGTGAATAGAACTTGACATTAGCACTTGAATGTGACGAACAAGTGATCAAAGCTCCAGGAATCCCCAACTGACGAGGTAATACTCCCCCTGATCACGACACCGAGATTAATCTCGTCCAAGTTTTCCGCTGTAGCAGTCCCCGCCCTGCTAGCCCCAGGTCGCCGGAACTAGACCCCGAGAGCGCCGGCATCTTGCCGGCTTTTGAAAATGACTCCTAGAATGCGGCGGTTCCACGTGGGAGCGTCACTGTGAGACGGAATAGTTGTGAAAATGATTTTCTGCTTCGCCAAACCAAGTAGAATTACCTTGCGACGGAACCAGGGAGAGTTGAGATGGCAAGGGAATCCTTGTGTAAGATTGCTTTGATTACGCTGCTGAGTCTCAGCTGCCCGTATTCAGCCGGGGCGCGCCCTGAGTCATTCTCTGGATACTCTTTCCAGCAAGCAAGAGAACTGGCACAAAAAGAGCATAAGTTTTTGCTTCTAGATTTTACGGCTTCATGGTGCCCTCCCTGCAAAAAGATGGAAGCAAGTACCTGGACAGATGAGTCGATAAAATCTTGGATAAAAGAGAACGCAATCGCGATTCAGATTGACGTGGATCAAGACCGAAGTACAACAGACAAATTTAACGTAAAGGGGATGCCGACAATGGTTCTTTTCACTCCGGAAAGCGGAGAAAAAGAGTTCGGCCGTCAGGATGGTTATCTCAGCGCTGCTGAATTGCTGCGATGGCTCGAAGGCGCCAAGAGCGGCAAGACTGCTGCTGATTTAGAAAAAGAACTAGATGCTTCCGGCCAAGCCGCTGTTTGGGATCATATGAACAAAGCTCGCGAATTTCAGGCAGCCGGAAAGAGGACTGAGGAATTCAATGAATATATTTGGCTCTGGAATAACATAAGTGTTCAGGATCCAAATCTTGCCCCTCTGCGCCTTGCGCTTGTTCCCTCCGAAATGAAGAAGCTCAGCGCGGTAGATCCGGCGGCGAAGGCTAAATTGATAGAGCTTAGAGACAGCGCCGAGAAGTCGAAGAATTTGCACGATTGGATACTTCTGAATGGCGTGCTGGATGATCCGACTCGTACGCTTGCATGGTTCGATAAAAGCAAAACTGATCCAACTCAGCAAGAAAACATCAGAAAGCATACGACTCTACTAGAGCCGTTACTCTTCTCCAACTCGAGATGGGCTGATGCCGCTAAATATTTGTATCCAGACCCGCTTGTTCGCATAGGCGAGTATTACAAGCGCGCGCAGGACTTGAAGAAGCCGCGCCCTGATACGGAGTTCGCTAAGGATTTCGATCCGTTTCCGAGCATGGTCCTGTTAATGTACGGGGCTTATATCGGCGCAAATCGTGATGCTGATGCCCAGAAAATCGCGGACGAATGCCTGCGTCTTGACGGCACGCAGGAAATGCGCGATGCCTTGAACAACATGGCAAAGGGCATGCTGCAAGCGCGCAACCCCGCCGCTTCAAAATCTCCAAGCACCAAATCTCAATGATTGTTGATCTTACTTTAGAGCGGCAAATGCTTGCTGCAAATTTACCTGGGTTTAGTTCTTTCAAGGACAATGAAAATGAAAAAGTCTGAGCCGCATATTGATGAATACGTAGACGTCGCCTTAATCGGTGCGGGCATCATGAGTGCTACGCTGGCTGTGTTGCTGAATGAACTGAATCCTGCTTTGAAGATTCATGTTTTTGAAAAACTGGATAAACCTGCGCAGGAAAGTTCTAATGCATGGAATAACGCGGGCACCGGTCATGCGGCGCTTTGCGAGTTGAATTACACACCGCAGAAGGCAGATGGCAGCATTGATATTTCAAAGGCGCTGCAAGTAAATACCGAGTTCGACTTGTCGCGGCAGTTTTGGTCGTATCTGGTATCTAAAGGAATGATCGAAGATCCGCAAAGTTTCATCCAGTCCGTGCCTCACTACAGCTTCGTCCGTGGTGCCGACGATGTGGCGTTTCTGAGAAAACGCTATGAAGCATTGTCTGCTCACCACTGCTATCGGGGAATGGAGTTTTCGGATGAGCGAGGCAGAATAAAAGAGTGGTTGCCCCTTGTGATGGAAGGACGCGATTTCGATAAGCAAGTGGCAGCGACGCGCATGGTTACAGGCTCCGATGTGGACTATGGTGCGTTGACTAATCTCCTTTTCGATTCCTTGAAGAAAAAGGATGCTTTCTCCATACACTTTCACAAACGCATTCAAGATTTGCGCAGGGAAAATGGTTTTTGGGATCTGGATCTCAGAGACGAAAAGAATGGAAAGCATCAGCACATTAGAGCCGGT
>JAIEPM010000287.1 GCA_019748395.1 Candidatus Obscuribacterales bacterium
GGATTGTGCATGAATTTTTTCAAGACTCAGCCAGAGCCTGTTCGTTTTTAGATTCAGGACGCTGCCGCTTTTGTTCTTTTCTTCAGAGAAGCCGGCCTTCACAGGCAAGCCGCTGGAATTATCGATGCTCTCGCCAATCAAGTCCTGCAAGCGCTGCCGCACTGCTTCCCTCTGACGTGCTTTTACAGTCGCTTTTGTCAAGAAAACGCCGCCGCCGATCACAAATAGAATTGTTCCGCTAATAATCGCAATGAGTTCCTGCTTCATTTCAGTTGAGGCTCTCCGCTTTTTTCTTGAAACATTTCTGTGGGCAAATCAATACCGGCTTCCTTAAATTTATCAAGCAAGCTGGGCCGCAAACCGCAGGCTGTGTGGAAGCCGTTAACCCGATGACTTTCCGCATCGGTTTCAGTGTGCTTGAAAATGAAAAGTTCTTGCATGCTGATTACACCTTCCTGCACGCCAGTAAGTTCGGATATTGATACGACTCGGCGTGTGCCGTCCGAAAGTCTTTTGATCTGGACGATCAGGTCAAAGGCGGAGCCTATCTGCTCTCTGATGCTTCGCTGTGAGAGTTCTACACCTGCAAGCAAGACCAGTGTCTCGATTCTGGACATGGCGTCACGGGCTGTATTTGCGTGCACGGTTGTCAGCGAACCTTCGTGGCCGGTGTTCATTGCTTGCAGCATATCGAGAGCTTCCGCACCTCTGACTTCGCCGACAACAATGCGATCCGGCCGCATTCGCAGGGCGTTCTTAACCAGCTCTCTCTGGTTGATCGAACCGCGACCTTCGATATTTGCGGGTCGGCTTTCCAGCCTTACGACATGGCGCTGCTGCAAGCGCAGCTCAGCCGTATCTTCGATTGTAACTATTCTTTCGCTGTCCGATATGTGTTCGGACAGAACATTGAGCAGGGTTGTTTTACCGGCGGAAGTTCCACCTGAAATCAAAATATTCAGGCGAGCGTTGACTGAGAGTTTGAGAAACTCAGCCATGTCCTTATTAAGCGCTCCTCTTTCAATTAGATCTTCTAGATGGAAGGGCGTTGCGCGAAAGCGCCTGATTGAAAGAACCGGACCTTCAAGGGACAAAGGCGGAATGATTGCGTTTATACGAGAGCCATCCGGAAGTCGGGCGTCGACAATCGGAGATGATTCGTCTACTCTGCGTCCAACTCGTGCGACTATTCTATTGATCACATGCAGCAGATGTTCTTCGCTGCTGAATCTGATCTCGGTTTCAATCAACTTGCCGTTTCGATCAATCCAGATGCTGCGATGTCCGTTAACGAGGATGTCGTTTATTTCCGGGTCGGAGAGCAGCGGCTCCAGCGGACCAAGTCCCAGAGTTTCGTGAAGCACGTCCTTTGCCAGTTTGTCCATTTCTCCGGCAGTTAATGGCAGGTTTTCTTCTTGAAGTATGCGCAGAATAATTTCTTCAATGGCTGATTCAAGGGCTTGATTCCCTTCCATTTGCATCAATCTGCCGATGTCGATACTTTCAATCAAGCGATGGTGGATACGTCTTTTCAGCAAATCGTAGCCTTCAGCTGCATCATTTTCCGATTGATTCAGGCTGGCTCGGCTGATTGCACCGGTGAGCGAAAGTTCGGCTCTTTTTGTTTTGACTTTGGAGGGCGCGCCTTTTGCTTCCGCGCCGGGCCTGGCGGTTTTATCCGTTTTGCCGGGACTGGCCGGTTCCTCGTTGTCTGCACTAAATAAGCGGTCGCGCAAATTGCTCACATTCCGGCTCCTTCGCTTTGTCCGACTCTTTCTTCCGTCAATTCATCAGCTAGTTTCGCCACTGACTTGCAGAAAATATCGCGGGCGTTTTTATATACTGCCGCTTCGCCGAAAGTACTGCATTCTTCCAGAAAAACAAAGGAGTTGGGAACTTTTCGCAGTTCATGCCCGGCAAGTAGACTGGGCAGGTCATGCTGGCAATCCTGGCCTTTTGCACCGGCTCGATTATGCAGCATCACTAATTTTTCTTTCTCATAGCCAAGCTCGGCAAATATCTTTTGCCAGCGCTTAGCTGCAGCTATGCAAGCAAGCGTGCCGTCGAAAATTAGATAGATTTTGTCGAGCTTATCGAGCATCGTGACCAGATGTTTGTCTAGATTTTTCGGCAGGTCGACAAGCAGGAAGTCTTGAAAATCTTCAAGGCAGCTTAGTGAGTTTGCAATTTGGCTGAGGTTTGCCTGGGTAGCAGCGGAGCCGTCAGCCGGCCCGCTCAAAAGGCGGCAAGACGCCATCTTGCCCTGCTCCATCGGCAGGCTGCAAGCGCTCCAGACTTTCTGGTCGAAGTCCTGAGACCGTGCCAGAAAGTCAACGATTGAATGTTCTGCTTGTTTTGCAAAAATCACCGCGATATCAGGCTGTTGTAAATTTCCATCGACTAGAGTGACTGTGTTGCCGTTTTTGCTCAAGGAAAGGGCCAGATTGAGTGCCAGAGTGCTTGCTCCAACTCCGCCTTTAGCGCCGAGAATGCCGATTTTTGCTGCTTTAAGCCTGGATTCGTTTTTATTTGCTAAAGACTGTTTTCTTGTTTCTTTCAAGAGCGGAACTTCTTCTTTTCCAGCCGTGAATTTCCCTGGGTTTTGAGTTTTGACCTGGCGGCTGCCCCTTTCCAGATCAGTGACGGCTGCCATGGCAAAGGCTTCTTTGCGTTTTTGAACTGTCAGCAGCTTTTGAATGCTTCGAAGCATTTTTACTTTCCTCAGGATGCCGAATTAGTAGGACGTGGTGACGGAACCGGTGCAAGAACCACAGCTCGCGGGCGCGGACTGAAACTGTTGCCGCTCAGATCGTAATTGCGAGGGCTGAAAGGACTGTTGGCTTGATCGTAAATCGGCGGCAAGCGGCTGCCGTCGAATTGAGGGATGCTTTTATAAGATGAACCGGCGCTGGCGTTAAGTACTGGCAACGACTCGCCGGCCTGAAAGTCGAAATCCCAGCTGCCGTTGATTGCAGTTAGAGCTGTGAGTTTCAAGAACGCAAAGCCTAGAACCTCGCACTGGCTGCCTGTGCTGTCTTTAACTACCGGCAGGATGTAGCATTTGTTCAGGCGCAATTGCGATATTACCTGTTGCAAATCCGTATTTCCGCTCAGCAAGCCTTTTGCAAATCGGTCAATCTTGACGCCTCTTTCCAGCGCTTCCGGCGGATTCAGATTGGCAGATACGGCTTGAGCCGTGGAACTGTCGAAATAAAGTAGCGTTCCGATCAGGTCGTTCACTCTTTCTTGGCTTTGAGCATCAGCGTAGTAGTCATTTACCTGATTGCCGCTGCTCAAATTTACAAAATAAGCGCGCAGTTCGTTAAGAGACGAATACTGCAAATCAGCAGCCGACGATAAGTGCAGCTTCAGGCTGAGATTGCCGCTTGTGGCGCTCTGTCCTTGCAGAGCTCTTTTGAAATCATCATAATTTATGGCAAGTGGAAATCCGGCGCAGCGTGCTCGTGCCATGGCCTCGACTCTATTGCCCGTGGCTTCCAGTGGGACTCCGGCGCCGATCCGGCTTGCTGCCTGTCCCATTACTTCAGTGCTTTGTTTTTGCTCGAAACTTGAAGCTGCTTCCGGAACTGTAAGTCCCATCATCTGATTGAAGGCAAAAACCATCGGCAGAAAAACAAATTGCAGTGCATTTGCACCACTTTTTTCGGCTTTCAAAATAAGCAGGGGGTCTGATTTATCGCTGACGCCTGCATCCCTGGCCGGGGTGCTTATATCGGAGCTGCTGAAAGAAACGGCTGCCATAGAACTGGCATCTGCAGAACTTTCACTTGAGATAGACTGATTCCAGGCGGCTTGCGCGCCGCCACTTAAAATCTCAAGTTGCATACTCATATTACTGAGAGCTTGCGGGCTAAAACTGCCGTCGGCCTGACAGACCGGATCGTTTTGCATTTGTCCGTCCGCATCCAGGCAAGCAAAAGGCAAAATGTGAACTGCCGCAGCGGTGGATGCGAATTCAAGCTGTTGTGCTTGCAAAAATGCCCGCATTATATCGACAGTAAAAGCAAGAAAAGCAGCAATAGTTAAAAGCGAAAACACGACGAGCGGCAAAGCCGATCCTCGTGCATTTCTTTTGAAACTATTGATTCTAGTTTTCTTGCTTGGGCACTGCATAAGTTTCTCTCTTAGATCCGGAGAAGATTTCGACCACCCATTGCAAAGGTGCTGGAGGAGCAATTTCAGCACCTTCCACCGCTGCGGGGGGCGCGGGTAAAGGCGGCAAGACGGCAGCCGGAGGAGCGCTTGCTGCCGGAGGCGGCATCAGAGCTTTAACTGCGCTTTCAGCCATTTCTTTGAGTGCAAAGTGCGGCAGAATATCGCGTTCGTCTGCGCCCGGCAGAACTTCAGTTTCTTGAGCTGCCGGACTGCGTAAAACCAGCCTGAGCTTTCCGGCGTCGGCTGCTTGATTCAGCCTTTCGCAATCGGCAGCGCTTGCTGCCAATGTGACTCGATTTGATTCGTTATTGCGAATTGAGTTGCTTGCAAGCATTTCTTTGGGAACTGCCAGCAAAACTCTAATATTTTGACAGACTGTGCGAGTGTAACGTTTTGATTTTGCGCTTGAGCAAACAAGAACATCGACCCTGTCGCCTGAGTTCAGTTCGTGATCAAGCTGCATTTCAGCTTCGAGCTTCAATGTAATGGCTCTTTCACCTTTATTCAGTAGCCCGCTCAAATTTTCGCTTGGCAGCAGGTCTTTTGAAGAAATGGGTTCACCTTTGGCGATGTAGGTTT
>JAIEPM010000633.1 GCA_019748395.1 Candidatus Obscuribacterales bacterium
GCGAAATGGCAGACGCAGCTGACTCAAAATCAGCCGGAGCAAACACTCCGTGTCGGTTCGACTCCGACCTTCGGCATTACTTTTCCGGGATTTCAGCTACCTGAATTTTGGGGTAGGAAAAACACTCTGGATGACCTATGGATGACCTCAGAAAACATTTTTTTGAATGTTTTTTGCTGAACATTCGTAAAATCTTTTAAGCTTACTCAAGGTTTTTGAAATTGGGTTGGCAGCAGATCTTGCTTCTCTGAAGCAGACCGTTATGTGCTTAGAAAAGCTCATGACTCTGGTTCATTCGCTTTAGCTCTTCCGTTTTCATTTTTCAAAAGCATGAACAGAAGAAAAATAGCTCTCGCAATTGATCAAAAGCACTCTCGGTTTTTCAACAAGAACGCAAAAGCAAGAAGTCCAAGAAAACGCGCTCTGTGAGACACTTCTCCCGTAAAGACTCCAGTAACTTAGACTATAGAATCTTGCTCTTCAATAAATTGCAGAACTCGTCTTAGATCGAGAGCACTTGAATGAGTAAAACAACGATTCGGTTATTCTGTAGCAACATGTTATTGCCTGTACCGGTGGCGTCAGGTGCTGGATTGGAACAACTCATGGCAGGCGGCCGTGGCCAGCTCTTTGAGAGTCTTTCCTGTAACCGCACTCTTTGAGCTGCGTGCGGAAATCGAACGTGCTATGAGACGCCCTCGCCCCAATCTCCGCACTACATCCAGTATCACGTCCTCCAGTGGTCTACTTGGCCATGGGGGGATACCCATGCTAGCAATCCCGGAAGACGGACCGCAACTCATGCAATATGAGTATCCTATACCCACCGCATTATCGTCCGCGTCACGGCCGTTTTCAGTCACATTGCAAACGTCAATATCGATGTCGTTGGCGCTGTTGCTCACTTTCAACTCGAGCTTGATTTGAGCCTTACGGTAGAACAAATTCAAAGACAAAGAAAATTTTCCGGCTTGTCGTGCCACTTCCAACAGCTCCCGAGTAGCTGCTCCAAAATCAGCATGAGGCAGATCTGCCAATGCTTCTTTCAAACCAACGGCTTTAGATTGATCGATATGGCCGAGATTGGCTCCGGCCAAATTAGCCGACGTAAAATTAGCCCCATCCACAGTGCAAAGCGATAAGTCTGCGCCGACAAAGCTCGCCTCTCGTAGATCAGCGTTTGTCAGATCTGCCCCAACTAATTTGGCCCCGTCAAAACAAGCATTACTGAGCAGCGCACCGCACATCCTAGCTTCTGTCAAATCGGCATTTAACAACATGCTGTCGCTAAGGTCCACACCGGATAATTCAGCATGGCTGAATTTGGTGGCTGTCAGATCCGCTTCTCTAAGGCTTAGACCGGTAAATGTACAATCTCCAGTAAAGGCACAGCGGTTCGCCTTTACTCGTGTGGCAGTAGAACCACTGAAGTCGCAACTGCGGACATTGGTCCCACGTAGAATTGCCTTAGTAAGATCACTATTCTTGAAACTGCAATTCTGCAAATCCGAGAAATTTGCCTCGGACAGGCATGCGCCATCAAAATTTACGTCCGCCAACGCTGGAAAAGTAGCCTCCTTTGCTAATGCGCTGGAAAGATTCACGCCCTCAAGGAGACATAGAGCTGCGGAGGTCGAGCCAAACCCGCTCATGCGAAAAGACGCACCAGAAATGTTGATGCCACTCAGATCTTGCTGCCGCAAATCTAACAGCTGATCTTGCCGTAAAATACCTGCAAGACCACGAAATGCTTCAATGCTCTGGTTCCAGCTCAAGCCGTTCTGCCTGAGTGTCTTGGCACCAGGTTTGGCCAGCTGGCATAACTCGATCAGGTCTATCATCCTGATATCAGCATTGCAGTCGATATTCAACCGTTCCGCGTCTCGCTGGGCTTGCTCCGCTTCAGAGCCCATCCCAAGCACGACATAGTTAACGCGAGTGTCTAACTGGTCCACCAGATCATTGTTTGTGTGCTTAATCAATGAAACGGCCAGATCCTGCACGCCGTTAGGGAAAAACTGCCCGGCAAAGTAAAAGGTCTTGATACCCGCGTCAGTTGTAGTTTGCGGAGAATGGGATGATTCGTTCACGGGCTGTTCCTTGTCAATCTCGAGATCATACCAAATCTGAAAACGCTTATGAAGCTAGCTTCACTGTGGTGTCCTGCCCCGCCTTGGATTCCTAAGACCGGGACTTTTGAAAGGATCTATATCCTTTGCCGCTTGACCTTCATTATGTTCAATCTACTGCACCCTGCGCAAGCCTGAAGCAGCATTGGGCATGAGTGATTTCGCTTCTCCTCAAGCTGAATTTATAAAAGCGGTAGAGTTGCTTGCTTCCGTATCGGTCAAAGACGGCGACGCAGGGGTTTCTTTGTCAGCGTCTCAAAAATTTAGGCACGTCTTTGTCTTCGAATTCAGCATTGAAGCTCGGCAATGAATTTCTGAGAATTGCGGGTTGAAGCATTTATTATTTTGCAAGAGTGCCTTCGACCGCGAACAGCTTCTGTTGAGCAGTCTGCACACCGGAGTAAGGGGTCGGACCAGCTTGCCAGTTCGTATTGAACAGAAATCCACCGCCCGGATTCGCGATAGTACCGTCACCGAATTTGTTATCCAACGAATAGTATATCTTTCCATTTACTCCGCGAACCGTATCATTGGAAGGCACTCCATGCGCGTAACTATACCCGCCGTAGGCTGGAAGCGTTATGCCGACACCTACACCACCGCCAACTTGAGAGCACTCTTCGAGCATGTTGGCAGCGTAGCGAGGTCTGGTCCTGTCTACTGTTACTACCGACGTATCCTGAAGCGCCAAAACGCTTGGAAGTATGGTGCCGTTTCCGATTAGTTGCATCCCGAAAAGATGAACGGTGACCGTCACCTTAGTCTCCACAGAACTCGGTGGATTCACTGATGTAGGAGGAGACTGAGGCGGATCAATTACAACATCAACGGACTGTGGGGCCGGCAGTCCGAGATCCTTAATTAACCGCTTTGCTCGCTCCTTGGTGGTCGCCTCAGTATCAGCAGTACTGGTGAACATCGGGCTGGCTATTTCATTGGCGGCAAGGGTTGCAACCTGGTTTGTGATAAACCCCAGTCGTTGCTTGTAGTAGGTTGCCAGACCACTATTCACCAAAAACGTAGCACCAAAGGAAAGCGCGCTTATCACTAACCATGTACCAAGAACGCCTTCTGCCAATACGCTGCCTTGCCTGCTGCGCGGATTGCTTATCAACGGCGACTTTGCCCGATTAGATTGAATTGACGATTGCTTCTGCGCGTTTAACTTTGTTAGTAGTGCCATCGTTGCCTCCCTTGTCGTTTGATGTTGAAATGGTCTCAACTCTTCAAACGAGCGTCCCCTCACGAGTTAAATGTATAAAAGATTTCTATCAAAGACGTTACAGTAGCCAAATCGAGTTGATTGTCGGCAATTATTCAGTCATTTGTCTTTAGCGTCAAAACATTCAAAATCCGGCGCGCTTAGCCTATTGCACTTTGTCTGAAACTGGAGGAGCGGCAGTCTCTTTTGTAGGAAAAATAATTTGATATTCCGTTCCTGCAGTATTTGCTACCTCCGGTGGAGGAAAACCAAAGGGTGCCTGGCTATTTGAAGATGGGGGGGCTTGGGTTGCTGCCGGTACAGGCGGCACGGTTGAGGCAAGTTGTGCCTCGCGAGAGTTGTTCCCATAGCCGACCAACTCGGTCGTCTTCTCACTTGAGCTCGACACTAATTGAGCAACCGAAGTTTGCGCGCTTGCAGTGTTGCTGTGAGAAGAGCTGTTACTCAAGGTGTTCAGGACCAATACTCCGCCGATAGCACCGAGAACCGCGCATACTAATGTCACACAGGCAAGCTTTCGTTGAGACTTAGCTTCAGAATTCCCCATCCGTTCCATGCCAAACCAATTTCTCAGCGCAAACACGTGGGCCGCCACCATGGCGTTTACGGATGGCAAAGCACCCAGGCTTGCAAAATACGGACGCCGGATTTTCTCACGAGCAAAATTCCGAAGTCTCACAACGTCTCCCTCGGTCGTTTCTGTAGTAAGTCCCCACTCAAACTTAGAAAGCTTCATTCTTTTGCTTGCGTTGCTGCCGACCATTTGAATCCGACCATTGGCACTAATTCCCAATTCCATTGCTAAATCTCCCGCTCTGAATACCCTGATTGGATGAGGCACGTGAATTGCCTGTGTAATTCACTTCTAATATGCAAAAGTTCCCTCAATTGCGAACAGCCTCTGTTGAGCCGTCTGCACACCGGGATACGGAGTCGGCCCGGCTTGCCAATTACTATTGAATAGAAAGCCGCCGCCTGGAGCTGCAATAGTACCGTCACCAAACTTGTTGTCCAGCGAGTAGTATATTTTTCCTTTGACTCCACGAACCGTATAATTGGACGGCTTTCCATGCGCGTAACTATATCCGCCGTAGCAAGGTACGGTTATTCCAACGCCCACACCACCACCAACTTGAGAACATTCTTCGAGTATGTTTGCAGCGTAGCGAGGTCTGCTGTTATCTACGATTGCTTCGGAGGTATCCTGGATCGCTAAAACGTTCGGAAGGACAGTACCGTTTCCAATTAATTGCAGCCCGAGAAGACGGATGGTGACCTTTACTGTAGTCTCCACATCGCTCGGTGGATGCACTGAATCAGGAGGAGTCTGAGGCGGATCAATCACGACATCAACGGATTGTGGCGCAGGCAGTCCGAGGGCCTTCAGCATTTTCGTGGCTCTATC
>JAIEPM010000206.1 GCA_019748395.1 Candidatus Obscuribacterales bacterium
GACAAAATCAGAATAATCTTTTCGGTATCATTCTTGGCATACAGCAGCAACAACAAAATCAGTTGCAGCAACAGCAGAACCAGCAGCAACAGCAGCAAGAGTGGTGGTGGAGACAACAACAGGCTCAGAAACCTCCTGTCGTCAATTAATTTAGGGCAAGTAGAATGACTTTCTTGAGAATAAAGCTGAACGGCAGTTCAATTAAACGACTGGGATTCCGTTTCTTACTTAGTTTGTTTTTGATTCTTTCAGTATCGGCTGCTGCTTACGCCGGAGGCGGAAGTCCAGCCGGGCAAAATCAGAATAATCTATTCGGTGTAATTCTCGGCATACAGCAACAACAACAGAATCAGTTGCAGCAACAGCAAAACCAGCAACAACAGCAGCAAGAGTGGTGGTGGAGACAACAACAAGCTCAGAAGCCTCCTACTCCCTTTTAACTTTGAGGAAACTAAAATGAAACTCTCCGGAAGGAAGATTAAAGGTGCTTCAATTAATCGATTAGGTCCCTTGTTGGGATTTAGTTTGTTCTTGATCCTTTCCGTATCGTCGGCTGCTTATGCCGGAGGTGGAAGTCCGGCCGGACAAAATCAGAACAATCTATTCGGTATTATTCTCGGCATACAGCAACAACAACAAAATCAGTTGCAGCAACAGCAAAACCAGCAGCAGCAACAGCAGCAATGGTGGTGGCGACAGCAAGCAGCGCCGCCTAGAGATCTCGGGCCAGGCTGAGGCGACCGTTTTTCGGCTTAAATTCCTCTTTGAAATAATCGCCGCGAAAGACTTATATTTGTATCTTGTCAAAGGAGCTTGGGACCGACTTCGTCGGTTACCATCTTGTTATTGAGAAGATGCAGGTTGGATTGATTAATGCCGGGCCGAGTCAGTCGCAACTAAGCTTGCGAAAAAGCTCGGATTATTTTGCAAAAGAATTGGCTTATTGTTTTTGTCTTGCTTTTGCCGGTCTTCTATTGGCTTTTTCTGCGCCGGGTTTCGACTGTTACTATCTTGCCTGGATTGGACTTGTTCCCTTTTTCTTCGCTGCCTGCTCAAGTCGTGATTTCTCTGAGTCTTTTGTGCGTGGACTTTCTTTCGGCACGGCCTTTAATTTGCTTTATTTGTCCTGGTGTCTGGATTTCAGCCCGCTGGTCTGGCCCGCAGCCGTGAAGCCATTTAGCTCTATTGCAAATGCATTTGTATGGCTGCTTTTTGCGGCACAACAGGGGGTTCTTTTTGGAGCCTTCAGTTCGCTTCTCTGGAAACTTCCATTCAGGCTTTCATTTCTTCCTGCTCGCAAGGACGGGGCTTTTTTATGGCCTGCTTTTTTGCTGCTGCCGCTTTTGTGGGTGCTTATCTTCAACAAATTGGGTAATGCCCAAGGTTCCATTTCAGTGCCCTGGTCCATGATTGAGTACTCGCAACACGCTCAGAAGGAACTTCTTCAGATCGCTGCGATTGTAGGTGGACCAGGCATTGCGGCACTGATTGTGCTTTCTAATTTGATTGCTTTTTCAGTTTTGCAAATTCTATTCAAGCAGTTGAGGCTTTCTAAGTTTGAATCCGTTTCAGTATCGGTCCCGAACAGCATCTTCAGTATCCTGCTCTTTTCTGTCTTAATTGTTTCAAGTCTCGGTTACGGTAAATGGCGCCTGGCTCATGCAGGTGATTCGTCGCTTGTCGCTAGATCTCTGCCGTTCTCCATTTTGCAGGGAAACATGCTTTTCTCTTTGAATGAACCTGACGCCAATGCGCATTTGCGCCGGTATTTAGATCTTGCAGCAAAAGCTCCGGCCGGTATCTGTGTTTGGCCTGAATGGTCCATGATATTGCCTGTGCGCGAATATAGGCCGGCTTACGACTATCTTGCTTCTACTGCTTCGAGAATGGGGCAGGGGTGGATTCTTGGTGCTCTGGATTCAGATCCGAACGGCATGCTATACAATGCCGTCTGTACCGTTGGAGCCGGTTCGACTGAGCCTGAAGTTTATCGAAAGCAGTTTCTGGTGCCCTTTGGTGAATATACTCCCGGCTGGATTCTGAAGTCGCCGCTTTCGCCTCTTTGCGGCACAATGACTCCCAAAGGTCAGGGCTATCAGGCCGCCGACTCTAAAGGCGTTGTGAAATGCGGTAATGTTGAGATTGGACCTTTGCTTTGCTGCGAATTGATGAAGCCTGAACTTTCCAACAAGGCTGTCAGGGCTGGGGCTCAGGTGCTTGTGGATTGCAGCAATACAATGTGGTTTCGCTCGGAGCTTTTGGGCAAGCAGAGCCTGGCTATTTGCGCCTTTCGTGCGGCTGAAACTCACCGCTCATTTCTTTTTGCCAGTTCGATTGGACCATCAGCAGTTATTGATGCTTATGGGCTTTTGAAAAAGCTTGCCCCGCGCAACAAGACTCTTGTATTGACCGACAATCTTGAACTGTATTCGGACCTCAGCCCTTTTGTTCGGTGGTACTGGTAGCAAAATGAATCTTTTGGATCGATATTGCTTTTACCAGTTTTTCGTGATGCTGATGATCGGTACCACCGTCCCCGGTGGCATTTACCTGCTAACAGACGAAGTGCAGCGCCTTATGCGTTATGTTGCTGAAGCGGGCTGTCCTCTAGATTTGCTTCTGACCATGACAGCCTTGCAAATTCCGGCAACTGTCGTAACTTGCTTGCCGGCCGGTGTTTTGATAGCAACTGTGCTTTCGCTCTACTTCCTGATTGCGGACTCGGAGCTTCTTGCTTTGAGAACCGCCGGTATCAGTCTTCTGAGAGTAATGCGTCCTTTTATTGCGATCGGCATTTTATGCTCGCTTTTTTCTTTTGTACTTGCTGAGGAGCTGGTTCCCGACGCTTTGCGTTTGAGCAACAGCATGGCAATGTCGGCGGTTAATAATCGCGAACTGCCTTCATGTCGGGGCATCCATGATTATGTCGGCTATGAAAGTGGACCGGACGGCAAGCTGAAGACTATTTATCTGGTTGCTTCCAGAAACGGCAGAAAGCTTTTCAATAATATTCTGATTGATTTGAGTTCACCTGAGTATATACGCCTCATTTGGGCTCCGACCGGACTTTTCAAAAATCAGTACTGGAATCTCTATGATGGTCATATCTACAATATTTTTTCCAAAGGCTTAAATGCTGGCGATCATGTTCACTTTGGTAAGTTACTGATCGGACCGCCGGATCTGAGCAGATTTGATCCCAAAAAACGTGAAGCTCGGCCTTATGAATTGAACTCAAAACAATTGAGAGCGAAAATTGATGCCTTGTGTTCTTCAGGCAAGCCGGTTTCAAGTGAGCTCTGGCTTGAATTTTTCAGGCGTTATTCAGACCCGCTTTCTTGTTTCTTTCTCTTGATTGCAGCTCTGCCGGTGGCTTTATTTGGCCATCGAGGCAAGAACATGTTCTCTCTTGCTTATGGAGGAATCGTATTCGTTTCATATTTTGTTCTGCGCGATATCTGCATGGGTCTGGTTAATGGCGGCGGTTTCGACCCGCTTCTTGGAGCCTGGTTGCCCGGGTTGAGCTTTGCCGGACTCGGGCTTCTCATGCTTTTATTAGGTCGGAGGCGCTTTTGATGTCTATGACTTTATCATGGCGCTTTCTGCTCGGGCTGGCATTCTGCTTGGCCCTGGCTCTTAGCGCTTATTTGTTCAGACTCGATTATTTGAACCCCTGGACTGTTAGCTTGCATATTGCCGCCTATTTCTACCTTTGTTTCCTTGCCTGCACACTGCACAGGCGTTTGGCTAAGCTTAATGCTCAGGGCTATCCGATTGGTGCTTTTGAAGTCTCGATATTAATGCTTGTGCCTTTCTTTTATATTTTCTGGAACGCGCACTGGTTTGAAGAGTTATGCCATAGAGCCAAAGTCCTGCCGTTTGGCGGTTCATTTTACTTGACTGGTCCAAGGATTCAGAGCCTGCTTTTTGCTGCTTTAAGCGTTCTTTGTTTTCCGGACAATCTGGGGCGTTTGCCCGGGATTATTTCTATTTTTGCCTTTGCGCTTATCTTCTATATGCTGGACCGTATTCATTTGCAAATCGGCGCTCAGGCAACAAAATCCTGATTCGAAAAACGGAGTTTTGCTTAGCGGCTAAGCAAAATCAACTTTGATACGGGATCTATTGTAAGTACCAAACCGCTCAGAAAGCTGCGACCTAGTAGAGGTCGCCCGGCAGTTGAATGAAGATCACAGCTTGCTTGAACGTTGTTTTTTTCTATGCCGCCTAATTTAATGCTTTTGATTTCGAAAACATAGCTGGCTCTTCGCCCGCCGGAGCCTATCGCATAAGCAGCGGCTGCATCTGTCGGTCTCGACATCCCGATTGCCGAGAGACTGCTGTCTGAGAATGCCGTGCTGGAGCAACCTGTGTCCAGAAACATCTGGACTTCGCGGTCGTTTATTTTCGGTGTTACGACTATTTCCGAACCCTCCAGAAAAAACGGCACGGCATCGCGATTTTTTGCCAGGCTGAAATTGCGCGGGTGAAATTTTATCGTGTGAGTGCGGTCGTCGATTGTGTAAGCTCTGTCTCCAAATGCGTCCTCTCCGACCACTCCTAAGTTGAAGACGGCCTCGTCGCCTTGATTTCGTCTCAAAATCTCATCGTTTTCAACATAGATTTTTAGCGCTTCTTTGTGAATGTCGCCCATCCAAAAATCAACAATGGCTCAGCAGCGAACTACGCAACAGAGGACATCAAATATTGACAGTATAAATAAACTACACTTCGAGAAATATTATACCCAACTCATTCAAATTAGCAAAAATG
>JAIEPM010000449.1 GCA_019748395.1 Candidatus Obscuribacterales bacterium
ATCTGCACCCGGCGTGTAGCTGCCTTTGCAAACTACTTTTCCATCCTTGCGAGCAAAGAGGAGAATTGTTTCCCAGTTGCCGCTGCCACCGGTGTTCCAGCACAACTCGGCCACGGCAACAGCTTTGCCGTTCAGTGTACCGAAAGCCATTGCTCTCATTTCAGCAAATGGATAATCGGCTGAATGAAATTCTCCATTCTTGAATGTAACCAGAGCATCATCACTCTGTCCTATCGAAGGAATGCAAGCGCGGCAGTTTTTAATTTCTTCCGCCTTCAATGGCTTGACAGCCGCCCCCGCTGCCAGCGCCGCAGATGTTGAAAAAGCAAACAGAAGAAAAAGTGCTGCAAAATTGAAAGCTTTCATAATGCCGAAATGATAGCACAAGCAAGAATTCGCGAGCCAATCACCTGTAAGGGCGTCGCCATGCGGCGCCCAGTCTTTTAGTTTACCTGGATTCAATCAATCGTCAGCCTGTGTTAATCGGCGCAACTTGCGCAGGGTGACGCACGGCGTCCCCCCTACCGAAATTGGCGCTGGGTTACGCATGGTGTCCCCCTCACCGAAATTTGGCGATTGCATTCGGCTGGATGGATAACTGCTAATATTAGCGCTTCGAATATTCCAGGAATCCAAAAAGTATGAAATTGGCAGAACACGAAATTATCCTGAACGGGTCTTTAAAAGCCGCCTGGAGCAAGCTTGTCGATTGGCGAAGCATGCCCCAATGGGATCATCTTATGGCATCGCTTAATTTCGATGGACCGCTGAAGGAAGGCAGCACGGGCGAGCTGATTCTTAAGAACGGCGCAAAATACACCCTGAAAGTAACAAGTTTCCACGAAGAGAATGACTACACGGATGAGTTTTCAACGCTCGGTTCCAGGTTGATTTTTTACCATGAGCTGAAGCCCCTGACTGACACGACAATTAAAATGCGTTTTGTCATAGAAGGAGATGGGCTTTTGCTCTGGCTCTTTCAAATCGCTATCAGATGGGACTTGCGCACAAAACTACCGGCATTGATGAATACCTTTAAAGAGCAATTTGAACGTCCGTGAACTCTATCTGTAAATAAGAATGCTGCTCTGAGTCATACGCACAACATGAGTGGTCGTACTGCCAATTACATTTCCTTCCGGAGTGCGGAAACCGTAAGCACCCAGCACCAGCAAGCTATTTGAACTTGCAGCGTATTCCATAAGAGTAGGAGCTGGCGGTCCCTCTGCCACCATAAAAACTTCTTCCGGCCACTCTTCTCGCAAGTATGATTTTGCCTGCTCGATAAGCAACTCAGCCTCAGCTCTGTGTTCTGCTGATGGAACTACAATCATGGCACGCAATCGCAATCCTGCATTTTTCGCAAGATTCTCCGCCATAAATAAAGCACCGCGCGACGGCTCGCTACCGTCATAAGCAACAAGAGCCTGACCAATCATTTCGATTGGTTGCACTGCAATCAAAACCGGAACTTTGGAACTAACGGCGATTCTCTCTGCAACAGCACCAATCAATAAATCTGATGGTATTTTGCGATGTCCCTTTCCTCTATGTCCCATAATTACAAGATCAGCATTAGCACTTCGTTTCAGAAGCTCCTGCGTAATATAACCTTCGTCCAGAAATGTTTTAAATTGCAGTTTGCGATCCGCAGCCTCTCTAGAGAAAAGCTCCAGAATCAGTTCACCGACTCTTCGCAATCCGGAAATAACTTTATCGCTGGTTTCAATTGAGGCTGCAAGACCAAGTTCTTGAGCAAATTCCGGCGCAATGAAGAAATCCGCAAGCCGCGGGTCAACAACATGCTGTGCATCAATTGAGGCATTCAAGCGGTTCGCAAGCCAAAACGCGTAGTTAGCAGCAATCTGGCTATACTCGGAACCATCAAGAGCTACAAGTAGTTTCTTAAAAGGCACGGTAGTTTCTCCTTTTTGGCTCCTGCGGCGGAAATCTCCGCTAAGCCGGGCTTTCTCATTGGTTATAAATGAGCATAAGCTAAGCGGGGTCAAGCTACATCAACCAAAGGACTCATTTTTGAGATTATGAGAATCATACCGGCGAAGGAAATGAGTACTATCTCGCATTGAATCAATAACTTCTTCATTAGTTGTTTGTTCAAAATCCTGATAATATTCGCCCACGGAATTGAAATCTTCCGGTGTCCTCAGCGCAACTACTGCATCGCAAAATTCATGCAGTTTCTGGTAACTATCTTTACTCATAACCGGTGAAGCCATGATTACATGTGAAGCTCCCTCCTGCTTCAAGCTCATTAAAGCCGCCAGGGCAGTCATACCGGTAGCAATTCCATCGTCAACAAGAATCACTAATTTATCTTTGAAAGATGCTCGCTGACGACCGGCAAGATCATAAAAACGCTTCTCCATGCCCACTGTTTTTTGCAGAAGACTCAGGCGCTGTTGCTCTATGTATTCTTTCCACTGCGGAGTTTGCGGAATATCGGGACTTACAACGACTATACCGTTTGACGATACGGCGCCGATTGCATATTCAGGTTGTTCGGGATAAGACAATTTTTTTGCTACCAGAATCTCAAGCGGGCAAGCGAATTTACGAGCCAGCTCAACTGCCACCGGCACGCCTCCCCTGGGCAATGCTACAACTGCAATTTTTGAGTTATTAGCGAGCCCGCTTTTCGACAGAAACTGTACGAGCTTCAGGTACAACTGCTTTCCGGCCTCCATTCGATTAACAAACACCGGCTTAACCTCTCGACGAAGAACAAATGTTTAAAGCTTAGCTTTTCGACGGGGACGATAACCTCATTCGCCGGACTGAGCCCTGGAATGAATTCAACTATGCATCATTTGAATTCAAAGGAAGTTTAAACCAGAAGCAGCTCCCTTTTCCTTCTTCACTGTCCACGCCAATTTCACCATGGTGAGCTTCGACAATAGCTTTGCATATAGCAAGACCCAAACCGGAACCACCCTTCACGGTTTCATCCGCTCGTTCAACTTGTTGGAAGCGATCAAATACCTTTGCAATTGCATCTTTTGGAATGCCACGTCCATGGTCGATTACCCAAACTTTGAGCGTAGCATCTTTTTCCAGACTCGATTTCATTATTATTTCGGAATCTCTAGGGCTGAACTTGATGGCATTGGACACGAGATTCATCAAGACCTGGGTAATCCGCTGTTTATCGGCGCTGATTAATACTCCCTCGCTCTCGCCCAAAACCAGTTGCAACCCCGCTCTCTCCGCAAGCACCGTCAGAGCTGTTTTTGTCTGAGCAAAAACATCTTCAATCAGAATATCCTCTTTAAGCAATTGAATGTTTCCAGTCTCCAACTTTTCGATTTCAAGCAATTGATTGATAAGCGCGATCAAATAGTCGCAATTTTTGGTTGCTCTTCCGACAGCGTCCTTTGCTTGCTCCGGCAGAACACCAAGCATGCCGGTATTCATCAAGTCCATCATCATTTTTATCGAGGTCAATGGTGTTCTGAGATCATGGCTGATCATTGCAACAAAATCGCGCTTCAATTGTTCTATTTTCTTCTGCTCGCTAACATCATGACATACGCAAAACAGCGACTTATCGCTTTCCGACCAACTCACAGACCAGAGCATATCGATGAGCTCACCGGATTGTGTTCTAACTTTGCTCTCGAAAGAACCACCATCCGGAGTTTTCTTCAAGTCTGAAATAGCAGCCCGGATCCTCCCTTCCTCGTTTTGCGGAACTATCGAAAAAAGTGAACGACCTGAAAGTTCCTCCGGAGAATAACTCCAGACTGTCTGGCAAGCAGGATTGACCCTCACGAAATCCAGATCAGAATTCAAAGAGCAAATAACTTCTTTAGCATTTCGAATTATTGCTCTTTCTCGAGAAGCACTTTCGATTACGGTATTTGCCATCTCATGAAAAGCCTTATCAAGAACAGCAATTTCATCGTTGCCGCTCAGCTCCGGATGCAAAGGTTTTTCGTCTTTGAAAAGCCGAACATTAGAGAGCAAAATCAAGAGTCGGCTCATAGTCCCTTTATGAAAATAGGTCGCCAGACCCAGCGCCAGCAAAGCTCCCACCGCCAGAAAAGCAACAAGCATAACCTTTAACGTTGCTCTTTGTTGACCAAGCGATTCTGAACTTTCACGTTCAATTTCACGCGCATCGGCAATGAGTCGACTTTGGGCATCTTCAAGCCGATCAAGCTCGCGCCTGAGAGCCCCCATGATCTGCAAAACTTGCAAAGTATAGCCGTTAGCGCCTGCATCATGCGATTTATTCATGAGATAAATCACTCGATTAGAACGATACTCGCAGGACTTCACATGAGCCAGCCAGGTCTTATTACCGCCAACCAGCTCTTTTAAGCGCTCAAAAGCTTTCGGCAAGGGAGCCAGCGCTTCCGAAACTTTATGGTCAAACTGCCCGGAACTGCCAAATCCCTGCTCCAGCGACATCACCTTCCACTTTGCCGCCTGATTGGCACAGGTGGTGAGCACATTTGCCTGAATCAAAATTTTCTTGCCAAGCTGCTCTCTTGCGATTTCCTGCTCCGTCACAGAAAGCAGATAAAGCAAGTAAGAAACCACTATTACTTCAAATAAGAAAGGCAAAGCCACGAGCAGAATTGCCTTGTGAAATAAGCTTGGTGTTAATCGCACGAACACAGATTCCACAGGGACACATTAGTATTGTGGCAGTCTATGTGTAACATTTCTACCCCTAAGATCCATTTTTGCTTGAAGCGCTGATCGCCCGGCAAGCTATCACTCTTCTCGTAAAATCAGAATCGAAGAATTGGCAGTAATAAGCTCTTT
>JAIEPM010000113.1 GCA_019748395.1 Candidatus Obscuribacterales bacterium
CTTATGCGACCGGAACACACCCGTTCCCATCCCGAACACGAAGGTAAAGACGGTCAGCAGCGACAATACTTGGTGGGTGACCGCCCGGAAAGATAGCCCGGTGCCAGGATCTATAAAACCCTTGAGTTAATAGCTCAAGGGTTTTTTTTTGCCGATTTTACTTCGCAGATTTCAGAGACTGATAAGCTTGGAATTTTGCTTAGATTTGCCTGTTTTTGAGTGTGAAGTTTTGATATTGCGCTGGGCATATAGATGCGGGGGGCTAGGGTTTAGCCGTTGCGGGGTTTCTAATGGCCGAGGCGTTAACAGGGGAAAGTCAGCAAAATTCTCCAGCAAGACAGTTGCTTGCTGCTTTAACACGTGCTTCTCAAGATATGGAGAAGTCTGTTCAAGAAAATTGTGACTACGTTTCTAAGCTGAACTTTGAACTTGAACGGCAGGTTCGCGAGCGTCTTGAACAAAGCAGCCGCGACATTGAGTCTTTTGTAAACTCTCATAACCAGGGCATTTCAGCTGAAAAGGAAAGTATTCTTGCTCAATTGACTGAATTGAGACAGGAAGAACTTCGCGTTTTGCAAAATACCGGCAAAGAATTGCGAAATGCTCTGCTGGCAAAACTCGACAGTCTGCTCCAGGACTTTCATAAGTCTGTGGATGAGCATGTTCAAAGTTTCCAGAGGCGACTTGAAGAGGCTGAATCCGGCAATCAGAGTCGTCTTGATGAGGCTCGTGCTGCGCTTAAAGAGAAGCTGCCTTCATATCTTGAAACGATAAGAACTGCAATTTCTAAAGAAAGGGCGGCGCTCGATGAATTGCAAAGCACTTATCAAAAAACTTTGAGCGACGCTTCAAATGCCAGTTCTAATGAGCTTTCCGAACATTGTGCCGAGCTAAAAACGCGACTTGATACTGAAGGCGAAGACTTTCTTTCCTCGATTGATGGCAGCACCGAAGCTTTGCTTAGAGAACAAAATGAAAGTCTCAAGAGCAGAATTGAAGCTTTTTCCTCTATGGAAAAGAAGGCTGCGGAGCGAATCGATAGCCTGACCGCAAGCGATCTTGCTTATGTAAATGAACTTCCTGCAAGTTTCGCTGAGACTTGCAGCGAGTTGACCGAGTTGCATCTTGGATTGCATGCGACGAATGTCAAAAATCTTGCTTTGCAATACCGGACTGAAATACTTTCGGCTGCGCAGGAAGCCGAGGATTATCTGCAGATTGTCAAAAACGATTTACAAAGTCAGCTGCAACGATTTCAAAAAAACTATGCAGGTCACTTTGAAAACTTACTGCGTAAGTTTGAAAAATGCGCTCGTGAGGCGGCTGGAGCTGCGGTTGTCGGCAAGGAAGTCGAGACTGATCAAAGTCAAATTCTTGAAAAGTTGAATGAGCAATTTGTGCAGATGAAGAAACTTGTTCAGGACGGGACGAGAGACAAGATTGCCGGAACCGAGACTCATATGGAGCAATCTTACGAAGAGTTTCGAGTCAAACTGGAAAATTCGAGACGACTGGCCTGCGAAAAAATCGAAGCAAGTTTCAAAGATAGCCAGGACGAGTTATCCAGGTTACAAACCAGCAATGAAGAGCAGCTAAATGATCTTGGTCAGAAACTGGCTGAATTGGAACAGTCGGTGGGCGAGGCGAAAGAGCTAATTCGGGCCCTTGACCAGGCAAGTCTGGATTTTTGAGGAGCCAAATGAGTAAGAGCCTGAAGGACATTGTTGAGGATGGATTCGCAAAACTTTCTGCGCTTTCGGAAAAGCGAAATGAGCTTTTGCAAACAAGCCGTCTTTTTTTGGAAACGGATTCTCAGCAGCAGGCCGAGCAGGGTGCAGAGAAATTGAAGGCCACCGAAGCTCTATACGGCGATGAAATTACAAAATCACTTGAACGCTCAAATGATATTTTGCAGCAATCAATGAGTCAGATTGTTGAAGACAACGAGCGCTTTCTTTCCAGTCTAAAGGAGAATCTTCAATTGAAAATCGCCAAGGTTTTCAAAGATCTCTCTTACACAAGAGAATGGTTGTTGGTTGGCGCATCGGAGAGATTTGATTCTTCGGTTCGACCTCTAGAACGGGAGATGGCTGCCGGAGCTACAGGTGTGCAGTTTGAAGCTGCCAAACTTCTGGGAGAACTTGAAGCTGCCTGCAAAAGAAATGAGTGTGCTTTGCATGAAGCACAGGCCGAAATTGCCGGGAATTTGGCAAAGAGTGAGCATGAACTGACTGGAAGTCTCGGTAACGGCTTCGGCAATCTTGTTCAGGAGTCTGAGAAGCGCCGAAGCAAAGTAAACGAGCTTCTGGAAGGGCTTTATAGTGAGCAAAACAGCCAGATGAGTTCGATGACCTCTGAACTCGAAAAGAAAATTGCTCTATTGGTCAAGAATAAAATGGATGCTCTAAATGCTTTGGGTAAAGCAACGCAGGAATCAGTGGACGGAGTGAAAGAGGACGCTACAAAAGCAGCTTCGACCGAGCTTGTTTCGTTAAGTCAGGAAGCATTCACTGAACTCGAGGCAAGCTACGAATTCAGCAACAATGAAATACAGGAAAAATTATTGGAACTGCGCACGCAAACAGAGCAGTTGCTTACAGAACTAAGGCAATCTCTCCTTGAAGGCGAGGAAGCTGCTCGTCTTGGTCTAGAGTCCGTTTTCGAAGAGACGAAGTCGAAGGCTATTGAAGATAATCAGCTTGAGAAGCCGAAAAGCAGCCCTGTTGATGATGCCCTAGTGCGCCTGGGACGAGAAATGGAAAATTCCACTGCTGAATTTAAGAGACAGTTGAGTGAGTTATTGAAAATTCAATCAGAGCGTTTGGGAAATCTAGCAGCGACTGCTGAGAGCTCAATCTCTGCCAGCGCCACGGCTCTCAACACTGAGCTCAAGCAATTAGTGCGATTGCACGAACAAGCCTGGAGCGAGAAAGAGCAGGAGCTGCTCTTAAGACTGAGAAAGCTGGAGAAAGAAGCTCAGGATACTTACAATCAAGTCAGCGAAGCCGGTTTATTGAGTGACGGGAGCGTATAGAAATGAGTCCTTTGCCCGTTAAAATTACAATCCCTGCACAATCTCTAAAAAAGTATTTGCAGGTCTATGCCCCTGACAGCGCTCAAAGCCCGGATGACTGGTCGGCCGAGGAAACAACTCGTGTTAAAGTCGGCGATATTTATACATTCTTTCGACCCAGTCGAGTTCTAACAAGTTGGTCCGAACTTTCCGAGCTGGAAGTTGCGGGAGTCGCTCTTGTGTTTCGCGAAGACGCCGGATTTCCTATGAACTATTATGTGGAAGACAGCGCCTACGAAATGAGTTTTATCGAAGGTGTCTTTTCTACAAAAGCTTCGGAGGCTAAGGAAAAGCAACAAGCTCTCTACTTCTTGCATTCTTCTCTGAGTAAAGCTCTGGTCGGCGATTCTGCCACTGCGCTTGGTGGCATGCACAAGTGGGGCGGCGCCGGTGAAAGATCCAAGGCCCCACAAGGCTTGGCTGATCCGCTTTATTACTTTTTGACTTCGCTCGGCTTAAGTATTGATGCCTCGTTGGCAAAAGACCCTTTGCCTGTGAGTGAGTTTGTACTTTCGCTCTGGAATCCAACCGCTCTTCCAGCCGGCACTAAAGCTATTGCTGTGGACACAGCCTTTAGCGCTGTTGAAGGAACGCCATTGAATCTCACCGATTCAAGCGGGTCCGAAGCCGCTCCTACGAATCAAGCAGCTTCGGCGGGGGCAGCCAATCCAGCCGCTCCGGCAGCGGAACCTGAAAAGACTGATATCAATTTCGGCTCATTCTCACTTTCGTCTTTGCTGGATGATTGGAGTACTCCGGGGGCAGGGGCTGCGAATCCTTTTGATGCGCCTGCAAGCAACAATTTGACTGCTCCTTCAAGTGATGCTTTGCTTAAGTCTCCAGCTGCTTCCGATGCCGTGACTGTTCCGGAAAAACCTGCATCTGCCGCGGCCGAAGGAGGTTCGCTCAGTGCTTTGTTAGAACGCATGGCAACAGTTCCGGTGCCGTCTGCAAGCGCAGAGGCTCCAGTCTCAGCTCCGGCTGGCCCAGCGCCGGCGCTTGAGTCGCCTGCCGAGGAAGAAGAGAATCTCGATTTTGCCAGTCTAGGTTCAGCGCTCAAAGGACTTGTTTCCACACCATCGGCAAAACCTGCAGAAAAACCCGCAGAAAAGCGAGGACCGGTCGGACCGCAGTTTAAAGATTCCGATGATGCCTGGGCCATGTTGAAAGCTAAACCTGGTTCTGCGCCCGAGCCTGCCCCTGCCCAGAAAGCAGCTGCGCCTGATTCGGCGATGGATTTGAGTGCAATGCTGGCTGCCGAACTTAACTCGGAAGTTTCTCTGTCTTTGCCTGCTGCAGAGCCGAAGAAAGCTCAGGGGATGGAGCCCTGGCCTGCTGATTTTGCAGCTGCGATGAAAGAAGAACTGGCAGCGCCTGTAGCGGCGGCGAAACCTGCGCCAAACCCGGCGGCGCCTGCGAAGGCTTCAGTACCGGAAGAGGGGATGGATCTCTCATCCATGTTGGCTGCGGAGCTGAATGCGGAAGTCTCATTATTCGGTGCAGAGCCGAGCGTTGCTCCAAAAGCTGCTTCAACTGCGCCGCTTCCTCAAGAGGGAAGTGACCTTTCTGCGATGCTTGCGGCCGAGTTGAACGCTGAAGTTTCCTTATTTGGATCAGAGCCGGCAGCAGCGCCTGCAGCTGTTGAAGAAGGGAAGGATCTTTCTGCGATGCTTGCGGCCGAGTTGAACGCGGAAGTTTCCCTATTTGGATCCGAGCCG
>JAIEPM010000528.1 GCA_019748395.1 Candidatus Obscuribacterales bacterium
AAGTCCTGACTTTGAAATACTTCAACAGCGCTCGGATATGAAAGTAGCCGAGGTTCGCGACTGGATTGACAAGCTTCGCAGTTCGGGAGCCAATAGCCGACCTTGTATTATTTTTGCAGTTCAGGGCGGGGTCTTCAGCGAGGGAGTCGATTATCCCGGCGAATCATTGATTGGCGCTCTCATCGTGGGTCCGGCGCTGCCGAAATTCGATCTCGAACGTGAACTGTTGAGAGAATACTACGAACGTCATTACAAAGCAGGATTCGACTATGCCTATACATATCCGGCTATGAGCAGAGTAGTTCAATCTGCGGGTCGGGTAATCCGCTCGGAAACGGACAAAGGACTTATAGTCTTAATGGACCAGCGCTTCACTCAACAGAGTTATGTAAATGCCATGCCCAACGACTGGATCAAAAACTCCGTGAAAGAGCTGCTTTCAAACAGCATAATCAAAGATTTGAGCGAATTCTGGTTAAAAGCAGCAGCTTCCGAAATAGTGGATTAAACGCGTGTTTAGACTTAAGCATAGACATCTATATGTACGCTGGCTATTCTTGAGACTACTTTCAATCTGTTTCTTTTCAGCCTTCCTTTCCATGGCGGTTCAGATTACCGGGCTCTTTGGCAGCAACGGCATAATACCGCTCAAAACTCAACTAGAAATGCTCAGCCGGAGTCTTGGCGCAACGGCAGTGCTCAATTATCCGAGCATTTTTTTCTTCAATGCAGACGATGGCTTTCTGCAAGCTATTTGCTATACCGGTGCATTCGTCTCCGGGCTGGCTTTTCTTGGGACCTTCACCGCCCCCTGCCTTGCTCTCTCATGGCTGCTCTATCTTTCAATAGTAAGCGTCGGTCAGGACTTTATGGGTTTTCAGTGGGATTCTTTATTACTGGAAACAGGCTTACTTGCAGTTTTTTTCGCACCATGGTCCAAGCGTGAAATAGCTCCATTCGACAGATTGCGATTTGAGTCTCAAAATGAAGTTTCGCTCTTCTTTCTCTTTTTGCTGCGCCTGCTATGTTTTAAGCTCATGTTACTCTCCGGCTTGTGTAAACTGGCAAGCCAGGACGAGACCTGGAGAGATCTTTCTGCACTGAGCTATCACTATTACACTCAACCATTGCCTACACCAATCGCCTGGTTTTTGCAAAAACTGCCCTCATTGATTCAACGAATATCGACAGCCCTGGTCTTTGTTATCGAATTAATTCTGCCGCTCAGCCTGCTGAGTTTCTTTCGCATCGCCAGAATTTTTTCGGCAACAGCTTTTATAGTCTTAATGCTAGTGATCATGCTGAGTGGCAACTATGCTTTCTTCAATTTGCTTACAATCGCTGTTTGCTTGACACTGCTGGATGACCGGGCAGTTCTGACACTAATGCCTCGAAGTTTTCGCCTAAATCACAAAGTCAAGCCACTCAATTTCAGACAGTCATTCAGCAGCACGCTGAGAAGCTCAGTTGCGGCTTTAGCAATCGCCTCAGTCTCTATTTCCTGCCTTTGTCTCTGTTTTATCAGAGACGTAGAATCATTACCATTTGCTATGCAATTGCCGCTTTTTCTTCTGCAACCTATTCGCAGCTTCAACAGCTACGGACTTTTTGCCGTAATGACCAGAACTCGAAAAGAAATCATCGTCGAAGGCAGCAACGACGGTAAAACCTGGCTAGCCTATGAATTTCGATTTAAGCCCGGTGATATTCACAGAGCACCACCGATCGTAGCTCCACATCAGCCAAGACTTGACTGGCAAATGTGGTTTGCTGCTCTGGCGCCGGGAGAGCGCAGTCTTTGGTTCGACTCGTTCATGAAAAAACTCCTGGAAGGCTCTCCGGAAGTACTTTCACTGCTCTCAAAAAATCCATTTCCTGATAAAGCACCTTTGGAAATTCGGGCAAAGCTTTATGACTACAAGTTTAGCGACTGGAATGCGTTGCTCACCCGCGGACAGTGGTGGCAAAGAAGAGAGGAATCCGAATATTATCCGGCCAGTTCTTTAGAAGATTTCCGTAACTCTCGCTAAGGTCCTGCTATTGCCCGGGAAGAAAGAGATAAAATGAATAGGGTTATCGAAAATGGAGCCGATTATGAAAAAAGCTTATTTTGCTGCAGGCTGATTCTGGGGACCTGAAGACGCCTTTCGCAGTCTGAAAGGCGTCCTTGAAACCGCGGTAGGTTACTGCGGAGGAAAAACAGAAAACCCCAGTTATCCACTCGTGTGTTCTGGAACAACAGGACATGCTGAAACAGTCGAAGTCGCCTTTGATCCTGATATTTTGGCTTATGATGAACTTTTGCGCTTGTTCTGGCAAATGCACGACCCGACTCAAGGTATGAGACAGGGTTTCAACATCGGCAGCCAATATCGCTCAGCCATTTACTGTCAGGATGACGAGCAACTGAAAGCTGCGGAAATTTCCAGAGATCGGCTTGAGGCTCAACTCGGCAAAAAAATCAGCACTGAAATTAAGCTCTTGAGCAAATTCTGGAAAGCAGAAGAATACCATCAACAATACTACGAGAAAAAAGGTTATTCACCCTGCCGACTTGCCGGAGTCTAGGAGCCCCTCAGCTGGCGCTGGGAGCGGCAGGCTGCTTGTCATAAGCTTGCATTGCTTTTGCAATCATTTGCTCGCGTTCCTCTTTGCTCAGTGTCGAAACACGCTCACCAACAGAAAGAGATGTTTTATCACTGTTTAGATGCCTGATTCGCTTGGCTTCAGCAAGAACTTTCTCAGAACTCCAGTCAGGATGTGCTTCTGCCACTGCATGAAAATAGCCCTGCCCTTTTCGAATCGGCGGCAAAGAATATTTTTCCTGAATTTCAGCCTCCAGCTGCTTCTGATAGGCTGCTCTTGCCTGCTCTGCAGGATTCTGAGGCGCATCTTTGCCGTTTTCTTCGCCTCCGGCTTTTGGAGGTCTGGGTGCCTCTGGCTTTGGCGGCTCTGGTTTAGGAGTCACAGAGTCATACAATTTTCTTGGATCTACATCATTCCATGAACGAGGCAGCATATGGTCATTTATTTTTGAGCGACCATCCAAATTCGCTTTCTGGAAGCCATGCGCCGCCATCAGGTCGTTCAGCCTGAAGTAAATGTCGTCTTGCTTATAGCCCTTTTTCCCTTCAGACTTCAGGGTTTGTTCAGCCACATCATATAAAGTCAGATTGCCTCGAGCAGGCTTAGGCTCGCCCGGGTGCGGCTGTCGCTTGTCGCCGGAAGGTCCCTGATGATAGCCATAGGGATCATCTGCCTGTTTTTGCGGGCTTGTCTGTCGCTCTGTCGGAGCATTGGCTCCCGGACCCTGCGAAAAAGAATACCAGTCTAGATCAGCCTGCTGCGGCGCAGGCCGGTTGTCCCGATTTGCCTTGTCCATTAATCTTCTCCAGCCGATTTCCGTTCTAGTTCGTTTTAAACGAAGCACTGAACCTAACGAAAGCCACAACCCTGACTTGTATTTATACTCAGCTCGAGCTTTCTGGAAATGGGGAATTTACGCAGCTACAACACTGAAGCTGAAAGCCGGAGCAATTCCTGAGATTTAATCTTTCCCCTGAAGCAAGTCCGCAGTAGCCTCAAGCTGCTGATTCAGTTCTGTATATAGACTATTTGCCAGAGCAAGATTTTTCTCGGCTTTAGCCAGATCTTGCACCTTGCAACTAAGCTCGAGCTCGACAAAGCTTTCTTGAAGTTGCCGCAAGAAAAGTAGTCCGGAAGCACCAACCAGCGTATGTGCTTCTTTCATCAGAAGAACGAATTCCTTTTTATCCAGAAGTGTTTGCATGGTCGCCAGTCTTTGCTTTAAATCAAGTGCATAGGCAGTAAGAAGCTTGCACCAGTTTTTGCCGTATCTGCTTTCGATTGCAGCAAAGTCGAATTTTCCGCTTATTAAACCGGAGGACTCGCTTTTATTCCTTGTTCCATTGCTGTTGCTGAGCAAGGGCAGATCTTTTTTGCCTTGCTTAAAATAACGAGAAACCATTTCTTTCAGCTCGTTTTTTTCGAAAGGCTTACTAATATAGTCAGTCATTCCTGCCTGCAAACAGCGTTCCCTGTCGCCTGCCATTGCACTGGCCGTCATGGCCAGGATGGGCAAAGTGAAGCCCTTGCTGCGCAGTTGTTTTGCAGCTTCATAACCGTCCATAACAGGCATCTGACAATCCATCAAAATCAAATCATACTCTTTTTCTAGACAGGCTTTACATGCGGCTTCCCCATCGGCAGCCAGATCTACTTGAGCCCCGCCATCCTCAAGTTCAGAAACAGCCACCATTTGATTGATAGGATGATCTTCAGCCAGCAATATTCGGCAATTAGCAAGAGGCTTCCAATTATCGAGAGTCACCATTTTCAAAGGAGCAGTGACCTCAAGTTTATCCTCGGCAAGTTCCAGTGGAATTTCAAACCAGAAGCGGCTGCCTTTTCCGACTTCGCTTTCTACGCCGATTTCACCACCCATCAACTTCACAAGTTTCTTGGAAATACTCAAACCCAAGCCTGTACCACCAAATTTGCGCGTATTGGCCCCATCAATTTGCACAAACGGTAAAAACAACTCTCTCATGCGTTCGGCCTCGATTCCGATGCCTTGATCAATCACCTCAAAACGCACTCTTCTCAGGCGCCCCTGTCTCCCAAGATTATCCACGCGAATTAGAATTTCGCCTTGATCTGAAAACTTGATGGCATTGCCGATCAGATTAATCAGAACTTGCCTGATTCGCACCGGATCGGACATTACGTATTCGGCCGGCACTCTGTACTGCAAACTCAAGCTCAAATTTTTGAG
>JAIEPM010000673.1 GCA_019748395.1 Candidatus Obscuribacterales bacterium
CGGTCAGGACGACTACAATCCCCTTGGGCGCACGGCGCCCGTGGGCAGCGAGAACCCGACTTTGAAAAGCGGCACAGACTCGACGCTTTTGCAAAGTGGAACAGGTTCTACCCTTTTGCAGCTAGGAACCGAGTCTACACTTTTGCAGGGTGGAACGCAGGGGGCTTTGCTGCAGGCTGCCGTTGAGCGAGAGGGCGCCCCGGCCAATATTTTGTTTTTGATCGACTCTTCTCAAAGTATGAAAGAAAAAATAAGTGTCGGCAGCGAGGGCGGGAAGGAACCCAAAATGGAAGCCGCCAAGCGAGTTTTACAGGAGGCTCTATCCAGAATTCCAGCAGAAATAAATCTGGGTTTGCGAGTTTTTGGAAATGGCTTTAGGGGTGATTATTCCGACTGTCAGCAATCAAGTTTACTTGTACCGATCGGGAAAAGCAATCGACGGGCGATTATCGAGGCGGCCCGTTCAATGGCGCCTTACGGACTCACCCCGCTCACTTACGGATTGATGCAGGCTGAACAAGATTTACGTTATTGTGTCGGCCCCAAAACTCTAATTCTAATTTCAGATGGTGCCGAAACTTGCGGCGGCGATCCCTGTGCTTATATTGATAGGTTGTCCAGAATCGGTGTGAAAATGAAAGTAGATATAGTCGGTCTGGGCTTGAAGCGAGACAAACAAGCACAAGATCAGCTTAACTGCATTGCCCAAAAATCAGGTGGAAAATATTACGACGCCAATACTTCTGCTGAACTGGTGAATAGTATCACCAACAGTGTCAAGCAAGCGATCAGCGGCAAAGTTCTCACAAAAGTGAGCAGTCCTGCGATTAAAGATGTTATTCCGGCAGACCTTTCTCCGCTTCTGCCGGGAAATTCAAAATCGACTGATTTACCGAAAAGCAGCGAAGAAAAAGAAAAACCATAGTCTCTTTGAAAAGCTCAATCGATATCGGTTGAGCTTTTCAAAATCGAGGAAAGTCTCACGGGGCTGGGTAAATGGAACTTGATTCAAGTAAGAGGAATGCGCTCATGAAAACCAAAGGGCTGGTCTTTGCTTTGTGCCTCCTGACAATTTCGGCCATGCCTGCTATGTCTGAACATAGCAAGAAGGCCTGTTCTACTGAATGTTCATCCTGTGCCGAAACCTGTCGTAAAGCTTTGGATTATTGCCTGAAAAAAGGTTCCTCGCACAGGCAGCCGGAGCACCTGAAAGTTCTCAAAGATTGCATTACCGTGTGCAAGGCCAATTCGGAACTGAGAACTCGCGATTCTAAGTATGCAGATGAAATGTCGCGGCTTTGCGCGAAAGTATGCACTGATTGTGCTGCGTCTTGTACAGGTCTCAATGACCCTGAACTGAAAAATTGCATTGCTGAGTGCAAAAATTGTGCTGAATGTTGCAGCAATTGATTGCTAGCTGAACTTCAATCCACTTTCTTGAGCTTTGATGTTCTGTTTGCTGATCACAAATTCCGAGATTAAAGGGCCTGCACTGCCTATTCCTGGCGTCTGCGAGAGTATGTGGACAATCAAGAGAGGGAGAAGCACGTAGCGGGCGATTGGATATGGACGGACCGCAGTAGACCGGTCGTCTAATTCGACGCCAAAAAAAATGCTTTTGCTCTGTGCTGTCGTTCTTTCTCCGGCTGAACTGCTTTCAATCGAGGAAGAAATCTTCTCGGATATAGCAGCAGCCGACGCATTCAGCTTTTCACTGAAGGCTTTTTCCTGCTCTGTGTATGGGGCGGCAGGGCATTTCTTGCAGCAAACCGGGGCTTCTTGAAACATTTGCTTTTCCTCGAAAGGGAGTGTTTATGAGATAAGAATAGACCGGTCGGTCTAGTGTGTCAAGGCCACCCAAAATAAAGATCAAAAAAGAGCGAAAACCAAGGTCCTCGCTCTTCTTTTGAATATTGAATCTTTGGCAGAGCCGAATGTCTAGAGCAAATTGACCGGCTTTGCTTACTGAATCGTTACCTGGTTGCTTTTCAGAGATTCAAGCACTGCTTTGCAAACCTGATCTGTGTAAGGCGTATATGCTTTGGTCAGCATTTGTGGGTAAACGCCAAGTGCGATGATAAACACGCTCAGCCCGATTGCCACCAGCCGCTCCGTACAGTTCATGTCGCTGAGATGACCAACCCATTTTGCTTGTTCCGGACCGTAAAAAAGCCGTTTGAGCAACCAGAGCATATAGCCTGCTGAAAGAATTACTCCCGTGGCCGCCAGCACAAGCGCGAAGCGAACCATGCTCGGGTCTGCGCTCAAGCCGGCTGTTGCCATCGGAGAAGTGTAAGTGCCGTAGAAAACGACTGCTTCAGCAACAAATCCGGCAAGTCCTGGAAGCCCGAGGTTTGCCATTGCAGCCAGCAGCCAGAAGTAAAAAACAAAAGGCATTTGCTTGGCCAGACCGCCACCGATTTCTCTGAGGTCACGTGTATGGCAGCGGTCATAGACGCAACCGACCAGGAAGAAGAGCGCGGCTGAGATAACACCGTGGCTGATCATCTGGAAGATGGCGCCGTTCAGAGCCGCAGCCGAAAGCGACCCGACTCCGATTAAAACAAAGCCCATGTGGCTCACTGATGAAAACGCAATTACACGTTTCATGTCGGTTTGCACCAGACAAGCCACTGCAGCCCATACTACGTTGAATGCGCCCAGGAGAATAATGTAGGGAGCCCAGGCGCTGATAATTTCAGGGAAGAAGCCCAGACAAATTCTGACCAGTCCATAAGAACCCATTTTGAGAAGCAATCCGGCCAGAATCATTGATACCGGTGTTGGTGCTTCCACGTGAGCATCGGGCAGCCAGGTATGGAAGGGGAAGGACGGCAACTTGATGATGAAAGCCAGGAAAAATCCAAGACAAGCTAGAGCCTGAGCTCCGATCATCAGCGAGCTTCCTTGTTTGGCAAGTTCGATCATATCGAAGGAGAGTGGTTGAATACCACTCAAATGCAGCTGGAAGTACATGTATAGGATGCCGCCCAGCATCAATACGCCGCCGAAAAATGTATAAAGCAAAAACTTCATGGCTGCGTAATCGCGATTTGGTCCACCCCAGATAGCGATCAGGAAATACATGGGCACAAGCTCCAGTTCATACATAATGAAGAACTGCAGTAAATCGAGAGAAACGAAAACGCCGACAATCGAAAGTGTCAGCAACATCAACATGCTGTAGTAAAGACGTGGGCGCTTCTGTCCGATGTGCTGGCTGGCAAGGACTGCCATAAACGCTACATAAGAAGTGAGCACGACGAGGCAAAGGCTCATGCCGTCAACACCGACATGATACTCAACCGGGATCGGTGCGCTGAACCATGTCACTTTCTGCACGAATTGCATGGCGCAATGACCGGCTTCATCAAGTTTATGCGGGTCGAAGTGCATTGCCAGCACTGAAGAAACAACGCACATGAGACCTGTGATGAATGTTGCTCCCAGTCTGGATGCGGTTTGAGGCATAATGCCTATGAGTATCGTGCCGATCAGCGGCAGGAATAGTAAGAAGTTGAGTAGTAAATTGTCCGACACCGCAGTTTTAACCTCTTTCTTGACTACTGGCTCTGGGAGCCTGTTTCAAAGTGGATTTGGAAAGCTCACTCAAAAATAACCGAATCAGTATAACGATTGCTGCAAATATTTCCTCAGGTCAAGGTTGCAGAAGCTGAACGCAGCTGAGTCTCTTCCACTGCTCTGCCGCGCCAGCGGCGAGAAAGTCTTGATTCACTGCTTGCCTATAATTGTTTCTCAGCTAATTAGTTCAAAATTCAGCTTGAAGAATTGTTGAAACACAAAATAATTTCAGCTCTTTTCGCGCTGACTAAGTTTGGCTGCCAGAGCTGTTCTTCCTAAAATTACAAAAACTTCCTTATCAAGTAACCGCCTGATAACTCTGGAGGCAGACTTATAAGCCTTGCAGATTGTATATTGTTCAGGTTTAGTAAGTCGGCGAAAAGCCAGCTGTCCCGAATATATTTGTCAATACCGGTTTTGGAGATACTCCCTTGCCAGATGTTCCCAGTTGCATCCTCAACGCAAAATGGATCGTTCTTTTGCCATTTATCGTTGGCACGATAATTATTGTCGGCTCTGCCATCTTCAAAGAGAAAATGCCGAAGACTCTTTGCATGGGGCTTTCGATCGGGGCTGTTGCCTGGGGGTTCTATCAATCGCTGTTGATCTTCAATTCTTTGCGACTTGACCCGACACCCTTTGTCAAAGATTACACCTGGTTTTCGTGCGAAAGCTTTCGTTTGACCATGGGTTATCTGGTCGACAATCTCACGTCTTCTATGCTCATAGTTGTCACGGCTGTCAGTCTCTTGGTGCAGGTTTACACGCATGGCTATATGCGAGAAGACCCTGGCTACAGGCGCTTTTACTCCTACTTATCGCTGTTTACAGGATCGATGCTTGGTCTTGTGGTGGCAACCAATCTTTTCCAGATGTTTTTCTTCTGGGAGTTGGTAGGAGTTTGCAGCTATCTTCTCATTGGATTCTGGTGGTACAAAGACAGTGCCGCGGCTGCATGTTTGAAAGCCTTCGTTGTCAATCGTATCGGTGACTTCGGCTTCCTTGTGGGAATCTTGCTTTTCCTTGGAGCTACTTACGGCTTCTGGCATTCGCATATGGATCATGGCTTGCTCTCTTTCTATGACCGCAGTTTTGGTCCGATCGGCTCGGCAATCGACGGGGTTAACCTGGCTGGAGCTATCAAATGGGCGATGTCTCCTGCCCAGAGCTTGATGACTCAGGGCTTGCTTACCACCATTGCGATTCTCATGTTCATGGGGCCGATGGCCAAGTCTGCT
>JAIEPM010000328.1 GCA_019748395.1 Candidatus Obscuribacterales bacterium
GCCGAAGTGCCGGTGGAGCCTGTGGTGGCCGAAGTGCCGGTGGAGCCTGTGGTGGCCGAAGTGCCGGTGGAGCCTGTGGTGGCCGAAGTGCCGGTGGAGCCTGTTGTGGCCGAAGCGCCGGTGGAGCCTGTTGTGGCCGAAGCGCCGGTGGAGCCTGTTGTGGCCGAAGTGCCGGTCGCGCCTGTTGTGGCCGAAGCGCCGGCAGAAACTGTGGCAAAGCCACTTTCGCTTGATGACATTTTAAAAGCGAGTGCTGCTCAAACTGCTCCTCAAGCAGCCGCGCCCGTGCCCGGCATTTCTGTCGACAAGCCTGAGCCCGTTGTTGCTTCTAGTGAAGAGGAGGAGGAAGATTCTTCAAAGCCTCAAAAGAAACTCTCACTGCAAGCTACTCTTGCCAAGTTGGAAGAGCAGTCGCGGCGCGCTTATGTCCGCCTTGACGAGTTTAAGAAGGCTCATGAGATTGCATGCAGCGAAACTGCTGCCAATGTAAAGTCCGGTACCGGCGAATTTGAGAGCGCCACCAACGAGCGCTTGTTGCAACTTAGTAATTCAGTAATTGAGAAGCTTCGTGCGATTTCAAATGAAGCTTCAAATACATTGCGCAGTTTTGTCGAAGTTGGACAAAAGCAAATAAGCGAAAAATTGCCTGCCGCGATTGCGGAGCTTGAGCTACTTGCTGCCGAAGCTGGAGTCGAAGCTGCCCTTAGCGAGCTGGATGAGACAGGTGAGAGCTTCCAGAGCCTCTGCAGCGAGCGATTGGGTGGCACCCAGCAAGAGCAAGAGGCTGTATTATCCAGAGCTGTGGAGGAGGAACTTGCTAAGCTTGAGAAATGGCGTTCCGGACAGTTGAAAAACTATCTTGATTCATTTGAGCAATCAAAATCGCGACTGGAGCAGCATCGGATTGCAAGTCTGAGTGCTCTTGAAAGTTGCGTACATTCTATGAGTGAAGGCTTGCGCAGGCTACGGGAGCTGGACACGCAGAGATTGGCCTTGCTCAATTCCGAACTCAGCGAAAATCTTGAGCAATCATGCAAGCTTGCTGAAATGAGTTTGACCAGAAACTGTGATATGGCTCTTGCGGAGCAGATATTGCCTTTGTTGGCTGAGTGGAAAAGCAATCTTGGATTGCACACTCGCAAGCTCAGGCGTGAAATAGAAGAAGAGCTTGAAGTCCATTCTGAGTCTTCTTTGGCTCACTTTGAACCTGTGTTGAAACTTGGCAAAGAATCTGTTGCCCTAACAATGTCGAGTATTGAAGAATTGAAATCTTCAATCGAAGTTGATGAAAGAACCTCTCTGGACGCGCGGCTTGCTGATTTGTCGAATCACTTTGAAAACAAGCTTCAAGAACTGAACCAGTTTTTTGTGGAGCTGCGGGAAAAGGAAAGCAGTGGTGCTGAATCTAAAGAATCCGACCAGATGGGTAAAGTAGCAAGTTTCGGCAAAGAATGTCAGCTTCAAGTTGAAAACGTTTGCCGCTCGATTGATAACGAACTTGCTTTACAGGTTGACACGGCCGGCAAGGGATGGGAAGCAAAAGCCGATGCGGTTGTTGCTGCTTCAGCTGCGGAGATGCTTGCAGATATAGAGACCGTCAGAAATCATAGACGGGAATCATTGCGAAAATTGCAAGAGAAGTTGAACAAGCTTTCTACTACGGTACAATCTCTGCAATCCCAGTTGATTCAGTAGCTGAAGGAATACGACAGTTGCCTAGATCGCTAAAACTGGGTACAAAATATCTCAAGACGAGCGTGAGAGAATTATGTCAAGCAGTTGGGAAATGCCCATTCGAAAGTTAAGTGAGCAGATTGATGAACTGCAGCAGTCGCTGCAGACCAATCAGGAACTGGAAAAAGAACAAGTCCAAGGTTTGGAGTTGGCGAGACAACGTCTTCGCTTTTTGACCCAAGCTCCGGAAGCAGCCGGTATTGCAGAGCTGCCGCGGCTGCTGCAGACCGTGATGACACAGCAGACTATCGGTGTGATTATTCTTGGTCAGGATGGCAAGATTCTACTCTTCAATTCGGTAGCCGACCGCATCTTTGGACACTCTTTAGCTGATGCAGGAAGTCGTGGTATTCAATCGGGCTGTAAGCTCTTTCTTGAAGACAAGAAAACTGAATACAGCCAGGATGGCAGTTTGCCGTGGGATCGCAGTGTTAAGGGAGAGGATTTCCCTCCGCAGCAACTTTTTGTTAAACGTCCAGATTTGCCGGAAGGTCTGTGGACCTCTATCACCTGCACCGTACTGAAGGGACCCACTTCCAACGTATCCGGCGTGGTTGTTCTGGCAGTCGATTTGACTGAGCATGTCAAAATCGGTGAACAACTCAATGAACTTTGCGGCAAGCTTGAAACACAGATAAGCAATATCGAAACCGCTCGAGAAGAAATCAAAGCGCTTGCAGATAAACTTGGTGAGAAGAGAAGTGCTGAAGCTGCGGCAACTGAAATGACTCTTTCACCCTTATTAAGACCGCCTTCCCAGCAAGTTCCAACGCCTACTCAGGAGATAGCAATCTCCAAGCTTGCGCTTGTAGTTGATGATATTCCAGTCAACCAGAAGCTTTTGATCATGCACTTGAAAAAGATGGGCTTCAGTGTCGAGTCCGCTTTCAATGGAAAAGATGCTGTGGAAATGGTCGAGAAAAAAGACTATTCACTCATTTTCATGGACTGCGACATGCCGATCATGAATGGTTACGAAGCAACGATCGCAATCAGGCAGGCTGAGCTTAAAACAGGCAAGCACGTTCCGATTGTCGCGATGACATCTTATGATCGTGTTGGTGATAGAGAGCGTTGTTTGTCGGTTGGTATGGACGAATATTTGACGAAGGGCGTGACTCAAAAGCAATTGCAGGAAGTCGTGCAATGGTGCTTGAGCCGCGGCACAGGCGCGCAAGAGGCTCCGGAATCGACAACTAAAGCCAGCGGTGAACAGGATCAGCTGCTTGATCTGGATAATCTAATCAAAACATTTGGAAAGTTCGAGCTGGAAGAAATTCTCAAACTTTTCCTCATGTCTACAACAACTCTGACAAGTTGTTTGCAGTTTGCAATTGAAGATCATGATCTAGAATCAGTAAGCCACTTTGCATATTCTCTGAAGGGACCCTGTTCATCAATTGGATTGACGCAGATGGCGGTTCTTGCAGCCGACATAACTAAAGCTGGTGAGGATGGTTTGTGGGATCAGGCTATGAGTTCCTACAAGCATCTGAGACGTTTATATGACGGCATCAAGAAGCAAATCGAAGATGCCAGTCGTGAGTTTCAGTGGGTTCTTAGCTAAGATTGCAACTTAATACGGTGATTTTGGGAGAACAGAATTTGTCTGCTGCTGTTGCTGATTTGAAAACTCTGGAAGAAGAACTTGACGAGGAATGCGCCCGCGAATTAGCAGCGGCTTTCCTCGAGGATGCAGCCGCTGCCGTATCCGGCATACAAGCTGCTATCAGCGCCCGGAATTTTGAAGAATTGAAGGTCCATGCTCATGCTCTCAAAGGTTGTTGTCGTACTATTAAAGCCGCCGACGCAGAGCAACTAAGTACCGAACTGGAGAGCGCCGCTATTAATCAGAGCTGGCCTGAGGTTGGAAATATGCTGCCCAAGATGGCCGCTGCTTACAACGCCCTTTGTGCATTTATAAATAGCTATCTGGGCAAATAAGCAAGCACTCAAGCAAGAATAAATCCTTGTCCGTGCAGGGATATGAACTCCTCGAACTCCGAGGCGCTTAGCGGCTTGGCAATTAAGTAACCTTGCAGCTTTTTGCAGCCGAGATCTTGCAGGATTTTTGCCTGCTCTTTTGTTTCCACTCCTTCGGCTAAAGTTTCGAAGCCGAGGGTTTCACACATGCGAATTATGGCTTTGACTATCGATTTACTTTCTTGAGATTGCGCAAGGTTTTTGATGAAAGATTGATCGATCTTAATTTGATCTACTGCGAAACGGTGCAAGTAAGCAAGAGACGAATATCCCGTACCAAAGTCGTCAATGGCCAGAGTGAATCCGTAGTCTTTCATCTCTTTGAGCGTGGCGCAAGTTTGATCAGGATAAAGCATGGCCGAACTCTCTGTAATTTCGATGAGAATGTCCTTGGGACTAAGTCCATGATCTTCGATAGATCGGTAAATACTGCCGATGAAGGCCGTATCAAGTAAAAGATTTGCGCTGACATTTACTGCTACGCAAGAAAGCGGCAGTCCCTGTTTTTTCCACTGGAAAAGCAGGCTGCAGCTTGCGTCCATAACCTCGCTTGTGACACGCCCGATCAAGCCGCTGCGTTCTGCCACCGGAATAAATTCCCCGGGGTTTATCAGACCGCTTTCCGGATGATTCCAGCGAATCAAAACTTCCGCTTCTTCCGGCTTATTATTTTCCAGATTGAGCTGTGGCTGAAAGTAGGGAATGAGCTGCTTCTGTCCAAAAGAGCGTCGAAGGTTGTTTTCTACCCAGAAGTGTCTTGAAATGCTGGCGTTCATTCTCTGCGTGTAGACTTGCGTGATTGCTGCACCATCTGCAGTGGCGGAGGTGAGAGCTATATCTGCATGTTTGGCAAGTGTGGCTGCGTCTTCTCCGTCGTCCGGAAACACGGCTGCGCCGATGCAAACCCCGGGGGTGACTGTGTGACCATCGAGCGAAAGAGGCATTTCAACGGCCGAGCGGATTTTCTCGATTGTAAGAGCTAGATCAAGTTCACTATTACAGTCTGCTGACAGCAGAGCAAATTCATCGCCGCCAAGACGAGCAATTGTGTCGTCTTGATTTTGAATTTTTTCAAGACGCCGGCCTATCTCTTGAAGCAAGCGGTCGCCGGCTTCATGTCC
>JAIEPM010000557.1 GCA_019748395.1 Candidatus Obscuribacterales bacterium
CAATAATGTTCATAGTAATGATCGTACTGAAGAGAATCGTGATCTTCATAATCGCTCTGAAAACCAGAGCATTACTTGAAATGTAGGACAAGCCAAAACGCAGTTCTTCCCACCAGGGTTCTCTGACTACGGATTTGCGTTTGTTGTCTTCAATAGTGAATAAGAGACAGGAAGCCACGATGAAAAATCCTGATACCACCCAGGGTGAATTTTTCATGCCTATATGGGAAATGATCGGCTCCCCTATGGCAAATCCGAATCCAAGCGCAATCATCATGGTCGTAAAAAAGAGCGAATTGGCTGCATAAAGCTCATTCTTTTTGACTAGACGCGGTATGGATGCCGTTTCAGCAGGACCAAAAAACTGGCAGCCAACAGAAATTAAGAAGGCCAGTGCAAAGTCCATTTTGAGGGACTGCGACACTCCAGGTAGAACCACCAGCGCCACACAGGCCGCCCGGACCAGGTTGGACAAAACAAGAACCGAGCGATGAGACCAGCGATCTACATATACACCTGCAATCGGACTCAGCAAAACAGCAGGAATTGTGAATGCGACATAAAGCCAGCTGGTCAGTTCGGCGCCGCCAATCTGAGAAAGCGGACCACTGCTGTTTGCTTGGCTTTGAGTCAGAATAGCCACGAAGAGAACGAAAACTGCACGGTCGGCAAATTGCGAGAAAACCTGGGCAATCCAGAGCGCCATAAACTGACGGTTCTGAAATAAGCTGTTGAAGCCCCCCTGGCAGGGAGCTGCATCATCGGAAGAGCCGTCGGCTGAACTTACGTCTGAAATTTGACTGCTCACTTAATGTTGCTCGAATTACCGTTCTTCTGCATACTCTAGCATTGAGAAGCTTATGCTGGCTCAGGGCAGACGAATTATCAGTTAAAACTCGTCTACTGGAGCATCAAGAACTTCACCGAGTTCACGAGTACCTTCTTTAACATCGCCGAAAGTTGGAGCCACGCCGCGTTTGCTGTTGGCAAAGAAGTCACATACTTCTTTCACCTCTTCAAACTGCTCGACTTCTTCCTGAATTTTGGCAATGGCCTGGCTGTGGTTTAAGCCGGAGCGATAAAGAAGCTTGTAGCACTTCTTAATTGCAGCACGCTTGTCTGGACCCATTTTGTTTCGACGCAACCCGATAACATTAATGCCTCTCACCATGGCCGGTCTGCCGTCAGTCAGAGTGAAAGGAGGCAGGTCGACCCGAGAGCCGGTCATTCCGCCAACCATGCAAAAACGACCGACTTTTGTATGCTGGTGCATTACCACCATACCAGCAAATACCGAACCGTCTCCTACTTCGACATGACCGGCTAAGGTTGTGGCATTAGCCATGATTACTGCATTGCCGACCACGCAGTTGTGAGCGATATGCGTGTAATTCATCAAAAAGCAGTTGTCACCAATAATGGTATTACCTTCATGAGTAGCCCGATGAATCGTGACATACTCTCTGATCACACAATTATTGCCGATGACCACGCCTGTAGCTTCGTTTTTGTATTTCAAATCCTGCGGCTCGAGACCAATAGCCGCCCCTGCAAATATATGGCAGTTTTCCCCGATTGTCGTGTGCCCGTCAATTACGACATGAGCACCAATCTTGGTGCCGGCTCCGACTTTCACATTCGGTCCGATTACCGCATAAGGACCGATATCGACAGTCTCGTGAATTTGAGCGCCTTCCGCGATAATTGCGGTTTTATGAATAAGACTCAAGCTGGTCATTATTGATCTTCTCTCTTCAACATAGCAAAGGAAATTTCACCCTCGGCTGCAACTTTGTCGCCGACTTTTGCACTGGCTTTGAGTTTTCCGAGCGGTCCTTTCATTTTCAAAAGCTCGATTTCCAGGTCGAGGCGATCGCCCGGAACAACCATCTGCCTGAATTTGAAACCATCGATACCGGTAAAAACGCCAAGCATGCCTTTGTATTCATCCTTAAGCAAAATGGCAATACAAGCCAGTTGAGCCAGTGCTTCCACCATCAGTACACCCGGCATGATCGGCTTGAAAGGGAAATGACCTTGAAAAAACGGCTCGTTTGCCGTGACATTCTTGTAGCCTTTAGCGCTGAAGCCCGGCACTGCTTGAGTAACCCGATCAACCAACAAAAAGGGGTACCTGTGCGGAATCAACTTCTTGATTTCATTGATATCCAGATTCTCAACTATTTCAGGAGTCGTTGTAGCGGTCATTTGATATGCTCCTCGGGCTTCAAAGTCATCACTTTTCCAGCTAGCCAAGCGCAAAGTCGGCCAGCCGAAACCAATTTTGCAGAGTATATCGCTTTGCCGTCCCGGCTTGTCAGGTCGGCTATTCTATTTTTCAAGCATGTTCACACAAGGGTCAGCTTGAAACAATTAGAGTAAGTCCATAAACTGCTGCAAGAGGCAGTGCTGGGACTTATGCTGAAAACCTGAGCGAAATGGAAATTATAGTAATGTTAGGTCCCGGCTTGAAAAATGCAGGTCATTCATAATCAATCGGTGGCATGAGGTCATCAAATGGAATCAAGTATCACAAGTATCAGTTATTTCCGCCCGGCTGCAGAGTCGGCGACAAGAACAGGCGGGGTCAGTAATGCCGGACTTCATGAGAGCAAAGGTAACCAGATAGACCTTGAAAAAGTGGCCTTCGGCGTCCGCATGATACTTGAGGGTTTAGGTGAAGACCCGGATAGGGAAGGTCTGACCGACACTCCGGCCCGCGTTGCCAGAATGTATCAAGAACTGGTTTACGGCTTAAATGTCAACCCCGGGTCTGAAATCACCTGCACTTTTATGGAAGACACCGATGAGCTTGTTCTTGTTAAAGACATACCGTTTTCCAGTGTGTGCGAGCACCATCTAGTTCCGTTCATAGGCAGCGCCAGCATCGGTTACATTCCTGCCAACGGTAAAATTACAGGGCTTTCAAAACTGGCTCGCGTTGTGGAACTGGCGTCTAAGAAGTTGCAAGTCCAAGAACGCATGACATCACAAATTGCCGATGCTATTCAAGAGCAGCTTTCACCAGCCGGGGTGATTGTGTTGCTGGAAGCCGAGCATCTTTGCATGTCTTTGCGCGGCATTAAGAAAGCCGGAAGCAGAACCTTGACCACAGCCATGCGCGGACTTATTCAGAGCGACAAAAGTGTCAGGCAAGAAATAATGTCACTGCTGACAAGGTCCTGATTCGTTCTTTAATGCGGAAAGTACTCACATTGATCTCAAGGGATTAACATTGTCCCTGTATGAATCGATTGGAGGGTTGATGGTGGCTTCCGGCAAGGACAAGTTCGAATTCAAGCTCAGCCGCAGGACTTTTCTCTCGGCAATAGCGGCGCTGCCTTTAATTTCTTTGAATAGCCGGCCGGCAGAAGCTGCTTCAATTACGCCATTTTCATTCGTTTATCTCTGCGATACACATTTAGCATCAGGAATTCCCGATAACGGCTTCAAGATGGTGCAGGAGAGCCAACTCTTCTTGCAAGAAGTAATAAAAGGAATCAATGCTTTAAAACCGGATTTTGTGATTTTCGGCGGAGACCAGGTGGAAACAGTCGGAGCCAATGATGCAAACTGGCAATTTTTCATAGATCTGGTACAACAGCTCAACTGTCCCTGGTACTTTGTTTTAGGCGAGCAGGATGTTTCCGGAAAAACTCCTGTCGATAAAATGAAAGAATTCGGTCCGGACTTTAAGGGTAGAGGCAGCACCGACAACAATTCATACTGGTCGGCTGACCCGGTGAGCAACGTACATTTGATTGGTCTGGACAGCAGCAAAGCAAATACTTCGACAGGCGAAATTTCAGATGAGCAAATTGATTGGTTGAAGAAGGATTTGCAGTCTAATCGAGGTAAATTCACAATTGTAATCAGCCATCATCCGGTTCTGCCGCCGGCTCCATATGACGGCGGTCCGCCTTTTGACGATTACATTTTGCCGAACGGCTCTGATGTGAGAGAGGTGCTTGGAACCTCTAGCGATGTTCGGCTGGTTTTGAGCGGGCACTTGTACATGAACAAAGTCCAGATCGAAAGAGACATCTATCACATTTCTTCTGCCGGTCTGGATATTTATCCCTGTCAATACAAATATTTCAGGGTCACAAAAGATTCAATTGTTATGGAGTCCTTTGAAGCCCCCTTCCCGGCACTGGTAAAGAAGGCAAAGAAGGCTCTTCTTGAATCCAGTTTCGCTTCAAAAATCAATCGCAAAGATCCAAACTCCATTCTTGAACTATGTGAAGGTGCTGCTGAAGATCAAAACGCACTGCTCTCTCTTGGCGCCAATAAATCGGTAAGAGCTCTTTCCAAAAAGCAGCTTAAAGAAGATCAAAGTCGTCGAGATGATGAGATCGAAAAGCAAAAAGAAGAACTGCGTAATAAGGGCAAATCTAAAGGCAAAAAAACAGAGCCCCGGAAAGAAGATTCCAAAGGCAGCAAGCCCGACTCAAAGAATCAAGAAGCTGATCAAAATACCAATTCCATAAAAGAAGAAGAATCAAAAGTAGAAACAAAAACGAGCAAATCAAACACAGTCACGAAAAAAAGCAGCAAGCAAGAAAGCAGCAAGAGAGAAAACAGCCAGAAGTCCAACTCAGCTAAAAGCAAAAAGGAAGAAAGCTCTAAAACCAAAAGCGAGAATACCAAAGCTGATTCCGCTACAGATAAAGCCGATAATGCCTCAGAACCTGCCGAAAGCTCGCCGCCCGCAAGTCCCAATCCATAACAGCATCGCAACTACTGGTCTTCCCGAACTTCTGTAGATACGGTGTTTTCTGTCAAGGCAAGGTGAATGAAGAACTTGCCCGCCAAAAGACAATCACGCCACAGCGTGA
>JAIEPM010000669.1 GCA_019748395.1 Candidatus Obscuribacterales bacterium
ATTCTAGTGCTGTGTGAGTGGAGTACAGAAGTGTGAACTTCCGATCTATACAAATACAAAAATAATACTGTTGCTTCCTTTACTCCCGGCGTTCTATTGAGCCCTGAAAAGGAAAGACAATTATCACTTTTTTTGATATACGGAACTCGTTTGCATCCTGACATCAGGCTTGATATAGAGCGCAGCTCTCGCCATCCGCAGAAGCTTTTTGTTTATCACGAAAATCCGCCGATGAATAAAGAGAAAATAACACTGACTTTGAAGTCGATGCAAAATGGTGATTATAATGCCATCCCGCCGGCCGACTACAAAGCTCAGCCGGACTCGCGCGGACCCCTTGCCACCGTTTATAAAAGCATCGCCGAACATGGCGGCAAGCCGCCTGATGATCTGAAAGAGCAAACGCTGGCGTATTATAAGGCTGCTGTCGAGAAGAAAAACTATTTTGACGCAGTTCTTGCTATCACCGAATACGGTTTGCAAACCGGTGAGAATATTGGTGCTGAAATGGCTGCCATCAAAAATGGTATTGCAGAAGACCCTGATTGCCAGAAGTTTGTCGCCGGTGTTCAGAGTCCTCAAAACGAGAAAGCCGCCAGTATCGCCCTTGGTGCTCTCGATATGATAGACCGCAGCAAATCGCCGAAAAGCTATTTGATTGATATTTTCAGAGCTAATTTATTGATCACTATGGCCGACAATGGACTTCGAGATCCAAAAACTTCGCAAGAGAGCGACCCGGCAAAAGCTTTCATTAAAGTGCTTGAGCAAAATCCATTTATCGCCGGTGTTTATAACGATCTCGGAAATTACTACGAGTCTGCATACATGCATGGTCTGGCCTGGGATTCTTATGAACTGGCACGCCGATTTTATCCGAGGCATCCTTTCTTGACGGCTATCAATGAAAAGGAGCAGGAATTGGCAAAGGCATTTCCCCAGTTTATTAAAGGAGATAAGTTGAAGTGAGCGAAGGTCAAAAAAATGACGGCAATACGGCTCTGCTTCTTATTGATATTCAAAAGGGTTTTGATGAGGAAGCTCACTGGGGTAAGCGCAATAATCCAGGTGCGGAAGCCAATGCCGCCAGGCTTTTAGCTCTATTCAGAGAGCTGGAATTACCTGTTTTTCACATTCAGCATTTATCTACTGAGGAAAATTCGCCCTTGCGTCCTGAAAAAGCTGGAGCGCAAATCAAAGAGCTTGTTGCTCCCCGGGGCTCTGAACCGGTGATCACTAAAAATGTGAACAGCGCTTTTATCGGCACGGATCTTGAGCAACGATTACAAGCTCTTGGAATAAGTGAGCTGGTTTTGGCCGGACTCACAACTGATCATTGTGTTTCGACAAGCACTCGCATGGCGGGAAATCTTGGATTTAAGGCATTTCTGGCAGAAGATGCCTGTGCGACTTTCGATCGTCTGGCGCCGGATGGGCGTCGATGGACTGCGGAAGATATACATTCTTCGGCGCTGGCCAGCTTGAACGGCGAGTTTGCGGAAGTCATTTCTTCCGATGAGATAATTTCAAGATTGAGAAGCTCTGCAACTCTGCAGAAGAGCTAAGTCAAAGCTCCCGAAAATTGCTTGCCGCAATGATCCAGGCTCTTTCTTGCCTTCTTTCAGGCTTGCCCGGAAGCTTTCCGGGTAGATAAACTGCATTTCGCATTCGAAATTTCTCAAGATGAACAATTTAGCGGGTTTCGGGACTTTCAAATCAAGCACTACTTTTGAAAGCCGCATGAATAGCTGCTTTGATCGGGTAGCGTAGTTCCACTAGGGGATGCGACACTCTTTGTTACCTTCTTGACAATTTATCGAAATTTGGGGCTATCATGTGTGCATGGCATCTGACTTGGGTAAAGCGCGGTGAAGCACCGCGCGGATTTTGGCGCGCACAAGGCAATCCAAATGAGACAGCGAAGAATCAAAAATTGGCTCCTTATAACTTTGCTCTATTTGCTTTTGCTTCCCGTGGCAGCACTGGCCGAGAACGGGAATGAATACGAGGGGGCTTATCATCACTTGCTGGAGCAAAGACAGCGATTGCTCGATGACCGGGCTGCCACGATTCGCAATTTGAATCAATGCGACTCCTGGCTTGTGCAGGTCGACAAAGCCCTGGCTTATTCCCCGGCTTTGAACAGGCAAAAACTAATGGCTTCTCGTTCATCACTCCTCAGTTACAGAGATAAGCTCCGGAGTGATTATGCTTTTCAGGAAAGCTCTTTGCACAACCTGGAAAAAGACCTGGCCTGGATTGAAGGCGAAATGAAGCATCTAGCCTGTATGCACTAGCGCTAAATTTCTTTGATACTTTGCAGAAGTTTTAGAACCGATTTTCTGAGCGGAATCAACAAGGGCAGGCTGGCCATTTGAATCAGTGTGCTGAGCATATCGCAGGACATTTCGAGCAAGCGATAAGTGCGCGCATAACCAGGCGAGCGATCGTAAATCCAGAACAGGACGATGCCCATGTAATAGAGCCAGAGCAACTGCGGCAGCTCTGCAGTTAGATCTTCTGAAACCTTTTCGTCGGCTCCAATCACAACTTCGGCAAAGCGCGCAATGCATTTGTCTCTTATCGTTTTTGTTTCAACGCTGAAAGGATTCAGGCTGTTTTGCGGATCGGCGGCGATCTTAAACAGCGATACGAACAAACGGTGATATGGAGTTGCCATAGCCAGTTGCGCGCGAATGAGGCCGCTGATGCGACTTTTAAGTGATTTTTCGGTCGCAAGTATTCCTTCGCAAGCATAGAGCTGTTCTTCCTGCAATCTTGCATAAAATGCATGCACCATTTCATCTTTTGAGCGAAAGTAGTAATAAGCGTTGCCCAGGCTGACGCCGGCCTCTTCCGCAATGCCGCGCATCGTTGTTTCTTCAAAGCCTCTTTCTCTAAAAAGACGAAGAGCAGTCTCTAAAATGAGTGCTCTGGTCGTCTCGCTTTTGTTTTTCTTTGCGGCAGCAGGCATCGCTCTCTCCTAACAAATTCTGCTCAGTGTTTTTCGGTTGCTGGAAATCATTGTGATGAACTTTTGAGCAACAGGCAGGAGCTCCGGAGTGCCGAGAGTACTTGCCCAATTTCGATAATCTCTCAGTGCCCAGAGGCATATAAGCCAGGCTTTAGTGCCCTGATAAACTCCACCCCGGTCCGAAACTACAGTTAACTCCGCAAGTGTTTTTTCGTGATTGAGGGCAGGGAAAATGCATTTTGCATCTTTTGAATTTGCTTCTATAAAAGTCAGTGTCACAATTTGTTTTTGAGATTGCAACCAGATTTTACAGCGTCTGCAAAACGCACAAGCAGGGTCGAATAAGACAAATAAGTTGTTCATGACTAGGCACCTATTTCTGTAAACTCATCCGGGCCCACAGGCGGGTGGCTGACCTGATTGGCACGTATGCGGCTGAAAACAAAGAGGTTGAAGAAGTGCATGAATCCAAGCACCAGCAACACAACGCCGACTTTGCCCGAAAGCGCCTCGATTGAACTTTGCAGAGAGTTGACATTCTCCTGTAAGCGCAGTACCAGGCTGACATAGCCCAGATTGATCAGATAGAAGCCGACTTCAAGGAGTCTGTTCACAGATGCTGCCAGAGCCTTGTTTCCGGCAAATACATCGAGCAGGAAGATTTGGCCGTTGCCGGCCAGGGTTCGTCCTATCCAGATCGTCATGCTTATGCTGATGATCAGGTAGCTGATATAAGTGACAATTATGAAGTCCATAATCCTGTCCTCCGCTTTTTTGAAGTTTTTGAACGTGTTCAAGATGATGATATTCCTGCAGTCGTCTCTTGTCAAGACGAAAGTGAACGCGTTCAAAAAAAACGCCGGGAGCGCGGACGTCCCGTCCGCCTAGATCGGAAGCCGATCGATCAAGCATTTGCTCGTCGAAGCGGGCAAGATGCCCGCGCTCCGGGTTTAAGTGCTCCCGCAAGGGACATGCGCATCTAAGGCTCGGAATTTGAGGATTCAGTCGGTCAGGTGTGTGTAGAGGAGGTAGCCGATTGTGGCTGCGTATGCCATGCCTGCAATCATCATGTGTTGGAATTTCAATTTGTCTTGCTTTATCAAGAAAAGAAAGCAGATTGCAGAAAGAAGCGCTACGGTGCCGCTCAGGATTGTGCCGATGCCGAGCTGCCATTTGGTGAAAGCAACTCCAAAAGCCACAGGAAAGCAGCTCTGGAACACAAGTGCCCCTGTAATATTACCCAGCGCCAGGGTATCTTTGCGGCTCTTTACCCAGATCACGCTATTGAATTTCTCAGGTAACTCAGTGGCAATTGGAGCCACAATCATGGCCAGAATCACAGACGGAATATCAATGAAAGTAGCCAGGGAATGAATCCTGTCTACAAATTGATGCGCACCCCAGAGAATTCCGGCAAGACCCACAATCACTTGCAGTATCACCACAAGCAGTCCGGTGCCCATTTTCAGACGTTCAAAATGTAAAAGCTCAGGCTCTTCACCGACTTCGCCTTCGTGAGCGAAAGTGATTTTTAAATAGAGTCCGTAAGTAGCGACCAGGAGAACCGCAATAATCTGTCTGAGTAGCAGGTTGCCGCTCAGCAAAGTAGCCAGAAGACCCATCGCATAAGCAGCTATGAAAAAGCTCAGGTCTCTGCCCAGCACCGTTTTGTTTATGTTCAGCTCGGCCGGTCTTTTGCCCTGCTTCGAAAAAATCCAGATTGCTGTGCCGCAAACGCACATGGTGAGTGTGGTCAGCATGAACGGCGCACCGGCGATGGCGCCGATGCCCACTTCATGGAAGTGTTCGCCATGAGTTGTGACTGCCACTATTGGAATGAGCGTTTCCGGCATCGCCGTGCCGACTGC
>JAIEPM010000033.1 GCA_019748395.1 Candidatus Obscuribacterales bacterium
ACAGACCAGCGATTGAACGCGCTTCAACCAATTGTTGATGCCGTTACTAATTCACTTGGATTGCCCCACGCTAAAATTCGCTCTACCGACGTGCCCGGAGTGGCTGCAGCTTATCTGGTTGGAACCGGTACCGTCGAGTTCAGCAAGAACACTTTGCTTGATGATAAACCGTTGACCGAAGAGTTTATGTCATCGATGCTGCATGAGCTTGGACATATGGAGCAGGATGTTTTAATCATCAAACTAATTGCAGACCAGATTGGACTGAAATTCGGTCAGCATGGCGCTAAACTGAAAGAACTTTTTCAACACTATTCAAATGCAATCGGCTATGCACCAGATAGCATCTTTTTGCTTGAAGTTTTGAGACTCAGGCGCGACCGGCCGTTGAGTCCGGCTGAAAAGTCTAGAGCCGAACGATTGATGCAAGCTGCTTACGAGAATATTCCAGCCTCACAGCGAGCTGCAAAAATAGGCGAGAGAATGGAGCGTCTTGAAGAATCCATCATCAATATCGATGCAGGAAGCTACGACTTACATTTACTGGATTGTTTGCGAAATGAACGCAGCTTGCAGGCTCTTTTTGAAAATGGCTATGTTCCCGGAGTCATGATCGATGAAATGAGAAATTGTCGCTCGCGACTTGAAGAACTGCAGCTGGCTTTGAGCAGTCAGGGCGGCGAACGCAAAAAGCGCAAGCCGGTGGATAGCATTACTTTTGCGCAGGAATTAATGCTCAATGAGCAGAAAGACGATCTTATGCCGATTGTTGAACGCTTTCGCATTGTTGTAAGTCATATGCTCAGCGAGGAGCATCGGCGGCTCGACAAGCAGCTCTCCGAAATTCGCCGGGCCGGCTATCATGAAGCTGAAGCCTATACGATTTCGGACCGGGTGGAAGTCATCGTCAAAGCTCTGAGAAAAGGCTGGTACGAATTCACCTAAATTTTTATAAGCTTCTACGGTTTTGCCCACTGAGAGGGGGATTTACCGGGGGGCGCTTATGCCCTTTAAATCCTATTATGAAAGCCTTGGTAGGACTCACTGGGCAAATTGACATAAATGGACAACAGTCGCGGATATCCCGCACCCCCGACTCGAGAATACATTCCTGAGCAAAGACCGCCGGAGCCGCGTGCAGATTTCCGGAGAGAGGCTTACGAACCGGGTTCGCCCCTGCGTCGTCTGGAAGCCGATATGGGTCTTCCTCAGGGCTATCTGGCTATTCCAGAGAGGTCGGGTGCTCGAGATCGTGTGCCGCCCGCACCGCTTTATCCTCAGCCTGAGAGGCAAAATCCAAGACCGGGGACGATTCCAAACATGGGTGATACACGCCCACAGGAATACCGTCAGCCTTACTACGATGCTCGTCGCGATCAGGATTACGATCGAAAACCGCAACCCGGTTATTACAATCCACAACAGCAATACTATGACCGGCGTCAGCAAGCACCCTGCGATCCGCGTCAACAACAATATGACCAGCGCTATCAGCAGCAGCAGTATTATGATCCGCGTCAGCAACAATACGACCAGCGCTATCAGCAGCAGCAGTATTATGATCCGCGTCAGCAACAATACGATCCGCGCTATCAGCAGCAGTATTATGACCCGCGCCAGCAGCAATACGACCAGCGCTATCAGCAACAGGGCGACTATTACAAGCAGCAATGGTGGGAGCAAGCACAGAATCCTAATTACAACGGTCAGCGCTTTCAACCCGGTCGAAACCCAGAATTGAACCGCTACCAGCAGCAGTGGTGGGAGCAATCTCAAAATCCCGGCAATCCATCACAACGATTCGTGCCCGGCCGCAATCCTCAGTTGGATGCCTACAGGCAGCAGTGGTGGGACCGAGCCAATACACCGCCCGGTTATGACAATCGCAATCGCAATCAAGTTTATGACCAGTCACAGGCATTCTCGTATGCAATAAATTCATTGCTTGGTCATGCCGTTCAGGAGTATGACCAGACAGTGCCCAGTCGTCTTGGCTGCGCCCGAGCTGTCAGTCTGGCTCTGGAAAGGACATATGGATTACCGATTCGAGAGCAGGGCTGTGAAGCTCTTGAACAAACAATTCAACGCTATGGCTGGATTCAGGTTGATCCTCAGCAAATGCAGCCCGGTGACGTAATTATCGGCAGTCGTGGTCCCGGACAGTATGGGCATTCAGCTATTTATGTCGGCAATGATCAGGTTTACAACAACAACAGTAATTCCGGGCGCATTCAGATAGACAGCCTGAGCAAATTCCGCAGCCGAGAATTCGTGCGGGTTGCTGTTTATCGCAAAGCACGCTGAGCCGCAGCTTTCTGATTTTGGCAGAGTCGACTCTTTAGGCTTTCTAGGGCGACGGCATAGTCGGGAATGATGAGACTTGCGGTGTGTCTGATTGATGGCCGGTTGTAAGACCGAAGGCCGATTCACCTGTTATGCCGGTGCCGATTGCAGAATAGACAGTGTTTTGAATGTTGCCTTCGCCTCCGTAAATGTCCTCACGCATGCCGGATTCTTTGACTAAGCTGTCCATTTTTGTTGCAGGAAGCGAAAACTGCCCGACTGCACGCAGAGACAAATTCGCCGGAGCGATGTTTGTGAAGGGAATCGGCATGCCCGTTGCGGTGCGTGGCAAGTATGGGTTGTGCTGGGCGGAAGTTGGCTGTGAAGTCTTTTGGACTGGCTGCGGCAAGGGCGTCAGGGGCGGAAACGGCAGCAGGACAGGTGAAAGAGGATTCAGCGGATCAATCAAGTTATCCTGTACCGGGTCCAAATCTGTCCAGGCCCCGCTTTCAGCTCGGGCGGCTGCTGTCGTAAAAGCCAGCAGGCAGATGATTAGCATCATTCCAGCTATCAATTGCGACAATGCAGGCTTATTCATGATCTTACTCCCTTTATGGATACATCGAGTTTCCCAACTCTTGATCTCATTAACGCGAGAGTAAAAAAAAATAGTAGGAACTTTTCTTTAGCGCTATCTCTTCAGCAGCAAAGGACTTGCGGCGCTTTTTCTTTCTCTTGGAATTGTTGCCTTTTGCATTTTAAGATGATGCTCAACCAGGAAGAGCAGTTGGTTTTGAACGAGTTTCAGGAATGCAATTGTTAATCCGATAGACACAATACAAAGAATTATTCGATAGTCCATGTTTAATTCCGGGTCATAGGTATCCACATCTATTCAAGCTAATGCTCCGTGAAAACTACGTATCTATTTGCTTTCAGCTTCTCAAGAAAATATCAATTTGCAGCACTTTAGCGAAATTTTTGCGGATGGCTGATTTCTTTTGATGTTTGTTTATCGTCAGGCAGCTATCTACCTGCGTATGCTTTTAGTTGGGGCTGACTCAGGAGTGTCTGATCAAGATGTTTGATTTGCTCTACCTCTTTTTGATCGTTCTATTCTTCGCTTTCAGCGCCTTTTACGTAAGGGTCTGTGAGCATATATAAGGTTTGCTTATGCATTACATCCTGCTTGGATTTTGTGCTGTTTTTCTTGGTTTATACCTTTTCTATGCCCTTCTATTTCCCGAGAAATTTTAAAGCAGGTGATTTATGACCCTTGCTGGGTGGGTTCAAGCGGCAATTTATTGTGTACTTCTTCTGGCTATAACAAAGCCTCTTGGTGATTATATGTACCAGGTTCTTGAAGAAGACGCAGGTCCCTTGAAAAGGATATTTTCTCCCGTAGAAGGCTTTGTTTATCGATTTAGCGGAGTTGATCCGGCACAAGAGATGGCCTGGACTGAATACTCTTTTGCTTTGCTTTCATTCTCATTAATTGGTACTTTGTTGACCTATGTACTGATTCGACTGCAGGGGATTTTACCGTTCAATCCGATGGGATTCTCCAGCGCGGCAGCGCCCAAGTATGCTCTTTCACTTACGCCGGATCTGGCTTTCAATACTGCTGTTTCATTTGCGACAAACACCAATTGGCAAAATTATGCCGGTGAAAGTACTTTGTCCTACTTCAGTCAGATGTGCGCGCTGGCTTATCAAAACTGGATTTCAGCAGCTGTCGGGCTTGCCGCAGGGCTGGTTCTGATTCGTGGATTTGCCCGAAATTCAAGTTCTACTGTCGGTAATTTTTGGCAGGATCTGGTCCGAGCTATTCTTTATATTTTGCTGCCGATTTGTTTTGTTTTTTCGCTTGTCCTTGTATCTGAAGGGGTTATTCAAAATTTTTCGCCTTACACGGTGGCTAAAACTGTGGAAGGCGCGGCTCAAATTATTCCGCAGGGACCTGTTGCCAGTCAGGAAATAATCAAGATGCTGGGTGTAAATGGTGGCGGCATTTTCAACGCCAATAGTGCTCATCCATTTGAGAATCCAACACCGCTCAGCAATTTTATTGAGATGCTGGCAATTTTTGCCATACCTTCTGCATTGACATACATGTTCGGCAAGGCGGTGAAAGACACGCGTCAGGGCTGGGCGCTTTTACTGGTTATGTATGCACTTTTCCTTTTATCGTTTTTCTTTTGCTATAAATTTGAAGCCGACGGCAATCCCAATCTGGCTCGGCAGAACGTTGAGACTTCCTGTTCTGTCCTTTCCGAGCTGGGCGGCAACATGGAAGGTAAGGAAACAAGATTCGGACTGGCTAACTCTTGTTTATTTGCCGCCATAACAACCGATGCCAGTTGCGGCGCCGTCAACTCCATGCACGACTCTTATACGCCCCTTGGCGGGATGATCACATTGCTGAATATTCAACTCGGCGAAGTTGTTTTCGGCGGCATTGGCTCGGGCTTATACGGTATTTTGATTTTTGCGGTTTTGACCGTATTCATAGCTGGATTGATGGTTGGTCGAACGCCTGAGTACTTAGGCAAAAAGATCGAGCAAAAGGACGTGAAA
>JAIEPM010000616.1 GCA_019748395.1 Candidatus Obscuribacterales bacterium
AAAGCCTTACGGCACGGATTTTACAGCCGTTTTTTCCAAAGCCTCAAAAGAGTACGTCTTATATAGATTGGATATAGATTCTTGCTGTCAGGAGAGGCTCAAATCTTCCTGATGCCGGTAGACAAGCGCGTTTAGACCGCTGTTACTGATTGTTATTTCGGGGTTGGCGATTTGAGCATCAGCTTTGCTAGTTTTTCAGCGCCTTTTTTTCTTCTCCCTATACCGGAAGCGATCCACAAAACATCAGCCAGTCAGCCAATCCTAGATTCACTTTCTAAGCCGTGGAAGCATCAGGCACTTACACAGCTTTTCAAACGAATCAGGAAATTCCGGTGTTTCTAGAGTTGCAAATAACTCTTGCACCCGAGCTGAGTTTGGGGAATTTGCTTGCGGTATCTAGCCCTTCCGGTTGAGTATTCGTCCAGCCTTTCAGCAGAAGCAGGTACTCAGCCAGCTCCTGAGCCGTGTGGCTTGGGGCATCTGCCAGTAGTGTTGCAGCGCTGGGCTGCACACCGATTTTCACTGGCTCCGTGTCGAGCACGGAGTCAAGCAACCCATTCAAGGTAAAGAAGAACATGAACACGAACAAGTTGACCAGCTCTTCCCGTCCGGACTCTCTGGGCATCACCGTATATCAGGCCGGCGACGCGGTCGTTCACGAAACGCGCCAGCTCAAGCTCGCCGCCGGCAAGAACCAGGTGCACCTCGAGGGTCTGCCCGGGCAGTTCGTCGATGACTCTTTCGAAGTTCTGGAAACCAGCGGTCCCGGCCAGTTCAAGCTGGGCGCCGACTGTTTCGCCCCCGCCGACCTGAGCACGGCCGAACTGCTCGCCAAGGCTCTGGGCGGCAAGGTCACTTTCATCGAACAGACCCAGCAGGGCGTGCTGCGCCATACCGGCAAGCTGCTCTACGTGCTGGGCAATCAGGTCGTTCTCGAAACGGCCGAGGGCGTGCAGGTGCTGCCGCTCACGCAGAAGTTCGAGCTGCCGGAGTTGCCGAAGGGACTGAGCGCGACGCCGTCGCTGACTCTGGAACCGACGGTCAGCGCCGAAGGCAGCTACACGCTCAAGTCCATGTACGAAACCGGCGGTCTGTCCTGGTCGGCTCGCTACTCGCTCTACTACGACGAGAAGACCGGCAAGACGGGTCTGCGCTGCCGCGTCAAGCTCAGCAACCAGACCGGCGCCAACTTCGAGGACGCGACCTTCAAGCTCCTGGCCGGCTACAACAGCTCACGGTCGCGCAGCAATTCGGCTCGTGGCGGTGCGCGTGCTGCCAGCGTCGGGCTGGAGGCGGCTGCTTTCTCGGCCCCGATGGCTGATGCGCCGCAGGTCGAAACCCTTGGCGAGGTCAAGCTCTACGTTCTGCCCGAGCCGCTCAGTCTGCGTCACAACCAGACCAAGCGTCCGTACCTGATCGTCGCCAAGGACGTGCCCGTGCAGTCCGAGCTCTTCCTGCCGTCCTATTACGGCTACCAGAACTACGACGCCCAGCCCGGCGAGGATGCGCAGAAGCTGCCTGTTTACGTGCGGCTGCGCATGCGCAACGACGAAAAGAGCAACCTGGGCATGGCGCTGCCGGCCGGTGAAGTCGCCGTTTTCCAGCCCGACAGCTCCGGCACTTTCCAGAAGACCGATCCCAGCCTGAGCCTGCAGGCGGTCGCTTCCGGCGAGGCTTTCAAGCTCGAGCTGCGCACGCCGTCGGCCGACGTGAAGGCGACCCGCGTGCTGCGCGACTTCCATGAGGATCCGGAAGTCAGCGAGCCGGAAGTGAAGCCCGTGCCCGAAGGTGGCTTCGACTACCACACCCAGGGTGGTCCGGGTGTCGGCACGCCCGAACTGCATGCGCATCTGCGCAGCGAAGTTCTGGAAACGGCCGAGGTCGAGGAAGACGATGCCGACGCCGAGGAGAGCGGCAAGAAGAAGGTGAAGCCGCGCTTCCGCACCGAGCAGCGCGAAGTGACGGTCTACAACTTCAAGAACAAGCCGGTGCAGGTGATCGTGCACGAGCCGCTGCCGGGCACCAAGTTCGAGCTCCTGAGCAGCAGCCAGGCTTTCGCCGAGAGGAGCAACGATCAGGGCAGCTTCAAGCTCGAAGTTCCGGCCGGCGGCAAGGCCTCGGTCAGCTACGGCCTGAAGTGGCGGATCAACTAAGGTGTCCTGACTGATTGCCCGGCTGCAGGGCATGCTCATTGAGGGCTGCCTTGCAGCTTGGGCAAGTGATTGAGTAGTGCGGCGGGGTGGAAGCAATGGTGCAAAAAGCAGCTTCCACCTCGTTTAGCACTGCCTTTTCGCTTTTATACTTGAGGTACGATATGGTATAAGAGAAGCTCTTTCGCTTCCTGGCTAAACCCTGGAAGCTCCGCCTTCCAGGCGGCTTCTAACAGCGTTGACTTCAGTCATTGGCGAGGCGCCGAAGAAGCGTTTGAACTCACGGCTGAATTGCGAAGAACTCTCATAACCGACTTTTTCAGCTGCTTCACCGGCACTCAGGCCCTCATGCAGCATCAAGAGTTTCGCTTTGTGCAGTCTCAATGTTTTCAAATACTGCAGCGGCGATGTGGCAGTCACGGATTTAAAAACATGATGGAAAGATGATTGACTCATACCGGCTTCTTCAGCAAGAGTGCTTATATCCAGCTGTTTATCCAGATCCGTTTGCATGCGATGCAAAGCTCGTTGAATTTGTCCAACGTTGCTGTTCATAGTGATCAGGGCTTGCAACGCCCCTCCGTGGGCGCCACAGAGCACATGGTAAGTAAGCTCCCGCATAATTTGCGGACCAAGAATTTGAGCCTCTTCCGGCAGGGCTAGGCATTCTAATAAACGCACCGTAGTGTCGGTCATTTTTTCATCCATCGGAGTTGCTCTGATGCCGAGCGGTCCATCATCAGGATTTGTGCTTGGTCTTCTTTTCATTTTCATCAGCAATTCGCCGACTACAGCCAGATCAACTTTGACTGAAACACCAAGCAGCGAGCCGTCCGGACCGACTTCTGTTTCACATTCGAAAGGCATAGGGACTGAAAGTACAAGATAGTTGTGCGGATCATAGATGTAACAGCTTTCACCTAGATAACCGCGCTTGCGTCCGCGTCCTATGATCACAATGCTTGGTTCGTAAAGCACCGGTACCCTGGGCATGGGAGTGTCGGCTCGCAGCAGTTTGACGCCGTCGAGAATCGTCGGTCGAATTCCCTGGCCTTCGCTTAGTTTTTCCAGCAAATAGGTAATGCGTTGTTGATTTTGTTTGAGATTGCCCATATGCTCCTTTGCTTTTTATGCTTTTTGTTTGCTTAAACCAGTAAAACACAGTCCTGTGCAAAAGTATGAGACTTTGCAGGATTAGGCAAAAGAAAAACAGGAATTGGCCTTGAAGCTTCCTTTGAATTGGAGTTTTATGAATACAGCGCAAACGCAAAAAATCCGAAGATGTGGAGAGTATTCAAATGTCTACAGATGCAGTTCAATCTTTGTCTAAAGTCGAAAGCATAAATGCCCGAACTTATGCTGCTCAGGACAAGAGTTCAGCTCTTGCTCCTTTTACTGTCAAGCGCCGTCAGCCGCTGGCAAACGATGTGGCGATCGAAATTCTTTATTGTGGTGTTTGTCACTCGGACTTACACACAGCCAGAAACGAATGGGCCAACACAATTTACCCTTGCGTTCCGGGACATGAAATTGTAGGTCGTGTCACTAAAGTCGGCGAAAATGTCAAAAAATTCAAAGTAGGTGATCTTGCCGGTGTCGGTTGTATGGTCGACTCATGCGGACAATGCGATAACTGCAAGCTCAGCCTCGAACAATACTGTACTAATAATGGAACAGTTTTTACATACAACGGACCCGACAAGCATCTTGGCGGTATTACCTATGGTGGCTATTCCGAATCTGTTGTAGTAGACGAATCATTCGTTTTGCGGGTGCCGGAGAATCTTGAACTGGCTGCTGTAGCTCCTCTTCTCTGTGCAGGCATTACAACATATTCACCGCTCAAGCATTGGAAAGTCGGCCCCGGTCAGAAAGTCGGCATCGTCGGATTGGGCGGGCTAGGTCATATGGGCGTGAAATTCGCACGGGCGATGGGCGCACATGTAGTGGTTTTCACCACTTCGCCCGGCAAAACGGAAGACGCGAAAAGACTGGGCGCGCATGAAGTAGTCGTATCGAAAAATGCGGCTGAAATGGCAGCACATCAGAGCAGCTTCAATTTCATTCTTGATACTGTTTCTGCAAATCACGACGTCAATGCGCTTTTGGGCCTCTTGAAACTGGATGGAACATTGACTCTCGTAGGTGCGCCTGAAAAGCCGCTTGATATAAGCGCTTTTAGACTGCTGCTACCAAGACGTCAGTTTGCCGGATCGGCAATTGGGGGCATTGCTGAAACCCAGGAAATGCTGGACTTTTGTGGAAAGCATAATGTAGTCAGCGACATTGAGATGATTAAAATACAGCAGATCAATGAGGCTTATGATCGCTTGCTGAAAAGTGATGTGAAGTATCGTTTTGTTATTGATATGGCTTCGCTTAAAAGCTAGATTGCAGAATTTTTGAAATGAATGAGAGAAGCGCAGGCCTCTCTCTTTCTTTTTTGCTTTTCGTGGAAGGAGCTTAATTTTCTTGATGCTGTCGACTCCATTTATCGACTTGCTTAATTTTGGATCGCCCTTATAAGTCATGGAGTCGGCACCGTTTATAGTGGCATAGAGATTATCACTGACGTTGAGCTGGGCGTTTCCTGCGCCGTTTATTCGCTGTGTTTGTTCTATTGTTTGAAACTACGAAAAGAGGTAGTAGGAATGGAGAAAAAACGGAATCGCGCAAGAATGGGATTTTAGCCCCATCTTGCGCGACCCGCCGAAGATTCA
>JAIEPM010000119.1 GCA_019748395.1 Candidatus Obscuribacterales bacterium
GTCTCGATAAATTTGTTGATTCAGAAATCGCCGGTTGAAATCCTTCGCCGGAATCTCCGTGATGTGCCGTGTGCTGCGTTCCGCCTGAATGTATTGCGCCGGCACTGTGAGATGCTGTTGTTCCGTGACCTGTGCCATAGCTTCTTGCACCGTGAGCTCCGCTCAGGCACCGACCGCTGCCCGCATGTGCGTTTGTGCAATTGGCATGAGAATGTCCACCGGTATGTCCGGTTCCGCTGTGACTGAGCAGAGTTCCCATGCAAGCAGAACCGACTATATAGAGAAAGCCCAGTCCGGAGGAGAGAAAATAGATGTCCTGAATTAAGTCCATTTGTTTTTCGATCTCATGATCGTATCTCTGATGATACCCCAAGATAGGATAAGATAAACGTGATCAGGTCGGAAATGCAGTTAGCGGAAGGCAATGGAGCTCGTACTTTCACATCGGAATATGGACTTTGACTGTCTGGCTTGCCAGGTCGCTGTTTGCAAGCTCTACCCGGCAGCGCGCATTGTGCCTGCCCATCCATTGTCGCAGCGCATCAAAAGTTTTCTTTCTTTATATCGTGACCAGTTACCGGTTTCCGACTTGCAATATGTCGATTGGGATAAAGTCAGCCATGTGTATGTGGTGGATTGTCAACGACTGGATCGCTTTGACGATCGCGCCCGTCGAAAATTTCTCGAGTACAGGGGACCATTCACAATTTTCGACCATCATGAAATCGACTCGGAGTCTTTGCTTCCATCTGCGACTTCAAATTCGGTGGTGAAGCACTATGGTGCAGCGGCCAGTGTGCTTGTTGAAAAGCTGCGTGAGCGAAATGTTCAATTAACCAGTTTTGAGGCAACTGTCATTGCTGCCGGAATTTATGAGGATACCGGCTGTTTGACTCACCGCGGCAGCACCGAGGCCGACGCTCTGGGAATTGCTTACTGTTTATCGCATGGCGCCGATCTTGAGAGAATTAATCACATTATCAGACCGAAATTTGATGAAGGTCAGGTCGCTCTTTATGAAGAACTCATGAACAGGATCGAGACTCTTCACTTGAACGGGGCGCGGCTGGCTCTTTGCGTACTTGAATCGCCGCATTATGTGGACGGCTTGTCTGAAATTACAAGCAGGTTATTGGAGAATTCGGGAGCTGATGCTCTTGTTAGCGTGGTTAAAATGAACGACCGGATTCATGTGGTTTCGCGCAGTGAATCTTCGCTTTTCGATCTGCGTGCCATGGCTCGGGTTTTCGGTGGCGGTGGTCATGGCGGCGCGGCTTCTGCTGTGGTTAAGGACGGCTTCTTGCCCGAAATTCGTCAAAAAGTTGTTGAAACTCTTGCTGCTCAAATGCAGAAAGAAAAAACGGCCCGGCAAATTATGAGCAGTCCTGTTCGCACGGTGCGGCAAGATATAAGTATGGATGAAGCCGGAAGAATTATGCTTCGTTATTCACAAGATGGTCTTGTGGTGATGGAAAATGATCAATTGTTGGGCATCGTTTCAAAACGAGATGTGGACAAAGCAAAACACCATAAGCTCGGACATGCACCGGTGCGCGGCTTTATGAGCCATCCGGTAATCACGGTCAATGCCGATTGTCCGATGAGTGAAATTCAGGCAAAAATGATAGCTGAAGATATAGGTCGTTTGCCGGTGCTTGATAGTTCGGGGGCTCTATTAGGTATTGTCGGGCGTCATGAATTGCTCAGAGCGCTTTACGGCGACGAAGAAGACTTTGAAATGGGCAGCCGACAGCCTGCAAATCAAAAAATCTTTCGCGAAACAGCCTCGCTGATTGAACGCATTGAGCCCGAGCTTTTGCAGATTTATAAAGAACTTGGCGCGCTGGCGGCAGAACTGAATATGGTGGCATATTTGGTGGGCGGCTGTGTTCGCGATTTGATTTTGAACCGCGACAATTTCGATCTCGATTTTGTCGTAGAGGGCTCGGCGCAGGCGCTGGCTGCGGCTCTGGTGGAGCGGATGCCGAAAAAGTATCAACTGGTTGTCGAGCATGCGCGTTTTAATACAGCCACGCTTTATGTGCATAATTCACGCAAGCGTGAAATCGACATTGCTACTGCCCGTACCGAATATTATGAGTATCCTGCAGCTCTGCCGACTGTAGAGCCTTCATCTCTGGAGCAAGATCTTTACCGCCGAGACTTCACGATTAATGCTCTGGCTCTGTCTTTGCATCCGCAGCATTTTGGGGAAATCGTCGATTATTTTGACGGTCTTGCCGATATGAATGACGGGATAGTTCGAGTTTTGCATCCCTTCAGTTTTATTGAGGATCCTACTCGCATCATAAGAGCTGCAAGATTTGCGGCTCGCTTGAATTTTCAACTTGATCCGCGCAGCAAGTTGCAGGCCGAACGTGCAATTGCTCTTGGGATATTTGATAATCTCGGCGGCGTTCGCTTGAAATCGGAACTGCGCTTAATTCTGGAATCGGCGCAAAGGCTGCGCGCTCTTGATCTTCTGGCTGAGCTGGGCGGCGGTTTGAGATTTCTTGAGAGCACGATTCGTTATGAGAAAAGAACTCGACTTCAACTCAGGCGAGCCGGAAAATTGCTGCAAAATTACGAACTCCAGAACCATTTTGCCGTTTATTTGGGAGTGCTTCTTTACCAGTTAACTGAAGATCGCCTGAAAGAGGCTCTGGAGCGGCTGCATCTGGCTGAAAGTGAAGTCTCATGGATACTTGATGCTCATGTTTTGCTGCGCGGATTGCTTGAACTTGATAGCTGCGCAAAACATTCGGACATTTATCGCGTTTTGCACAAGCACGATGAACACTCGCTGGCAATTGCGGTTTGTGTTGCCCCACCGGCGTCTCATTTAAGGCGATCGATCAGGCTTTATTTTGAGAATTTGCGAGGTCTTAAGCCTTCAATTTCGGGACACGAGTTGCTGGCGCTCGGAATCAAGCAGGGCCCTTTCATCGGCCGGATTTTGCAGGAACTTCATGACGCCATTCTCGATGGTGAGATTAGCAGTATTGAAGATGAGAAGGCTTTCGTTTTGCAAAATTACAGCGAGCTAATTCAGAGCAATGCCTAAGCCTGCTCTTTGATAGAGCTTATGTAAACGAAGCTTGCAAAGAGATTGCGGCTTTTTGAGTTCTTAACCGAGCCTTAAACCAGTTCGGTAAAAACTAATGACATCGTAAGGGGAGCAGAGAATCTCTGAACCTTTTGAGAGTGATGGAGTCATGATAAGTACAATCTTTTTTCTGTTTTTGATTTGCGGCGCAGTCGGCATAATTTACGGCACACTTTCCGATGAAATTCATGCGCTTCTGACCAGATTAATAGATTTCTGGCATGCAGTAGAACACAAGCAAAATCCTGAAAAGCAATTTCAAAGACTTTACAGCCAGTCTGTAAAACGCAACTAAAGGCAAGCCCTGGCAGCCTTAGCTTTTGTTTTGAGCAGCCGACTTCAGGGCGTCGCGCAGGCGGCGCAGAGGGTTGCTCAATTTCCAGTAAAGGCTGTTTTGCATTTTTTTGACTTCCAGACGGAAAAGATCTTGCTCGTCTGACCTACAGCGTTTTTCATGATCAAGTTCGGCGCTCAGTTCTGAAACTGTGGATAAAGCAACTGAAGCAAGTAGTCGAAATCCGGCTGCCAGCGCTTCGTTGCTTGAGTTTTCAGCAAGACCCGCACCGGCACTCAAGAATGTTTGCGTATAATGCTCAAATAAATTTTCGGCATCGAAAATGTGCCCCTGCTCCAGTGCGATTTTTTCGGAGAGACGTTTTTTCAGGAGCTCTTCCGGCTCAATATCCTGCAGGTAGCTTCTGTAAGAATAGCTCAAGCGTAAAATATCAAGCGCGAAATAAAGCTCTCGATGATTTTTGTCGGTCTGACTTGCTTTATGTCGTCTGAAACTGGCAAGAGGGCGGCTCAGGTACTGGTAATCGCCATGCAAAAGAACTCGAAACCAGTATTCAATGTCCCCATAATGAAAGTACTTATTGTCAAAACCGCTGCCTCGATATTCATGTCTGAACATAACCGTGCTCGGCTCGCCGACCCAGTTATTCAGACCGATTAAATGGAAAAGAATTACATCTTTTCCTGCTGCTCGAAAATCGTGAGCAATCGGCTGTTTTAATTCAGAGACTTTTCCATTATCGTCAATAATCTGCCGGGCGGAACTGACCAGGGCTAGAGCAGGTTCAGCCTCGAGCGCTGCTGCAAGGCGCTCTAAAGCGTCGGGCTCAAGCAAGTCATCCTGAGCGTAAGGCTTTATATATTTGCCCGTCGCTTGCATAATGCAAGCGTTGTAATTCGCAAATAAGCCTAACCTTGCTTCGTTTTTCCAGTAACGAATTCGACTGTCTTTTCGTGCATAGTCGGATAAAATCTCCTGACTTCCATCGCTTGAACCGTCATCTGCAATCAGCAATTCGAAGTTGCCCAAGCTTTGCGTCAGGATGCTGTCTATCGCAGCCGATAGATGTTTTGACCCATTGAAAACGGGCAAACAAACCGAAATATGCGGACTGTTCATAACAGCTTCTTTAAGCAGAGCTCAGGAAGGAACGCAGCAACGCGCCCGAGTGTACACCAAGAAAAAGGAAAAATCTCGATGTCGCAGCGATTTTCAGCTATGCTTTGCTCATGTTCAAAAGTCCAAGATCAGTTTTAGGCAGCCTGACAGTACTTTGTCTGTCGTTTTCCAGCCTCAGTGCCTGCCAGTCTCCCGGCAGCAAGAATCTGCCGCAGACTGATAATGGACCGCAATCAGTAACACTAAGGCAGCTTAATCTGGCGGTCAGCGAAGCTTGTTTACAACGTTCTAGTGCTGACTTTGAATTTTGATAAAGGCGTACTTCACTTCAGTTCGCGCGCAAAGTACGCTGCTGCCTTTTTTA
>JAIEPM010000353.1 GCA_019748395.1 Candidatus Obscuribacterales bacterium
AAGCGGACTAACTCGAGTGGCGCAATGCCTGTAACGGGGATCAAATCGCTCATTTTTTGGCTTCGCAGGTCTGGCTACTTTGCCGTGATTGTAGCGCCGACATAATTCGACAGTATAGTCGTAATGTCAAATTTCGACCAAAACAATAGGGCAGCAGCTGCCTGGACAAAGTTTTAGCTGAATTCTGTCTACGGCTTTAACATCAGCCTGGCCGCTTTTGTGCGACCAGGTGAAAGCCAAGCCTCTCTTCAACACTCGCGCCGAACAACAACACCGTCGTTCACATGCTCCCGGAACGTTGATGCACCGGGGAAATAATCGAAACTGTCTGAATCCCAAGCTGAACATATTTTCCACTGACGAAATCGCCGAATTGAACATTCAACCTTGTACAGGAGGATTCCACTCAAGAGCCATGCGTTGTTACCGTCCCACGCTGGTAAATTATTTAGACTGTCAATTTCCTCGTTTGATAAGTTTTTCAAGAAGGCAGCGGCTGGCATCCATATTGTATTTTTGCCTTGCCGGTGTATAAAAACCTCCTTCCGTTTTCGATCAAATCCGGCGAGCTCACCATTTAGATAAATGTGCGCGTTCCCGCTGACGTGCGTAAAGACCCTCTCGCAAAATGCGATGCTTTCACGTTTGGCATCTGTCGACAACTTGGTGTTATTTTCCATTTGTTTCCTTCCTGAAAATATTGAAGTTTGGTTTTGATGTCTCCACAGCCGCTAGATGCGATGTGGATGGCCGATCACGTTGTTTTCACAGACAACGTTTTCAGGGGTCACGATAAAGCGTGGGCAACTCCAAGTCCCCTGTCTAAAACAACGAAAATTCAGCTGTTTCTGTCAGATATGGCTTAAAGCCGCCACCGGCGCACGGTCTCCCTCCACAATCAGAGCTGATTCAACGAATGCGACCTCCGGGATAGGGCACAGAAGCAAAACACGGATCGATCCTGATAGCGGCGGCATAACCCCTTTGGGCCACTTTCCAAAAACCGCTCGGGCAAAATCGGCCGTAACAAACCTATTCATATGCTTGATTAGGGTTATTATCAGGCGTTTGTATTTTCTGATTTTTTTGTTATGCTGAGGACTCGGCAGACAAAATTTCGCATCTATTCAAAGGCTTGGTCATGGCGGTTCGGAAAATCAACGGCGCCCACTTCGCGTTTTATCGCGGCTGGCTGGAGGGCCTGGCGCTCGCCGACCTGGGCGAGCGTTATCTGAGCACGGGGCGCGACTTGCCCCGCGCCAAGCAAACGCTTCGTTGGCTCCAGGACGAATTGGTGGCAGCAGCACGACGCAGTAAGCCGCCGCTGGCTCGCTTGCTCAAACTGTCACCGTCCCAAATCCAGCACATTGAAACCTCGGCCAGCATCTCCCTGGAGCAGTTTCAAGCTCAGATAGATCCCTACGGTGACTTCGCCGAAGCCGAGTTGATCGAGATGTTCGAGGAGCAATACGGATATCAAACCGATCCAGCCATTTCCCGTAAAGCTCACCGCAACGAACGACTACTGAAAAAACTGCGCGAATCCGTGCTGTGGTTGGAGAGCTGGGTCGCCGTCGATCCGGTTCCTGCTGACCCGGTGAGCGCGTGGTTTGATGAAGCAATTTCTGAGCGCTTGATCGCTGCTGGCTTTGGGGATTTATCCAAGTTGATAGCCTGCATGAAGAAGCACGGGCAATTCTGGTATCGCAAAGTACCCAAAGTCGGGCCTGTTGCAGCCCAGCGGATACAACGCTGGATGGCGGAGAACAAGCTCATGCAGTCCGAAAACCTTCCTATTATTGCTAAGCCCAACATCCGGTTGATGTCGCTCGAAGCCGATATCGTGCCGATGGAAAGACTGATGCTCCCGAACGATCTGAGCGGCGTTTCAGGGTCGAATCGCGTCTTCTCCAACAAAATCGAGGCCCGCGACGACTTTGCAGCCATCCAAACGTGGCTCCGGAGCGTCGGAACGAAGGCGCATACGATACGCAGCTATCAGGGGCAGGCCGAGCGCTTCCTACTGTGGATGGTCTTTGAGCGTCAAAAACCCCTCTCTTCCAGCACGACGGAAGACTGCATCAGCTACCGCGATTTCCTCGACGCGCTAGACGAGGGGAAGCTCTGGTTCTGGAATCTTCCTCGCGAACGATGGATCGGCAACCGCTCGACGCCGCGTTGGCGTGACGACTGGAAACCGTTCTCCGGGCCGCTGGCTCCAACGAGTCAGAAGCAGGCCATCACCATCCTTACGACGATGTGCGAATGGCTTGTACGTAAGAAGTATCTCGACTCCAATCCGTGGGATGGCGTTTCCTGTAACTACTCACCTGACGGAAAAATCCGCGCTGATCACAGCCTCACCATGCAGCAATGGCAGTCGGTGATCACGGCCTCACACGAGATGAAGCCGGGCGAGAAGCGGACGCGTCTCTACCTGGCTCTGATCTTCGCCTATGGTCTTGGGCTGCGTCTTTCTGAGATCGCTGCGGCTCGGATGGCGATGCATCGGGAGCAAGCGGGTCGGCCCAATCCCGGTATCAAGCGAGCTGTAGATGGGAATGGCTGGGACATTGTGGTGCTTGGCAAAGGCGGCAAGCTGAGAACAGTCCCGATTCCCAATGCAGTCATGAATGCCTTGGCTGCGTACGGAGAGATCATTGGGCTTGGCAGTGATGTTAGTGTATGGCCGGAGGGCCACATCATCTTCCAGACACTGGGCGACGGCTCCTGGCGGGTCAAGAAGAACGAGAACTACGCTCGGCAACCGATGTCCGAGTCCCAGGTGTATCGGATGTTCAAAGGCCACTTCAAGGTTGCAGCTTCGAAGATGGAGACCGCTGTCGATGCAGGGCATCTGATCCAGGCCTCTACGCACTGGCTACGCCATACCCATGCCACGCATGCGCTGGAAGCCGGTGCTGAGATCGAGGAAGTGCAGGAGAATCTTGGGCACAGCAGCGTCGCGATCACGGCGATCTATACCCATGCCAGCAGGAAACGCCGTAAATCGGCTGTCGAGAAGCTGATGGCATTTGCCGAATTGAGCTGACCAAATCAGCTCACATGTAGGTCAGGACGTCTGCTTCTTTCCGATTTCTGAAATGGTGGCACTTACACCGTCTTGCCAATTGCGCCACGCGATGAAATCATCCTGACCGGCAAACCAGCTATTGGAACTGCTGCTGGATTGGTACAGGTGTCCTTTAGCGGACATTTCGATCCACGCGATGGCAACCAAGCAAGCCAGTTCATTTTTCTGTTTGGCTTTGGCGTAGTGGGCAAGGTTGGGAATATCTCTGGTTGAACCGTTGGTGTCGATCAGCCCCCGATCGGTATTCCGATGAACTTTGACGTAATCACCGAGCTGACGATCGAACTCGGCCAGATCCGCAGCAAAGGCTGCAACAGCCTTGGGAGCCGGATTGGTGCCGAAGAGTTCAGCAACCATTTTTGTGATCTGTGCTTCGCTCTCTCCCTTGCGATAAGCGTCTCGTTTGGCCTCAGCACTCTTGGCGACTCTCTGTGCCAACTCAAAGGCGGTCCCCATCTGATCAAGAATCTCGAAAGCACGCTTCAGGGCAGTGATGTCGTCAGCCAATGCAACCTGGTCGGCAGGTGCCAACTGATTTGTGATCCCGAGGACTTCCTTGCACGTCGAGGCCGCTGCACGAGAGCGCGTTCGTAGTCACTTCGCTTCGTCAGCAGAGCGCCAAGCACTGTTGGCAAAGTAGTCTGCGAGAATTTCGCTACGGGATTTTTTCTTGTTGGCTATATCGAGCAGCGCAATGAAATCGCCCCAGCTACGGGGCGCAAATTACTTAGAAATGAGACTATCCAGGTTGTCTTCGATCAGCTTTTTCAGCCTGCCGACATCCAATCCATCAGCCTGAATTTTCGCCTCGCGGTCAGTGTATGTCAGCTTGATCGGTGAGCGAAGGCCTGGTCGGGAGATCTTGATTTCCTGACGGCGCTGCATGCGAACCGTAGAGGATTTAAACTTCGATTCAATCCACGAGCGAATTTGGTTCTGACGAATTTTGTCGTCTGCCAGCAGGGCAATTGCTTCTGTAAAGACGTCCGGTTCTTCACGAGCGATGTCTTTTAACTCATTGGCTTGGGTTGCGCCAAGAATCTTTGGATTCACTTCGAGGATGGCCTTTGCTCCAGCCGAAAAATCTTCGAAGGCGAAGAGGAAGCCGACGAGCTGACGAGACACGCCAAGTACCTGGCCGATCTCGCTATTGGTTTTGCAGAACGCGTGGTCTTTAAGAAGCTTCGCGTGCTTGAAGCGTTCGTAGTCGGAAAGCTCTTTCCGAACGAAGTTGTCTGACGCCAAGGCACAGGCAGCCTCAGAGTCGGTCATGTGACGCACAACCACTGGAACATTCTCGTGTCCGAGACGGCGGCAAGCTTCAAGGCGGTGGTGACCGGCAATCACTTCGTAATTGCTAGAGTCTAGCATTCGCACCACGACTGGGCTGATCACGCCGGACTGGACAATGCTGGCCATCAGCGTCTCGATGTAGTCGCTATCGGCGACAGCTCGCACCTGGAAAGGTGAGGGTCGGATTAGAGCAACAGCAAGCTCGGTAACGGCGGCTTTAGGGGCGCTAGAGTCTAGCGTTGTTGATTTCTTGGTCTTTGCCGGGGCAGTGCTAGAGTCTAGCGCCGGAGCTACGGGAGCGACTTCAACGGAAGTGCTAGAGTCTAGCGTTGCTGCTGCGGGAGCATCAGGCATCGCATCAACGACTTTCTGATCTGGTTTTCCAATCTTCCCGCTACTCATCAAGCCGCTTACCTTTGCCATGGCAATCTCCCTTAGTTACCGCGTGTGGACGGAATAGATTCGTCGAATCCAGCCAACGTAATCTTGTAGCGTCCGAGCAGTGATTTCGCAAGATCAAACATGGCTTTTGCACC
>JAIEPM010000599.1 GCA_019748395.1 Candidatus Obscuribacterales bacterium
AATCGCCCTCGGTCCAGGGTTTAAGCCCATTAAAGATCTTAACCGATCTGTATTGGGGCGTCGCCATGCGGCGCCCTGCGTATCTGACCTGACCGAGAATTTTCTGTTTCTGAATCTATTACGATAAGAGGTAGTAAAAATTTCAAAAAAGCGAGGAAAGCAGTTCTCGGTCGATGTCTTGCGAGCAAGACCGAGAATCTGCTTCTGCCTTTTTAAGGGAATCGTGGGTTGAGCAGGGACATCAGTGCGTAAAGCGCTGCTGCCAGAAAAGCTCCAAATCCAAGACCGAGCGAATCGCAGGCAAACCAGCAGCCGATACCGACAAGCGCCGAGATCGGCAGCACGACCATGGAAAATCCGAAAATCAAAAGTGTTTTTTCTTCGCCGTGAATCTTCTCTGCTTTGAAGACCAGGTACAAGCTTCTGAGAATCATCAGGGTCTGAATTCCCAGGATCAAAAACCAGAGCGCGCCGACCTGTCCGCCGGTTAACCAGCCCAGTCCTGGTTGATAAGGTGCCGAAGCAAAAAGCAAAATAATCTCCTTTTTGACTTTGAGTGAAAAAGGACGAAGAGCGGGTCAGAATCCAATCTTGAGAAGGGATTATGACCCGTCTTCGCCGCTGCAGCTAAATCAATCAGCTGCAAGGAGTCGATTTAGTTGATAGAGTCGCGCCCGTTGTGTAGAGCGGCTTTGGCGCGTTGAGTCACGTAAAGCTGGAGATTGCGCTCAAATTGGAGAATGAGAGCGGGCTGCGGTGGATCCTGGGGAATCCCCCCGCATTCGCCTGCCAGAGGGAAGCCTTGCTTATCGAGTGCCAGAAAGTTGAGCCGACCCTCGTCCAGCGCCTCGACCAGGCTCATGCCGATCTCGGGGTTTTTGCGCTGGTGACGACGAGCGTCGATGCGTTGCTTTAACTCTTGGATGGCGTGGTACGGGCTGAAGCTGTAGATTTCGAAACGAACGATGCCCGTGAGCACCACGTATTGCTGCATGCGCAGTTCCTCCATGTTGAAAATTCTATTTGTCAGTGCTTTCTATAAAGCACTGCTGGAGTGAAGAAGAGGCGCCGTCTCGGCGCCTCTTCTTCACTGACGGAGCGGCTTAGTTAGAGCCGAGTGCCGCGGCGGCCAGTCTTTTCACCTCTTTCAGATCGAGCTTGCCGGTGCTGCCGACCGGCATTTTCTCGATCAGGACGAAGTCGCGGGCGCTGGGCATCCAGAGCCGCGGCGTGTCCGTGTTTTGCAGTCGTTTGACTGCCTCGTCGGCACTCATGCCGAGTTCGGCAGTGTAAACCACGGCGATGCGCTCACCTCGCTGCAGATCGGGGATGGCGGTGACTGCCAGCACAAGCTCGTCCCTGGCCTGGCAGACCTGCCGCAGAGTTTCTTCGAGCTTGCCGAGCGGCACCATTTCGCCTGCAACCTTGGCGAAGCGGCTCAGCCGGTCCGTGATGTGCAGGAAACCGTCTTCGTCGATCCAGCCGATGTCTTCGGTGTTGAACCAGCCGTTCTGCAGAACCCGTGCAGTTTCCTCGGGCATACCGAGATAACCCTGCATCACCTGCGGTCCGGCCAGGTAAATCACGCCTTCGTTGCCCTTGCCGCGCGGCAGAATTTTGCCGCTGTTGACGTCGACAATCGCCACGGCAGTGCCGGCGACGAGCTGTCCGACCGTGCCCAGTTTGTTGCCGTAGACCATGCGTCCGTCAGGCGTTTTCACCTGCATCGGCACGTCGGCTGCCACCACGGGCGAGGTCTGAGTCAGTCCGTAGCCCTCCACCGGTTCGATCCCGAGCTTGTCCTGGATGTCGCGAGCCAGTTCCGGCTTGAGCTTTTCCGAACCGAGCAAGAGCCACTTGACCGTGGCGAACTGCTCTTTCGTGCAGCGTTTGAGAAAAGCCCGCATCAGGGTCGGCGTGCAAGCCATGACCGTGACGCCATGCTCTTGCATCAGTTCGCCGATTTTCTTCGCTTCCAGCGGATTGGTGTGATAAACAGCCCGGTAGCCGAGGACGAGAATCGTCCAGAGCGTGACCGTGTATCCCAGCGAGTGGAAAAGAGGCAGGATGCCCAGAACCACAGCGGTCTCGTCGAGATTACCGTGTTCTTTAATCTGCATGATGTTATGCAGAATGTTCGAGTGCGAGAGCACCACACCCTTCGGGTCGCCGGTGGAGCCGGAGGTGAAGATCACGGTCGCAGTTTCCCAGAGCTCGCGGCGCAGTCCGGGGAAGAAACCGGCCAGCACAATCACCGGCAGGTAGCGAGCGCAGATGTAAGCGATGCGCTTTTCGCCTGTTGTGACCTGCTGGCTGAGCTCTTCGATTTTCAGCGTTTCGCAGTCGGGCTGCAAACCCGTTTTGCTCAGGAAGGCTTCGCTGCTGATCAGCTGCCGGATGCCGCAGCGCTTGATGCAGCCATTGATGCGTTGCACGCTGTCGCCGTAGCTGAGGTTGACCGCAACGCGCCCGAGCAGGGTGAGGGCCAGATTGACGACCACGGTCGGAACGGTGGGCGGCATGAGCACCCCGACATACTCGGCGTCGAGCAGCTTACGCTCCAGGGTTTGCGCCAGTGCCATCGCCGCGGTCAGGGTTTCGATATAGCTGTATTTCTTGCCCGAGCTGTCGGCTACCGCCGGGCTGTTCTTCAGGCGACGGGCCGTGTGGATGACTGCAGCCGAAAGATTGCTCCACTTCGACGGCAGTTTAGGTGCCGGGCGGTCGGGGCGGATCTGTTCAAGCTGCCTGAAATCAACGTTGGTCTTTTCGCTCATCTGAGTTACCTTTCGAAAAAGTGTCTGCAGTGTTCTGCATGGAAATTCAGCCTGTGCCGCACCCGATGGCGACTAGTTGGCTGGAAACTTGTGGAATCGTAGGACTGGAGAGGAGAGTTCCTGCTTGTGAGGAAAAAAGGGGACAGAAAGGGCTTATCCAAAAGGCTTAAGTCAAATCAAGTCACAGAAAACGGATTTTTTCTGAATATAGCTCCCTAGCGCGTGCTCGCAGGGCGTAACGCCCGCGCTGCCTTGGGGCTGCGCTAGCGCTAGGTGACTTTAATGAGATTTCAGATGACAAGCTCATTACATGGCTTGGATTGGCTCCTCCTCGGGCTCTAGGTTCTAGTCGCATCTAAGTTTCCTTCTTCAATTCAGTCCCGAACTACCGAAAACCTATATCACTGAGCAATTCCAATCCCTCAACTGCAGAAATGGTCTGCATTCTGAGTCAATGCTCGGCGTCCGAGCGGATTGCTCTAAAACCTCGTTTTTCCGGAGAGACAAAACCATGTTGCAGTATCTGCCTTACCTGGGCGGCTTTGCGCTGCTTGCTTTCCTCTGCTTTGGCTTCTGGCTCCGCAAGCGCTACAAATTCTGGTATGCCGAGGGCCTCAAGTACAAGGACGTGAGCTATGTGCCACCTCGTGCCGGCTGGCTCGGTCGCTTCTTCCGCTGGACTGTCGGCCGGGTCACCGCCTTCCTCTTCCTCGGTCCGGTGCGCATTCACAACGGCAAAGCCCTCAAAGACCCGCGTCGGCTTGTGATTTTGCCCAATCACCAGACCGAGCGTGATGCCGTCGTCATTCCCCGCATTCTGGGGCTGCGCCGGGTTCGCTATCTAATCGCCAGTTCCCAGGTGTCGCCTCGTCGCGCCATGTGGGTTGCTTTCACGGGCGGCATTTCAGTTCACCATGATACGAATCCCGGTGCTGCAGTGCGTGTCACTTCCGACACTCTTTCCAAAGACGGCGATACGTCGCTTGTGATTTTCCCGGAAGGCGAACTGCACCCGGATGGCGAGATGAAGCGCGAAGGCTTCCATGACGGAGCTATCGTGATTCCGCGTCTGGCAGAGCGTCTGGCCGGCAAGCGCCAGCAGAAGGAGAAGGATAAGGAGCGGCCGACTGCTGTGGGCCGGGCGGCTGTCGAGAGTCAGAACCCGCCCAGCGCCTATGCCGTCGTGCCGACTTACATCCGCTATGAGCGCGATCGTAAGAAAGCCGGCTGCTGTCAGCGGCTCCTGCTTTTCTTCGGTCTTGATCGCTGGCGTTTGTTTTACGGCGAACGCACTTACGGCGTCGATGTTTACTTCGGTACGCCTGTTTCGCTCTCGGACCTGCCCGAGAAGAACAGTGACGCCACGACCTGGGTTTTCGAAGAGATTTCTCGTCTGAAAGCGCAGACCAAATAATCCTGGCAAAGCGCGGAGTGGATCCAAAAATCCTTCCGCGCTTGGCTTTTTGCTGTTGTTTTAGTATAGCGCGTAGTAGAACACTTGTTTGTTTCATTCGCTATCCCATCTTTTTCAAGTCTGGAACATACCGCTTCGATAAAGTTAAGGCTACCGCTGCTATCTCAACCAAATTCGAAGCGCTGCCGGTGACACTATTAATCCGGTAGGCGTTGCGTCGGGGTGTTTGTTTTGAGAGTCTGGTACTGATTTCCAATCACTTATTTTCAGAGTAATAACACAGGGCTCAAATCTCCGCTCACAGTGCAGTTTTTTCCCACGCTTGTTCTCGTTTTATCGAGAGCAAGAAGGGAGAGAATTGTCATCTCTTCGGGGTCTTACGGGCTTGTCTCTGACTTCGTCCCGTTTTCGGGATTAATGACAAAAACTAGATTTCTCATGATATGAAACTCTACCTTCCGGCGAGTATCGAGAAGCTGGCGAATCTGGACAGTCCGATTCTCTGGCTTCCCTGCTTGCTTTTTCTTTGCATCTTCGGCGTTATCATTTTCCGGCTCTACAGGTCTAAGCGGCTTCTGAAAGAGCTGCGTGAAGCAAATGAGGCTCTCGAAGCTGAAAACACTTCTCAACGACTGCTTCGCGAAGCCGAAATCAACGGCGCCGCTGGCGATAAGCTTCATGACAAAGGCAACTATGAAGCTGCGCTCGTCCATTATGAACAGAGTCTTGCAGCTGCCCGTGCGTCCGGCAGTGCTGAA
>JAIEPM010000490.1 GCA_019748395.1 Candidatus Obscuribacterales bacterium
CTGTCAGTTTCAGAAGTTCTGTTCAGCAGATTTCAAAAGTCCTGTTCAGCAAGTTATCAGAACCTAGACAGCAAGGCAGTTTCGCAGCAGATTTTTCTTGACAGTTTTTCAGAAGTCGTGTTCACTGGATTGACATCGCGGATCTAGAAAGACTGGCATCTGTTGCACGAAGATGGATTGCTAACGCTCTCGGAAACGGCATGGGCAAAGGCGAAGCGCAGAGCAGCCATAATAATGCCGCTTGCGACTCAGGCGACTGTAACTCGGAATGAAGCTGACTCAGCGGCTAAGAAGCTCGGGATATCGCCAAGAGCAGTCTACAAACTGATTGCCAGATCAAGAAATGGCGATGGACTTTTGACGGATTTAGCACCGCGAGTTTCATCGGGGGGCAAAGGAAAACCGAGGCTCAAGGATGAAATCGAAAAGATAATTTCTGATGTCATTGAATCCTTTTACTTGTCCCGGCAGCGACGTTCGATCGCTGTAATCGTTCGAGAAATCAGAATGCGCTGTGTGAGGTTGGGATATCACGCTCCGTCCAGAAATACAGTCGAAGCCCGTATCAGGAATCTTGATCCTACGAGAGTTACAGCCAGCCGAGAAGGTTACCGTGCAACAAAACGGCTTAGCCCGGTGACAGGGGAAACCCCGCCACCAGTAGCTCCATTGGCTTTGGTACAAATCGACCACTCTCCAGTGGATGTCATAGTTGTTGATGAGCGCTCCCGAGAACCAATAGGGCGCCCGTCCTTGACGTTAGCGATTGATGTCTTTACGCGATGTATTGTGGGGATGCTCTTGTCCCTTGAGGCGCCTTCCGCAACTTCCGTAGGTTTGTGTCTTGCACACACTGTGTGCAACAAGCAGGCCTATCTATTGCGTCTGGGGCTGGAGGAAATCGAATGGCAGATGCATGGCAAGCCCGAAGTCATTCATCTTGATAATGCGCCAGAGTTCCACAGCGAAGCACTTCAACGAGGTTGTGACCAGCACGGCATCACACAGGATTTTCGTCCTAAAATGCAGCCTCATTTCGGAGGCATTATCGAACGCGTTATCGGAACGGCGATGAAAATGTCGCATGAATTGCCGGGAACGACATTCTCAAACATTCAAGAGCGTGGCAATTATGACTCGGAAGCCAAGGCTGTCTTGACGTTGCAAGAGCTGGAGAAATGGCTAGTTCTGGCAGTGGCAAGCTATCACAAAAGCATGCATAGCACGTTGAAGATGCCGCCGGCTAGCTTCTGGAACCGGAACGTACAACCAGAAAAGATAATTTCGGTCCGCAATGAGAAGGCCTTTTTGATTGACTTTCTTCCCGTAATAAAAAGAAGCGTGGGACGAACAGGCTTCGTCATAGATCACATTACTTACTACGCCGATTCGCTGAAACCGTGGATCGCAAGCCGGGACAGGCTGGACAAGTTCATCATTCGCCGCGATCCCCGTGATTTAAGCAGAGTATGGGTTTTGGATCCTCCAAGCAATCAGTACATCGAATTGCCATACCGTTCGATTTCCAATCCCTCAGTAACTCTTTGGGAGCACAGAAAGGCAGTGGCAAGACTCAGAGACCTGGGGAGAGCTGAAATCGATGAAACTTCCATATTCCGGATGATTGAAAAGATGCGGCTAATCGTGAGCACGGCGGAAAAGGAAAGCAAACGCACCCGGCGAGAGAATGCACGTCGCGGTCACCTTTTCCAGAAAGAGCCGCAAGAATTGGTACCGCCAAACAATCGACAAAGAAGAGCGCAAGCAAAGCGATTTGATGACATTGAGGAATGGTGAACTGTGGGGAAGAAGAAAAATGACTTGTCTCATCTAACCAAGGAATCCAAAGCAATCTTGGAACTCTCAGATGACGAGCGAATAATCCGAATCCAAGCGGATAAGTGGATCGGTTACCCGGTTGCAAAAAAGGCATTGGCTCGCCTGGAAGAACATATCAATTGGCCCAGCAAGCAGCGGATGCCAAACTTATTGATGATCGGTCCAACAAATAATGGCAAGTCAACAATCATCGAGAAGTTCAGGCGACAGTATCCTTCCGTTGAGCCGCGCAAGAGTCTGAACGATGTCCGAATGCCCATCGTGGTATTTCAAATGCCACCAGATCCTTCGGGTACACGATTCTATTCGATGTTACTCAAGAGCACCGGGGCTGAACCACGAGTATGCCGATCCGCGGAGTTGGAGCAAGCCGCTCTGCACCGGCTCCGTTCAGTTAAAGCCCGAATACTTGTTATAGACGAGTTGCACAATGTGCTCTCGGGAAAATCGGATGTGCGCCGTGAATTCCTGAATACTCTTCGCTTTCTGGGAAATGAACTCAAAATGCCAATAGTCGGCGTTGGGACCAAAGATGCTTACCTGGCCATACGATCAGATGACCAATTGGAAAACCGATTTCAGCCGATTCCGATACCTCGATGGCAGGAAGGCGACGATCTTCTTTCGTTACTAGCCAGTTTTGAAGCCGTTCTACCACTTCGCAGGCGATCAGAACTTGCAACGACAGAGATGGCGAGATACATCATTGCAAGAACAGAAGGAACAATTGGTGAGATTGCCATGTTCCTCTCAATGGCTGCGATAGAGGCGATAAGGATCGGCGAAGAGCGTATGAGTGCGAAGGTGCTTAAAAACACTCAGTACCAGTCCCCAACCGAGCGACGCCGAGCATTTGAACGGCAGCTTCAGGTGGGTTGAGCAGGTGTAAATCCTAAAATCAACCCAGCGTTTATGAGACATTGAATAAGTTACTGATTAAGTGACATGAAATAGGCGCGGTTTGGGCAAAAAGAAAGTGTCGCACAAACGCTCGTTTGTTTTACAGGTTCAATGAAATGCTAATCGGATATGCACGCGTCTCGAAAGCTGATGGTTCCCAAACTGTCGACCTGCAGATGGATGAATTGACACAAGCTGGAGTCGAGAAAAGGCGCATCTACATCGATCATGCGTCCGGCAAAAAAGATGATCGACCTGGGCTGGAAGCGTGTCTGAAAGCCCTTAGAAAAGGCGATACGCTGGTGGTGTGGAAACTTGACCGGCTCGGGCGAAATCTTACTCACCTGGTAAATCTGATTGATGAGTTGCACAAACGTAATGTGGCATTGAAAGTTGTGAAAGGAGAAGGCGCCAACATCGACACGACCACATCCACGGGCAAACTCGTCTTTGGTATCTTCGCCGCGCTAGCCGAGTTCGAACGGGAGCTTATTTCGGAAAGAACTCGCGCCGGACTAATGGCTGCGAGAGCGCGCGGCCGTCGCGGCGGGCGACGACATACGATGACGCCGGCTAAAGTGCGCCTGGCGATGGCAGCAATGAGCAATGAAGAGACTGTAGTAAATGACCTCTGCCGAGAGCTGGGAGTGACGCGGCAAACGCTCTATCGGTATGTTGGTCCAACCGGTGAATTGCGCGAAAGCGGCAGGGAGCTGCTGAAAGCTGGCACCCAACGGCAAAGGCAGCGCTGAAGACTGATGAAAACATTACCGCAGGAATTGGTTGAACTTAAATTTGATGCCGAGACACTTAGGAGAATTAAAGCTGGCTTGGATGTCGAGTTTGAAGTAGCATTAGATCCAAATTCCGCAGTTTTTTAGTGAGGACCGATGCGGCAGCTAGACGAACGGGAAATCCGTCTAATAACCTCAATTACACAGGAACAACTAAAACCCCTCGATCCTACATGCCGAACGGTTGTCTTGAATTTGTCTGCCCCAGTCGCTAATGCAGAGTATGCTTTAGTGGCAGAACTATTGAAAGAAAGGCCGGATGTAATGTTCATGATTCAAAGCGTGCCGGATTTGCGCTTGGATTTTTTGAAATTCTTTCCGTTTCTTAGGCGCGTACTGATAGGACTATACGAACTAGAAAGCTTGGACGGACTCACTTACCTAGCTGATTCCCTCGAAGATCTTCAAATCTGTGGTACTAAAAAGAAATTGTCGTTGCGGTTCCTTGAGCAACTCAAGCTGCTGAAGAGATTATACATGGAGGGGCAGACCAAGCATTTTGATTCAGTTGGCTTACTTGAGCGACTCGTTTGGCTCGATCTTCGGTCGACAACATTGGAGAACGTATCTTCTTTAATACCTCTCAGAAATCTTCGTAAGCTGGAATTCACCCTTGGTAATACAACCAATCTGTCCCACTTGCCAGAATTACCTGAGCTGCGATACCTCGGGCTTACGCAAGTAAGCCAACTAAGAGATCTTTCGTTTGTTTCCGAGCTTACGGAGCTTCGATATCTCCTCTTGCACAATCTAAATAAAGTTGAAACATTACCGTCATTTTCAAAACTGTCAAAGTTGCGTTGGGTCTATATTGAGAGCCTAAAGAGTGTTCATTGTTTGGCGCCTATAACCGAGGCGCCCTCCTTGGAGCAAATCGTTTTCGTAAACATGCCACAGCTAACCCCTAATGATTTTGAAGTTTTTGTTGGGCATCCGCGATTGCAAAGTGCTGCGGTAGGCTTGTGCAGTCACGTGAAGAATGAACAGGCCCAACAAATTTTAGGATTGTCCACAGACGTTCAAAAACGAGATCCTAAAAGAGATTCGCTTGACACTTTCTACACTCGAAACGGCGAAGATATTCTTCGCTAGCAGCTAGAAGAGACGAGACGGTCAAGCACACCGGCGACAAGATTGTTGACCGTAACGCCTCGATGAACAAGTCCGCGGTAAACTTCCGTCGGAATCGACGCGGGGAATCGCTTAAATTCACCGCTCCCTGGATATATGAGCCAACAGAGTTCGACAGATGACAGAAATTCAAACCGAAAAAACATTGGAAGAGAACGTTGTCCTTGAACTTGAAGACTCTTGAACTCTGAGCTAAATCCTAAATCCGACTTTCAAGGACTTGCTAAACGGTAAAGGCACTGCTGAACAAGTCTTTTGAAATCTGCTGAACAGATCTTGTGAAAATGACA
>JAIEPM010000168.1 GCA_019748395.1 Candidatus Obscuribacterales bacterium
TGAGGACTTCGACATATTGATTCTCGACTGGGAGCTTCCCGGTCTGTCCGGTCTTGATTTGTGCAAGCAATTTAGAGCTCGCGGGGTTCGAACGCCGATTTTGTTTCTCACTGGACGCAGCAACATTGAGTCTCTGGAAGCGGCATATGATGCCGGTGCTGATGACTACCTGCGCAAGCCTTTTCACATAAGAGAGCTGGTTTTGCGCATAGAAGCTTGTTTGAAGAAAGGCGAGCGAAATAATTCCTCTTTGCTCAAATATGGTCCCTTTGTTATGGACACCGAAAACCTCACCCTCTTTCGCTCGGGTTCTGAGATCTTGCTTACCAAGCAGGAATACGCCCTCATGGAGGAGTTCTTGCGGCAGCCCGAACGTTTGTTTACTCCCGAGGAGATTCTGGAGGTGGTCTGGAGGAAATATCCAGAAACTACCGAGACGGCCTTAAGAACTGCAATTATGAAGCTGCGTCGCAAAGTGGACGCAGAAGATAAAGAATCCTGCATTCGGACCGTGCATGGGCTTGGCTACAAGCTAATAATCTAACTCGTTTGACCACATTGGTGTTGGCTTGGTGTTGCATATGGTGCCTTTCCGGGTTGAAAGAATGAGAGTAATCTTCTCTCTTGCTTTTCTAGTTCTTTTGTCAAGCGCAGTGCTTTGTTTGCAGCCCTCAGAGAGCCGAAAAGCTAAATCAACCCCGAGTCGGAGCGTCTTGAACTTTCCGGAAAAGTCAGTTGGCGAAGTTTTCTTGTATGAGAACTCCTGGAACTTTCGTCGTCCTTTTGCTCATGCCAGGGGACTTTTGACTGTGCCTACTGCTGAACAAGTTTATATTCAAGTATCAGAATCCGGATTGAGAGATCTCTCCTGGCTGAATAAGATTCCGGATGCTGCGCTTGCTTCGCTGGACTTTTCGCATGTTGATGGTGGCGATGAGATCTTGCCGAAACTTCAAAGTCACCGCTCACTTCGTAGCTTGAACTTATCCGGGCTTGCTCTTACTGATGCAGGGCTTAAGTTCTTGTCAGGCTTTCGGCATCTGGAAATGCTGAATCTAAGTGAGACTGATATTTCCGGCGTCGGTTTGACCGAGATTTGTCCTGTGAGTTATCTGTATCTGCAGCGATTGCATTTAACCGACACGGGCGTTCTTGCACTTAAGCGTGTAAAACGTCTCGATAGTCTGGCAATTGGCTGGAATCGTTTGACTCCGTCGCAGCTTGATACAATCGCATCTTTGAATGGACTGAAGCGACTTTTCATTCCGGATTGCGGGCTGAGCGATTCTCAAGTCGCAAAACTTCTGCGTACTATGTATTTGGCCGAACTTGATCTCAGAGGAAATGCCGTCGGTACTGCTACCTTGCGTCGCCTTGCCTCGATGAAGGGGCTTAATTCACTCAATCTTTCCCGCACCCAAATAAAGGATAGCGATCTTTCACTGCTTGGAAAAATTAGAGGTCTCATGGGTCTGTCCCTTTCGAAATGCGCCTTGAGTAGTGCTTCTGCTGCACATTTAGCCGCACTGTCCGAGCTCCGACTTCTTGATTTGTCGGAAACCGATATCGATGACAAAGCAGTTATTGAAATAGCTAAGCTCAAGAAACTAGATAAGCTTTATCTGGTATCAAGCAAAATCAGCAATCGCTCTGTTCCTTTGCTTTGCAAAATGAAAACACTCACCGAGCTTGGAATTTCAAACACGAAAGTTGACGCAAAGATGCTCGCCGCGCTGAAAGTTGCTCTGCCGCACTGCACCGTCACCGGGCCGGACTAGTTTCATTGCCGCTCAATCTGTCAAACACAACTGAGGCATAAGTGACTGGATGCTTTTGCAGGAAGATATTCAATTGTTTCTGTTTTGTTGACTGTGCTGGTAGAAACTGCCTGAAGGCTTGGTTCGTAGCCTTGCGTTTGACGACGCGCACAAGGATATAGTGAATTTATTATCAATCTTTCTTTTTTTCAGGGAACCCTTCTCCAGCGCATTCAGCGTAAGTGCTTTTCGACAAAATCAATTTCATTAGGCAGGCACGCTACTGTTCTGCTTTCTTCTGCTTGCCGCTTCCGGCAGTCTTTGTTGACTCATCTTTAGCACCAGAAAGACGATTCTCAGGAGTAAATGTGGAGTTTCAGCAGAGCCCGCTTACGGACAATCCCGCATTCGCTTGCAAGTTTGCTTCACGGGTCTGTCGCCACCCGAGGATGGGGACTTTGAGAACGCCGAACATGTATCCGCAAGCGCAGAACTTGAGCTTGATGGTTCTAGCGACTTGCCTGCTTTCTGGGAGGCGGTTCGGTCCGGCACACTCAAGTTGATTGCTGCTCATTTCTACTTAATTATTTGGGGAGAACCATATGTTTTTCGTAGCAGTTTCGGCTGCGTTGTTTCTGTTCAGTTTCTTTGTTCTTGGTCTGGCTCACTACATGCGGCGAAACAAAGTCTTCGAGTACGCTTTGCTCAGTTTGGCTATCTCGCTGGCAGCGGTGTGCGCGTCTTTGGCTCTGCATGATCTCAGTGCTTCGGCGGTAGTCTTCCCGGGTGTCCTTGCCTGCATTGTGTTCTTTTCGATCTGGTCGAAGTTGAGAGATCATCGCCTTTCCATGGAGGCAGTGCTTGCTGAAATGCGCCAATTCCGGCTGAAATTCGAGAGGGAATCGGAGGAGAGAAAGCGCCTTGATGAACTGCGTCGGCTCTAAGCGCCCGCGGATTGAGACTGCGCGAATGAGCTTTGTTTCAAGCTCTGTTTTTTGTTCTGTTGTCCTTTGACTTAGGTTTCGGAGAAATTCAAATGTTGGATAAAATTGCCACGTTTTTCGAGTCCAAGTTCTTTCTGAGCATCGTCGATCTCTGGAGCGCCTTCGTGTTCGCGCTGGGTGTCCCGCTCTTCATGCGCTGGCTCAATGTCGGTCTGGATGCCGGCACCTTTGTCGGGGTCGTCCTGCTTTCGGGCGTGAGTTATACGCTCTGCGTCGAATGGCTCAGTAACGAACATGGACCTCGGCTCACGGGCGGTGCTCGCTGGCTGCTCATCCTGTTGATGGGTGCATTGGGCAGCCAGGTGCTCCTGCTCGTTTGCCTGTGCATCGGCGCTGGTTTCGTCGGTGCTGCCGGTGGATTTTTGGCGGTGCTGATTCTCGTCTGGCTGGGAAAGCAGGTTTTGAATTTCCTGGCGATGATGATGCGCGGCTGAGCCACACTGCTTGTTTGGTCTGTTTTTCTTGCTTCCTCAATTCAACAAAGAAAGAACAAAAATGGCTATCTTCAGTTTCGCTGATGCGAGTTTCGATGCGGCTGCTGTTCCGGCGATCGAGAGTGCCGCTCAGCAAGCCGGCTTCACCTTGTTGCCGGCTTCGGAAATTCCGGAAAAAATTGCCTGTCGTTACGGCGCTTTGCGGCTCTATAGCGGGCAGGTCCCCTACGACGGCGAAGCGCGCCTCTGCTATCTCTGCCTGGGCGAAGCGGGAGAGATCGTTCTGGCTTTGCAGATCCCGCAAGCTGCGATCGGACCCCGGCGCAAGCGCGCCACCGAAGCGATTCGCAGCGTCTTCGGCGTGAGCCCGGAAGACATCGAAAGTGCCGAGAGCAACCTCGACGCGCTCGACAATCTCGTTTTCAGTCTGGCGCGCAAAGTGCGCGGTGAATAGGGGCTCTTAGCCCTGATGGCCGTTGTTTACGGCTTGTCTGCCATAAAGTTTTGAAGATGATGGCGTTGCTTATTTCCGGAAACCGAGCGGTCTAAGCCACCGCTCGGTTTATCTGGAGGAAGCGAATTCAGGAGAGGCGATTATGTTTGCTCGTATTTTCAGAACGAGAGTGGTTCTTGTTTTTAGCTGGATTTTCCTTGTTCTAGTGTGTGCGTTGAGCGTTTTTGCCCTGCGCCCGCTGGAAGCTCTTTTTGGCGAGTGGCGGGCGGTCGGCTTCCTCGCAATTCTTTGCGTCCTTGCTTCCGATCTCGTGGTCTGGATCTGGACCAAGCATGAGCAGGGGCTCCAGCTTCGCAGCGTCAAGCGCCAGTTGTTCCTGCGTCTGTCGAGGATCTTTTCGCTTGCCGCTTTCAGCGTCGGCACCTGGATTGCCTGGCATGCTTCGGCTCAGTTGCAGGCGCTGGGTGTGTTTGCGGCTTTTCTGCTTGAAGGAGCAGCGCTCCTGGCGCTGGCGGCGATTGGCCGCTCGCAGCGCGTCTAGGCATCGGGTTTTCTGCGACTGCGGACTTTCACTTTCGTCAAACTTTCTCGGAGAAATCTGTATGTTGAGTCAAATTCTGAAGTTCGAGAACTTTCTCTGGTTTTTCATTCTAACGGCCCAGCTCCTCGTCGCCTTCTTTTTGCAGGCGCAAGAAGTGCGCTTTCCGATTCCCGGACCGGTTTTCTGGGTGCTGTTCAGCTACCTGGCGGCGGAATGCGTCATCGGGTGGGTCTTCGGACGAGAGCTCCACGGGGGACTGCGGCAGCTGACCCAGCTTCTGCTGCAATTGCCGTTTCTGCTGCTTCTCGTCTTAGTTTCCATTCCGGTGAGCTTCGTCTGTTTCCGTTTTGCCGTCTGGGCGGCGGCTCTTTGGGAGCTTCTTGTCCTGATTCTGGCGCTTCTCTTCAATAGTGATGCGGGCCAAGGAAGTTCCAATTAGCAACCTCTTGAGAGAACTGTTTTGACGCCAATGGCGGTCTTGCGTTTTGCCCCTCGCTTCTGTGTTTCGAATATGAATGCCTCGTGTTCGTGCGTGACTTGAAGAGGCGATTTGCTAACATTTAGTGCCCCGGGGAATCCATATCACAGTGGATTCCCCGGGTGCTCAATACTACTCTTTATGCGATTCTTTCACTTGTGCCAAAGGAACACTTGTAGCTAAGAAATCGATATTGAGCTTGAGCTATAAGCATTTTTCGTCTTCGCGCCCGGTCTATTCACGCGTATAGTATGACAACGGGCAATTTTTGATTTACCGGGTTCCAAAGCATCTTGTGCGCTG
>JAIEPM010000151.1 GCA_019748395.1 Candidatus Obscuribacterales bacterium
TTCATTCGGTAGTTATGAACAAGTGCCCGGACTCGTGAAATTGCTTTCTGCTCACTTGAAAGAAGTGGTGCGTAGCTCGAATGTTATAGCCATATATAATGAACATTTTTCCCAGGCGGATTTTTGCGGGTATTTGCTTCGTTTGAAAGAACAGATCAAGTTTGAAGTTTGTCGCGAAAAAGACAAACTTGTATTGAAAAACATCGCCGGTCTGGTTGCGGTCGAACATGGCATCGAGCTGCCTCTTGAACGCATCCTTGTAAATCCGCCGAAGCTGGAAATAACAGTAAAACTTGGCTTGCTCAGACCTGTTAAAGCCGTGGACATTGCCTAGATCAGAATGACGCAGTTTCCGGCAATCATTGCACATCGTGGAGGTCGTGACTGGGCTCCTGAGAACACGCTTGCCGCATTTCGCAAGACTCTTGAGCTTGGCGCAGACGGAGTGGAGTTTGACGTGCATCGCTGCGCCGGCGGTGAGCTGGTAGTGATTCACGATGACGATTTAAATCGCACCACTAATGGTGTCGGGTATGTTAAAAATACGACTTTGCCGGAGCTTAAAAGATTAAGTGCCGGTCTCTGGTTTGATAAGGAGTTTCGCGAAGAAAAAGTTCCGCTTCTGACTGAAGTGCTGGATCTTTTTCCGGAAAAGTTTCTTGTCGATATTGAAATCAAGAATGCACCTATGGTTTACGATGGCATCGAGGAAGAGCTGCTGCAGGTCCTGGAGCCTTATCGCCATAAGCTGAATCTCTCAGTCAGCAGTTTCGATCATCACTGTTTGAGAAGGCTCAGAGCGCTTGATGCCGATATTGAAATCGGTGTTTTAGCTGCCGCTTCCATAGTCGATTTAAAAGAATACTGCGGGAAATTTTCAGCGCGCTATTATATTCAAGATTTCGATTGTCTGACGCCGCAAGCTGTTGAAGAAGCTCATGATGCCGGGCTCAAAGTAATTGTCTGGACCGTGAATGATAAATATCGCTGGCAGAAATTGATTGAGATGGGTGTTTATGGGATTTGCACCGATATTCCCGCTGCTTTGCGGAAATATTACGACTCCCTTGCTTAATGCGGCCCGAGTTTCTTCAAGCCTTCTTTCGATCGCCTGGCCAGCTCAGAGTTCGGCGCCAGCCTGATCACTTCTGCATAGCATTTCTCCGCCTGCTCGTATTGCTTTTGCATTACAAGCGTGATCGCTTTTAGATAAAGCGCATTTGTATTTGCAGGTTGAGACTTTAGAATCTTATCCAGCTTTAGCTGTGCTTCTGTGTAATTCTTGCTCTGAATATCAAAAAGGATGGAATTCTGTTGGGCAGTAGCTTTCGCTTGCTCTTCGGCCGCTTTTGCTTGTGCTGAGCTTACGCGATTAGGAGCAGAGACTGTCTCTTCCTTAAAACTGGACTTACCTGAATCTTTTTCGTCGTCGTCTGCATATTTGTCGGCGTATCCGCTTCCGACAAAATGGTTGTAGTGTTCGTCAAGAGAGGCTCTGTCACCGGCTGCTATCGATTTGACTTCAACCGTGTCGTAGCTGTTTCTGGAATTTCCTCTTGCCATAATATCTTTGGGATTGGGTGAGTGTAAAAGTCCAAGAGCATGTCCCAGCTCGTCTATAGCCACCTCGCCGATCAGTCGATCTTGCTTATCCAGCATCGTAGAATTTGCCGATGTGATATTGGCCGGCAGAGGCGAGCCATCGATTTGTGCATTGGTGTGAATCCAGACATGACTTTTTCGAATCACACTTTTTTGCTTTTCTGTTTTTGAGCTTGCGGTGACCATTGGATTTGTCCAGGCTATACCAAGCGCTTTGTCCAGCGAGTCTGTCCAGTGAATATGAATTCCGCTTTTGACAGGGTCTTCAGGCAGAACGAAAGTTTTTTGAATATGTTTGAGAGGGTCGGTGTTTTTACCGAAAGCGTCTTTCCACCCCTGCTCGGCTTTTGGGTTCGGCGGATCGATCATGAAAGTGATTTTGTATCCGGAGGCTTGAGCCCAGGCTTCCAATGCGCCTATAACAGCGGTCGGCATCGACGAACGATAACCCCTGGACTCGCCGTTGTCAATATAAACATGAATAGGCATTTGTCTCAGGTCCCACCAGCCAAATCCTCGCTCACCGAAATCCGGATCCACCGGAAAATACTTGGAGCTGGAAACGGCTTCGGCGGTTTTGTTGAGCATGCTCAAGTGACTGCTTGCTGACTTGGCATAATCACTGCTGGGGTCTAAGCTCACGACTTGCTGAAAATAATCTGCAGCAAGTTCGCTGCTTTCGTTTGATTCATGACAGAGTCCCATGTAATACAGCGCCGATGGATCTTTGGGATTTTCGCTCAGGAGCTCGTTCCAAATACTTATACTTTGACTGAACTTCCCCTCCCGAAGCAGGAATTGTCCGTATTCAATTTTTAGTGAGGGATCTTTCGTCAATGCCATCAACGCTGTATATTCGGACTCCGCCTCGTTGTAACGCCCCAACTTTCCATAGAGTCTGGCAAGATAAAGTTTGGCGTCGTTATAAATGCCTCCGGCCATGCTTTTCGCCGAAGTGTAGGCGGCAATGGCGCCATCGTCGTCACCTTTCTCTTCAAGAGCGATGCCCTTCTTAAGAGTTTCCCTGTAACTGTCTGCATTCGATGCAAGAGTCGTGCAGTAGAAAGCGGCAGCCAAAATTAAGCCACCGGCTAAAAGACTTCTTTTGCTTTTGACCTTGCTCAAAACTTACTCGAGATGAACTGTCCCATCTCTTCTTTTACCATAGCTTTCGCTTTAGCTATGCTTCGATATGGAAGTACTTGAAACTTTTGTGTTTAGAGACTTATCAATTTCCATTGCCAGTGTTAAATAGGGCAAAAGGCTGTAGCTGACCATGGAAAGGTCCATTAAATGCTTGCCGGTTTGCGTTTTCAGCTCGCCCAGCAGTCCAAATTGACTGCGGTCGGGGATAACAGTTTTGAAAACATGAAATTCTTCGGGCGCCGATCGAAGCTTTGCTTCCATTTCCAGCTCAGCATTTCTGTCTTTACGAAATCTGGTAATTAATACTCCCAAAATGCCCAGCTCAGGATTTAAGGCCATATCTCCATGAACAATTTCATGAATTTGTTCAAGCATGCGCTCCAGTCCGGTAAGCGATATAACCGATGCCAGGGTTGGAATCAGAACATAATCAGCTGCCACCAGTGCATTTAAGGTGAGCATGCCCTGGCTGGGCGGGCAATCGATAATTGTGTAATCAAAACGATTTCTGAAAGGATTTAGCGCGTTGCGCAACATTCTTTCCGGCTCTGAAGCCAGGCTTTGCGGGTTGCTGTCCAGCGTGATTTCAGTCATGACCAGGTCTGAGGCGCCTGCAATCAAGCTGAGATTATCTCGGACTTTCAAAAGGCACTCTTCGGCTGATTGACCGGACTCATAAATGGTTGCCAGGTTATTTTCCAGCGAAAATTCTTGTTGACTCTCATCCAGCTCAAGACTGTAGGTCAGATTGCATTGAGGGTCCGAATCAATTACCAGAACGTATTTGTTGAGCCGGGCCAGAGCCGCCCCCAGATAAGCAGCCGTTGTTGTTTTAGCGACGCCGCCCTTCTGGTTGGCTACGCAAATGACTTTGTTTCTTCTCGCCTCTGACACGCTTAATTGACCTTTCCTTCTCACCTAGAGAAGCTTATCAACGCATTTGCTGGCGCACAACATTAGAAAGGAAAGGAATTTCCGCATACTTGCCAAGCGCTGCCCAGATTAAACCATAAATCGCCAGCAGGTTAAAAGCCGTAAAGATTGCGTTAATCAGAACTCCCAGAACTGTGATGCCTGTGCCTACGGCGGCTGCAGGCAGAACTGTGGATAGGGCTTCGATCATGCCGGGCAATAGCGGACCAAGAACCAGACCCATTGCTCCTCTTGCCCATTGAATGAGCATTGTCAGGATAACAATGACGATGCTTTGCAAGAAGTGAAAGCGAAAGAAGTCGGATTGATAGTGTGAGCGCGAAACAATTATGTAAATTATCCCGATGATTCCGCCTGTCAAGTAACAGAGCGCGCTCACCGCCCTTTCTGCCACACTTGGTTTTTCGCTGCGATTCCAGCCCATAATTCATTCCAAACTACTGAGATCTTCTAATTTAGCAGGTTCTTTCTCTCTTTGCAGCTTGGGGGGGAGATTCTCTAAGAATTCACTTTTAGCTGCCGCTGCTGCAAGCTGAATGATCAGATTGAGTTCCTCTATCGCTTGTCCGGGTACTTCTTTTGGGCTGATACTATATATGGTGTCGTCTTCAGGCTTCGAATTAAGATTTCTTATTGCAAAATCAAGTCAGGATAATTCGTTAACCTTACCTTAGTACCGGCCTGAAAGAATCTCAGTCATGTTCAGGGAAAGGCTAATAATTGCAGCTTTAGAGAATGAACGGAGTACGAAGTATGAGCGTCTTGATTGGAGCATTTGAGTTTGAGGGTCCTTATGAGGATGTATTGCATCTGAAAGAAGAACCTGGTCTTTATGCGATTCTTTGCGAAAGCAAGGGTGAATTTGAGCTTGTCGAACTTGATGAAACTAATTCACTGAGAAATTGTTTTGATTCGGACGAGTACACAAGCAACATGCGCTTCTGGCAGGAAAACAGCCATGGAAAGCTCCTGGCGGCGGTTCATTACACGCCTGAACTGACAAGACAGGAACGCTTTGAAATGAAGAATCGCTTGCTTTTGGACTTTGAATAAAGCGAAAAAAGCCCTTCTGCTCGGTTTTTACCCCCGCATGAAAGAAAAAGCTCGGAGTTTGCTTTGTCGAACTCCGGGCTTCCCCTTTCCTGTTCGTATCAGTCCAGACAAAGGTGCGGTCTTGAATGCAGGTAATTGAGCATCTGTGCCTTGATGTCAGGAGAGATATAAGAATGTGGCTACAGGGAAGAATAGATTTGATATGAGATCTTCGACCAAACACAGCAATACTTACCCCAACCGCC
>JAIEPM010000201.1 GCA_019748395.1 Candidatus Obscuribacterales bacterium
CTGCGGCGGCTGGAGATGTGGATGTGGGTCAGCGCCATGTAGTCATCCAGGCTGGGTCCGGCTAACATTGCCTGCATCAGGTCTGCCGCTACAGAGGCCAAACTAAAATAGGAAAGGGCACCGGCAGCATCCACACGGAACCAGTCCTCTTCGCTTTCCAGATGTGCTAAAAGTGCTTTCCTTGCCTGGTCAGAGCCGAGTTTCGCAAGAGAGTATGCGATGTGGCAAAAGGCCGCCGGTTGAGACTCACTGCTTTCCTGCAGCATTTCAGCCAGCCTGGGCACAGCAGCTTTGTGGTCTAAAAATGCCAGCATCCGAGCGGCGTTAGAGCGAACTTGCCAGTTACTGTGACTCAAGGGCGTGGTATCACCGGTGATATCTGAATCCGGGCGCTTTGCCATCAAGCATTTGATTGCGCCTTCTTTATTAATCGCCGCAATTTCAGCAAAGATTTTTTCAAGACGGTCTTCCCACCAGAGCGGCGGCAATTTGAGTACGATCGCCAGCTCGTGCGCATCGCCGTCATTTATGGATTGAACGATGTCGTTACGAACTTCTTTGAATGACGGCTGGTTTTCCGGACTCGAACCCACCAGCCCGTTATAAAGCAAAAAATGCTCAAGCACGTAATCGTCTATTTGCACGTCCGGCTTGTCTCTAAGACCAGCGGTCATTCTTCTAAGCTTACCGGCCACAACGGCGAAAATCTGTCTCATTGTCATGTTTATGCTTCTATGATTGCTCTGAATGCCGATTCTAACCGATCTCACCTTTATCTTTACTAGAGATTCCAAAAGCCGGGCTTGCTGTATAGCTTCGTAACGCAAACTCATCTCTTAACTCAATTGGAAGGCTGAGGGCAGAGCCGCTCTCTGATGTTAAAATCAGCGCCAATTGAACACTCCAGGAGATTAACCGTGAACACCTTCTTAAGTTCTGCTCAGGAAGCTATTCGTGAAAAGTATCTAGCTTTTGCAAGCGAAACTGTCGCACCTATTGTTAAGGGTCTGGAATCGCACGAAGTCTGCCTCAAAGAGTTCTTGCAAGATCTTGGACAGAAGGGATATCTCGGCATTTCAGTGCCTACCGAATACGGCGGTCAGGGCAATCCATTTACATTCTCCTGTCTCTTCACTGAAATATTAGGCATGCACGAACCGGGACTCGGACTCAGTCTTGCCGGTCATTATGCGGCTATTGAAGTGCTCAAAAAATACGGCAGCGACAAGCAAAAATCGCGCTATTTGCCCTTGCTTTCTCGAGGCGAATTGCTTGCAACCCTGGCGTTTTCAGAAGAAACTGCCGGAACTGATTTCAAAGCGGTGCTTGCTCAATTAACGAAAGATGGCGATTCTTACTTGCTGAATGCCAAGAAAAGCTGGGTAGTCAACGGTGAAATTTGCGGACTGGCTCTAGTTCTCTCTAAAAATCTGGAAAATTCGGCCGACCCGCTGGCAGTGGCAATTGTCGATCTAACTGAAAAGTCGTATGTTTGCAGCACAGACATTCGTCGCATGGGACTGCGTTCGGCTTATGCCAACAATATCGAATTCAAGAATCAGCGCCTGAGTGCAGATAATTTGATTCAGAGTGCCGCTGCCGAGAAGATTGCTCTCTTTGCTATGGATATTGCAAAGCTGGTTTTGGCAGCCTCTTCAGTAGGTCTCAGCTTTTCAGCTCTGAATCTGGCCGTAACGCATGCACGCAGCCGCGAGCAGTTTGGAGCGACAATCGGTCAATTCCAGGGCATCCAGTGGAAATTGGCAGACATCTGCACTGAAGCCGAAGGTGCACGCATGCAAGTGCTTCGCGCTGCCTGGAGCCTGGAGGCTGAGCCTGAAAAATTCTCGACTTACGCTTCGATGTCCAAGTGGTTTGCAGCTCGTGTCGCTCGGCAACAAAGTGCCGAAGCCATGCAAGTGCTTGGAGCGAGCGGACTTCTGGAAGACTGCCCGATGGAAAAGCTTTATCGAGATGCCAAGGCCATGGAAATTTGCTTCGGCACATCGGAAGCTCAAAAACTGCAACTCGTTGACTTGTTGGAAATTTAAAGCGGAAATCGGCTAAGCTGTACTAACGCTGTTTACGAGTGAGGATGAATCCCAATGCCCAGAACTGCCCTGGCTTCTGTCGCTCTTGGACTGACCTTTTCACTGCTAGCGGCTCCGGCTTTTGCCGACCAGTATTACGATGCCGGTATCAAGCTCTTCCAGCAAAAAAAATATGCCGATGCGCTTCGCTATTTCGAGCAATCTATAAAAGCAGCACCCTGGGAAAGTAATACTTATTATTACTGCGCGCTTGCCTATCATTATCGCGGTGATTTCAAAAAAGCAGGCGAGCGCTATGCTGAATGCGTTGAAAAATTTCCAGGGACGCAAGCCTGTACTCAAGCTCTTGCAGCTTTAAAAGTAGTTGATCCGACATACGAAAAACGCAAGCAAGCAGCTATCACGGCTGCGCTGATGAACGCCGACGGGGGCAGCAAGTCAGGCGGCAGCGCGTCGGCATCATCCTCTCAAGACAAGGGAACTATAGAAGGTGCCGAACAGGCACGTGTTTTCTTTCGCAAAAACGGCAGCGACAATGTTGTTGATGTTCGCATAAACGGACGAAACACAAGAGCTATTTTCGACCAAAATGGCGATAGCACCAGCTTCAGCAAGCAGCAACTCGCGGCACTGGCAATTACACCGGAGAAGGGTGTCAGCGAAATGCGCGTCGAGTTATGCATCGGCGGCATAACCCGCAAGAACTTTCCAATCAAAGTCGATGACAGCGGCTCGGCGGCTAGAATCGGCACAAGCTATCTCGATGCATTTACCGTCAATGTCGACGAAGCACATAAGACCATCGATTTAAAACGCAAGTCTGCCAATGCCGGGGCCTTAGCGTCTTTGCCTTTCAGCAGAGACGGTAAAGACATTCTGGTAAACGTGCTGGTAAACGGTCGTGCCTGTCAGATGCTCTTTGATCCGCAAAGCAGCGGTGTCCAATTTACTGTGCCGCAGGCAAAATCGGCCGGTTTGAAAGTTGATGATGCGGAAGTCAAAACACAGGCTCCTGGAGAAGGTCCGATGCGAGGAGAAGCCGGTTGGGTGCCGCCTGAAGAACGCTCTCCCGGACCTAAACTCACCAGCATTCGCATGAAAGCCGGTCCGGTGGAAAGTCCCAATGTAAGCTGCCAGATTTCAGAGCAAGGAGCAAAGTATCCTAAGTTCGGCGCCGATTTATTCACAAGCGGCGGCTACAATTACGAACTGGATTATCGATCAAACAGAATTACTTTTAGCAGGAAGTAATCATTGTGCAGGCGCTCTCGGTTGTAATAATCGCTCAAGACGAAGAGCGCACGATTGGCAGAGTGCTTGAAGCTGTTAAAGACCTGGCTTCCGAGATTATTTTGCTCGATTCGGGTTCGACTGACCGCACTCTGGAAATCGCAGGCTTGCATGGAGCAAAAATAAAACATCAGGATTGGCTTGGCTATGCCGCCCAGAAAAACATGGCACTTTCAATGGCAAGCTCCCCATGGATACTCAGCCTTGATGCAGATGAGATTTTGAGCCCTGAATTAGCTGAAGAAATAAAACAGCTGCTTTCTGGGGACCTCTGCGAAAACTTCGACGGTTTCAAGATTGCCCGCCTGATGTTCGTCGGTGATGCCGCCATCGCCCATGGTGGCTTTTATCCGGATGCCCAATTGCGTCTTTTCCGTCGCGGCATGGGACGTTTCAACGACAGATTGGTGCATGAATCACTGCAGTTGAACGGTCGTGTCACGACACTCAAGAATCACTTACTACATCTTTCATATCGGGACATCCAAGAGTTCAAAAATGCTCACGAGAAATATGCTCGTCTTTCCGCGCAGGAAGCACTGAGATCCGGATTCAAGAGCTCCAAAGCTTCTTACTTGAATCTGCTTTTGCATCCGCTCTGGACTTTTTTTTATCGCTACATTTGCAGGGGCGGTTTTCTTGATGGAGAGCTGGGTCTGAAAATGAACCTGGCATACAGTCATTATGTACGCAAGAAAATACTCTATTTGCGAGAGGCTCTTACCGAAAATGCTGCAGCTCGGCAAAAGCCTTGAATTGCTTAGTAAGGTTTGTCGTCCACCGAAAGAACCTTTTTCATAAGTTCTCTGTAGGCTTTCAAGTTCTCTTCAGGGTTTGAGCTGACCGGCGATTTAACAACTGCGGGCGCTCCTGCAGGCCGAGCGGGAGGCTCCTTCGGCAAATCATTCGGTTTTGATTTTGGACTTGTTGAATCTGAGCCGCCCGGCCTTTTTGCCTGGCTCTGCGATGAGGAGCCGCCGCTTGTGGTAGGTTTCGCCAGCGGCCCGGCCTTACCCGGCGTTTTGAGCCAGGGCGCTACTTCATAGAGCTTTTCTTCTGTTATCCAGCCACGAACCAGGAGTATTTCTTGCAGAGGAAGTCCATGAATATCCTGATCGGCAACAGCAAGCTCGATCTGAGCCTGAGAGACCAGATTATTAGCTACTAATACTTCTGCCAGCTTGTCTTTTGGGTCCGGATCAGTCATTTGAGAATGGAATATCTATATCGACTCTTTTGCCATAACGACCGGCGACTGCTCTGACAAGCTGCCTCAAGGCCGTTATAGTCCGTCCGCCCTTGCCGATCAATCTGCCTGTAACGGCAGGATCGCAAGTGACGCTTAGCTGGGCACGCCCAGCTCCAAAAGCTTTTCTTTCAATTTGAACTGCATTTGGATCGCGGGCCAGAACTGAGATGACATATTCAGCCAGATCTTCAGCAGCAGTTGAGTCGCTGACTATTCTGGGACCGCGTCCCCGTCCTCTTACGAAGCGACCTCTGCCTTTCGAATAAGACTGGCCACCGTCTCGCTTGGCTGGGCGCCGTTGTTGATCCATTTTTTAACCGCTTCTAAGTTAAGTTTGAGTTCTTTAGACCGGGGATTGTAGAAACCGAGTTCCTCGATGGGCATGCCATCACGAC
>JAIEPM010000090.1 GCA_019748395.1 Candidatus Obscuribacterales bacterium
ATTTGGGACATACAAATTAGGAACTCCGGGATCTGCGAATCTATCGGCATTCGTCGCGGAGAACTGGTACAAAACATTGTTCGGTCGTCCCCCTGATTTCATGATGCTCAACCGACTAACGGAGTATCTAATTAGGAATGAAGGGCAATTGAAAAAGGCCTTGCAGTTAACGTACCAATTTGTTTTCGTTGATGAGTTTCAAGATACGACGTTTTCGCAATACGACTTGGTCAGTACAATAATACAGTGCACTGGGGCAGCAGTCACGGCTGTTGGCGACAACAAGCAGCGGATAATGGTATGGGCTGGAGCAAAACCAGATTCATTTAGCTCGTTCTTTACGGATTTTAGAGCTGCCAAACACACGTTGTTGGCGAACTATCGCTCTGCGCCGGAACTGGTACGAATACAAAACTGCCTGGCTTTAGAGTTAGAACCTGGATCCCAGAAAACCATTTCAGCAGCTTTACCGTTGATTGATGAAAACGTTGCTGCGATTTGGAATTTCCAGGACCCTTCTTCAGAGTTTAGTTATCTGGCAAACTGGCTTGTTGCCGATCAATCAGCTCGCAACTTGGCACCACAAGATTATGCAATCTTAGTACGCCAGAAACCTGACGACTTTCACGCAAGCTTGTCAAAAGCCTTTTCGCATGCTGGAATTGAGATTTGCAATCAAGCGCAAAAGCTCGGAAAAACGACGATGCAAGATCTCCTTTCTGATGAGTTTTTTCAGTTCCTAGCTGGGCTTATTCGACTGTCTGTTAGCAAACGAACTCCGAGAGCTTGGACATTGTGCTCTGAAGTTATAGACGTACTTTTTTCACCGAGTGAAAATAATTCTAGCGGTCCCTCTTTAGATTCCATTTTGGATCGAGTTGAACCAATTTTTCTTCGCTTTGACGATGCCGCGACGAGACTGTGTGATTTCTTTGAGACTGTCATAGATTGCCTCGGGGAAGAAACTATACGTGAGGCATTCCCTGATTTGACCAACAAAGACAACTATGCAATTTTTGTGGACGCCTTTTATAAGCACGCTGCCGCATGCGCTTCAAATGCTACCGACTGGAATCAGTTCGTGGATTACTTTGAAGCAGCAGGTCAGATACCCTTATTAACCGTGCATAAGAGCAAGGGGTTAGAATATGACACAGTGGTTTTTATCGGTTTAGACGATGATTCCTGGTGGAGTTATCCGAGCAGCAGTGCAGAGGGTAATGCCACGTTTTTCGTCGCGCTGTCACGAGCTAAACAGCGGGTCATATTCACTTATTCCAAAGGCGCAAACGGCCGACAAAAAGTTTCTGATTTATACCGACTCCTGAAAGATGCTGGTGTTCCAGAGCAGCTCATTGAAGCAAAGTAGCGCCTGATTCCACTCTTCTGAGTAAGATTTGAATACGAATCACACCGATGGGTTTGATTGATTTCTATTGTGTTCCACAAGTGCTACGACCAGATCAACTGCAGATTCAATGCCGCCATTGTTGAGTGGAATTGGGCTAGCACCAATTTCTTGAAGAGTGCTGACAATGTGCTTTTCGGCAGATTCGCGAAAATGCATATCTTTGTCTCGTTCCTGGTTTTCACCAAGCGGTAACTCGCGGTTTAGAACAGTGTTGAACAACAAATGATAGGAACTTGTATGTGCTCTCACAATCGAACTAATTCTCGTTAACTCATCTGATTTGGCTGTTTCACCTCTATGTTCCAGCGCAGCTAACCAATAACCAAGTGCGTCTGGCACACCTCTATCAACAATTACTACATCGTTTGACAAAGCAGCAACTAATTCATTAGCAATTCCTTGAGTAATGATCCACAACGTAGAATCGTGCGTGTGCTCGCGCAATATAGGGAATCCATGATCCCTTGCAGCCGTCGCAAGATCTGAAACGCGCCCAACTTTGAAGCCTCTTTTTGTGAGGGACTCCGCAGCACTATTGCAGAAGGTGCTTTTCCCCGTGGAGTGTGTGCCGGTGATAGCAATTCGTATCGCGTTCAAAAGAGCTTCTCCTGTCTTACTCCAAGTCCTGAGGGAAGTTTTGGATCGCATGCCAGCTTGCACAGTCCTTCCCAACTGTGGCAAACTGATTCTCTCATAAGCGCTTGAAATACAAGCGCGGTTGCGAAAACATCGCAGGAAGCTCTGTGCCGGGGACCGAGAGTATCTGGCAAGACAATAGAAAAATGATCCAAAAGTGAGTCGAGTGAATGGCTGGATTGTGTTGGTGAGATTGTGCGGGAAAAACGTAACGTGTCAATAAAGCCAAAAGGTTCAAAGTTCGGAAGGTGCCGACACAGCACGTCGTATTCAACTCTGGCGTTGTGAGCAACAATCCAGTTATCCTTTAGAGCGTCAATTACCTCAGCTTTGATATCGTCCCAGCACTGACAATTCGCGACCATTTTATTGGTGATTCCGTGTATTTCGGATACTCGGCGCAAAATTGTCTTAGGTGGTTTGAGAAGCCAGTTCTTGCAATTACCGAATTCGACAATTCCGTTTCCAAATTGCAGGATTGCAATTTCCACAATGTCCGGGGGTGATTGCCCATTTCCCTCTACGTCAACGATCACAACGTTTTCTGGTACCAGTATTGAACTCACATTATTTTTCCTCACCCTCTTCATCCCAGCCAATAGCAGCTCGCCCATGCTGGCGAAATCTATGAGGTTTGGCAGCATCATGAATTTGGTAACCTAAGCTATGCTGCATGTAGTATCGCCGAGATTCATCGAGACCGGAGACAACAACCGCCCGATCAGTAATTTTTGCTTCTGATGTAGCGCCCAGCTTGTTTGTCAGCTCTGCAATTACTTTGGCGTCAGGGACCTTCCAGTCTGCAGCACATCTTTTTAGTTGTGACGTTGGACAAATGTCGCACAATTCCCGGATTCCGTAGTGTCCGTTGTAGTCGGGTAGTTCATGTGCATATGAGACCGCACAAGAGGTCTTTCGGAAGAGAGGTGTATTGGAGTCTGGCAAATCGTCGAAGTGCGCCAAGATTTTATTCTCAAGTTCCTCAGGAAGTATTTTGCGTCTCGCGACTGTGTCATAGGGTTCTGGTAATCCATTGGTGCGATAATAATCCGCAATCTCATCTCGATAAAACAGTCCCGTAAATACAGTGGCATGAGCAAAATTTGCAACTTGTTTGGCTCTTTCTATATGTTCCGGAGTGTCATTCAACCCTGGCACTATTGGGCGCCAGTAAAGAATACATCTATATCGCCGCGAATGTTCAAAAAGAGTTCGGAGCGAGCTGACAGCGATTGATGAGTCTACTGGTTCTATTTTGTCATTATCAATCCCTGAGTATGTGACGAGGACGGTGACTCTAATATTTTCGAATGAATTGAGAATGACACAGTCATCCGGCTCGACCTTCCACCTTGTAATTACCAGCACATGATTTGTCAATCCGCGTTTGTTGAGCAATTCTAGGACGCGCAATGTATGCGGTTTAACGGACGGCAAAAATGGATCGGTGGCACGATTAAATATCTGAATCGGCGTTATCGAGTTTTGAAAATATTGGTGATTCACTAACCTCTCGACGGCTTCTTCATCCGTAAGCAATGCTCTTGGTGCCTTCATCTCATAGTTATTGAAGATATGCCTCACGCAATAACTGCAATCAAGTGGACATCCAATTATGTGGTTCAAGCTGAGTCCGCTCTTTCTATATTCTATCGGGTTGGTCAAATCAGGCGAAAGCAGCTCTTGCTCCGCTTGCGTGAGTATTGAAAGAGGTGTTTCTGGAGCCATCTTTCTGTCCTAAGCAATCAAAATGATCATTGGTACGTTCATCAGCGGACGCTCTCATACGGCGCGGGAGACGAACATGTCTGCTAATAATGTCACAAATAGAGAGGTTTTACAAGCGGGCATCCAATATTTCGGGACCAGCAAGCTCCTAACAGGCGGCAGGGCACTTTAGTGTTTCAAAAGGCAAAGGAGCTTCGGAGAATTCGAACTCTACTCTGCCGACACCAAAATTCCAAGACGGTGCAATCTAATTGAAAGCGCAGCGGAACTAACTCCGAATTTCTTTGCAACTTTTTCAATATCGTCAGCCAGCTGCTCGACCTCCATAAGAGAGAAAGATGAGGGGAAGTATTGCCTAACTTTCGTTTCTGGCATAAGAAGCTCCGCTGCAAATGCGTTAGCTTCTATCTCTTGCTTGTTGTTTCCTTCTGCAGCCCGAGCATCTCTAAAAAAGACCTTATTGCTATCAACAAAGATTGGGCTCATAGCTCGATGGAGGAAGTAATGACCAAGTTCATGCGCAATAGAAAACCTGTGGCGGTTCTTGTGGTGACCACTGTTGACCACGATTGAAACGGAACCATCCTCACATGTAACCATCATGCCAGATACATCATCCTCTAAGTCTTCGGTGTGGACGCGAATCTTGTGCATGGTTGCAATTTTGACTACATCGACTGGCATCATTTTGCCGGACTCTTCCCAAATCTTGGTTGCAAGTTTTTCGGCTCTACTTTTTGCTGCCACCAGTTTTTCCTCTTGCTGTTGAACTGCGGACCAGGTTTCGAACAATCATTGCGGCTTTGCTCTGCTTTTCTTGGGTCATCTCGGCAGCAATTTGTTCGCCAACTTCAATTGACGAAGTGACATCTTCGATTGTAGGAAAAATGTCGATTGGGCTAATGTCCAGCGCAATACAAAGATCATAAATTATATGGATCGGTGCGTTTTGGTTTCCGGCTTCTATATTCGCAATGGATGTTCGACTCATCTTTATCCGTTGCGAAAGTTCAACCTGAGTAATACCTAATTGAGCCCGCCGCTTTTGCAGTCGCTTGCCAATTCTTGAGTAGAGAGTAAGCTGGTCGATCGGCATAATTATTATTATCGTTGCTGTTTGGGGATCTGTCAATATTACTGACATTTTTCGCATACGTTTACAAGATACAATATGGCTGACATTTGTTCTCTTTGTATGATCAAGCTTGACACTGCCATGTC
>JAIEPM010000550.1 GCA_019748395.1 Candidatus Obscuribacterales bacterium
GCCGCAATCTTTGGCAGCTTTGATTGCAAGATCGCGCAGACCTTCGCAATAGGGATCGGCTGCAGAAACGTGTGTTGAAATTGGTCCATCGTAAAAAGTATCGATACGACCGCTTGTGCGATCAACGTATGAATCGCAAATGACAAAGTCGCCTGGTTCAACATGCTTTTGCAGGCTGCCTGCCGCGCATGGCGAAACAATGTATTTGACTCCAAGTGACTTCATGGCATAAGCATTGGCACGGAAGTTGATTTTATGAGGCGGAATCTGATGATGGGCACCATGACGGGGCAAGAATGCAACTCTTTTGCCGCCCAGAGTGCCGAGCATCAGCTTGTCGCTGGGTGCTCCGTAAGGAGTTTCGACTGTCCTTTCCTCCGCATTTTCAAGCAATTTGTAAAAGCCTGAACCACCGAAAATGCCGATATCAGCTGCTGTTTTTTCCACTGCAGAAACTCCGTATGCCAAACCAGTAAAAACCCCGGTCACACCTTGAGAACGCGGGGCTAAGCTATATTAACACCCTGAAAACCGGCGAAAGTCTGCTTAACTGTCTAGCTTTATCCGGCAGCGGGTACATTGAATGTGGTTTTCAGCCTCTTGGCGGAAGCTTCATGAATCTTGTTATGATGCTTCTTAGATTCGCTGAAAAGCCATCAGGATTGGTCGTTAAGGCAGGAAACATTTTAGACACCATGCGCAAGAAACTCCGCTATAAAGTATTACTGAGCCTCCCCATTGTTTTGTCTATAAGCCTTGGCGGTGCAAACCTCATATCCAGAGCTGACGACGTGTCACCTAAAAGTGGCAGGCAGCTGATTGCACAGCATGTTGTGAACCCGCAGCACCTTTATTCGCGGGTCTGGGGAATCATATCCAATGAATACTACGACCAGAACTTCAACGATCAAGATTGGAAGCGCTGGGAGCATCGCTATGACGGCAAGCTGAAAACCCTGGACGATGCGCACAAAGCCATAGAAACCATGCTTGCCAGCCTGGGAGATAAATACACGCGTTTCCTCGACAAGGAAGCATTCTCGGACGAGAAACAGCAAATTGACGCTCACTTGTTTGGTGTCGGCATTCAAATCGGCATGGACAAGAGTCAACGCATCATTGTGATTGCACCAATCGACAACACACCGGCATCCCATGCGGGAGTGCAGGCAGGCGATGAGATTGCCGAAGTTGACGGCAAATCTACAAAAGGTCTTTCAGTAGAAGAAGCAGCTAAAGCCATCAAGGGAGAAAAAGGCACAGAAGTGGCTCTCACTCTTGTTCGCAAAGGCGAGCGCTTGAAAATGAAAATGGTGCGCGACGAGATTCACATCAATTCAATTCAAAGCGCAAAAATGCTTGATTCGGAAGTCGGCTACATCAGACTGACCAGTTTTATTTCCAGGCAAGCAGATAAAGAAATGAAAGATGCTTTGAAAGAGCTTTCCGGAGCCAAAGCTATCGTGCTTGACCTCAGAGATAATCCGGGCGGACTGCTGACTAATGCCATTGAAATTTCAAATATGTTTCTGGACGGCAAAAACAACATCGTCTCGACAGTGGATGCAGACGGCTACAAAACACCTGCGGTTTCAGACGGCAACCCGGTGACCAGGCAACCACTGGCGGTGCTGATCAATAAGGGCAGTGCCAGCGCTTCTGAAATTGCAAGCGGCGCACTGAAAGACAACGGCAGAGCTATTCTTGTCGGTCAAACCACTTTCGGCAAAGGACTTGTACAGGGCATTAAAATTCTGGAAGATCTGAGCGGTGTCAATTACACAATCGCACGCTATCTAACTCCAAGCGACACCGACATCAACAAAAAGGGGATTGCACCGGACATCGCCGTAGAACTAAGTCAAAAAGACTATGAGGATGGAAAAGGTCCCTGGTGGCTTGATCCTGACGGACCGGCCGCTGTTCGTAAACCTGAAGATCTCAAAGACATTCAGCTGGCAAAAGCAGTTGAAGCTTTGAAAAATAAATTGAACGACAAAGTTGTTCTGAATAAAGCCGACGCAAGCAAAAACTCAAGCCGAGGCAACTAATTCAAAAGCGCAAGAGCCGTTCAGGATTTTTTCTTGCGGTAGCGCCTTTGTTTTTCAGCCAGATAGGATGGATCTTTGAGCTGTTTGACAATCTGAAAGGTGTTGAAACGACACTTGTCCGAGCAGTATTTCGAGCGAGAGCTTGCCGGAAAAAGATCGGCGCAGCGTTGAATTTCAGCGTCAGCATCAAGCTCCTTTTCCAGCAAAACCGGAATTTCCTGTCGCCATGGCACTTCGCTTTCATTGCTTATATCAGGAACACTGCTGAGTTTTTCAGCAGTACTGTCACGATAAAGCCCTTCGCAGCGCTGCACTGAAATTTCAGTTCCCTCAGCAAGGGCGCCGGCAAGGTCTGAGGCAAAATCAATAAGAATGCCTGAGCGCAAAGAATTAAGCCAGGCTTTTGAGCTTTTATCATGCGTTCCGGCTCGAAGCAGAGGCAAGGAAGCTTCGCTGGGCGGCCAGTCTATGAAGAAACTGGAGGCGGAGAGCTCCTGATTGAGCCAGGCAAGATCAAGCGCTTTGCCAAAGTGTCTGTCATAAACAAGTCGGCGTATTTTACTGAGAGTTTCTTTGAAAAGCTGCAGGTCTGAAGAATCCAGCTCCAGGAGATCTTTAGCCGAAGTAAGCGAGCCGAGCCAGGCTAGCATCTCCTGATCATTGCGCCATTCACTATGTTCATTTAGAACCTGCATCCAGCTCAGTGCCATTTCGATTCCTTATATATGATCGCAAAAGGGATTAATAACGACTTTGAACTTGACCACCACGCATTGACGTGGTAACGTTACCACACAAATCTGTTGTATTCAAAATTGTTCCAGAAAAACCGCCCTAAGGCAAGTTTTTCCGGAAAGGAGAAGCTCATGTCACACGGAATCATTCCGGGTTCAAACTCGCACGCCTGCATGCAGCTGCAAAGCAGCAGCAGTGCTCCGCTCTTAAAGACCTGTCTCAGCCTCTTCTTTCCCCTGGCATTTTCAATGATTAGCAGTTCAACAGTCGGGATTGTGGATATGTACCTGGCGTCGTTTCTGGGCAATCGAGCTCAGGCAGCTGTTGGTCTGGGAGATCAGCTGCTTTTCTTATTGATGGTCATAGGCAGTGGTCTTGCAACCGCATGCGGCTCATTCGTCTCTCGTTCAGCCGGTGCCGCGATGCCTGAACACTGCAGGCACTATGCCGCAGCGAGCCTTTATATTGGAGGGGCGATCGGCATCTTTTCGACGATTCTGTCTATATTCTGGGCTGCCGATTTCCTGAAATTTCTGGGCGCTAGCGGAAACTTGCTTTCCGAAAGCAGCAGCTATGTAATTTATACTTCGCTCGGCAATCCGTCTTTCATAGTATTGCTCTGCCTTTCGTCAATATTCCGCTCACTTGCAAAAACGCGGCAGGCTGTTTACCTCTGGCTTTTATGCGCGGCAGTCAGCAATGCCCTTTCGCTTTCAGCATTCTTTTCACCTTTCCAGAGCTTTCATTGCTTGAATGCACTTGCATTTGGCTGGGACATCGGAGTCTCTGTTGCTCTAATTTTCGGCATTCAGCAGTTCAAAAAAATCCTGAAAGAACTCCCCAAACAAGTTAGAGAGCAACAGCCGGCTGCTATTCAATTCAGAAAATATTGCTCAGAACTGCTGCAGCTGGCTATGCCTGCAGTTCTGGCGGAACTCGGCTTGCTTCTTTCACAGTTTCTTTTCTACAGATTACTCTTTGAATTGAACCCTGATCAGACATTGCAGGCCGCCTGGACCGTCAAATTGAAACTGGAAGAAACGCTGGCAATGATTCCGCTGCTTGCGCTGGGAATGTCTGCCGCAGTAATTGTCGGACATAAATCAGGCGCAGGAAAAACTCAAGAAGCTAAAAGTGATTGTCTCAAAATTGCAAAGTATGCTGCAATCTTTCTCCTGCTGCCTGGATTAGTGCTGTCAGTTTCGGCAAACAGCCTCGCCCCGCTCTTCAGCCAGGACGGCTTGACCCAAAAAAGTACATCTTTGCTGCTTGAGCCATCAGTATTCAGCCTGCCACTTTGCGCATTTTCTACGATTCTATGTTCAGGACTGGATGCAGCAGGCAAGACCATAGCGCCGATGACGCTCAACCTCATATTTCAGGTGCTGATCAAATATGCGCTGGCTCATTTCCTGGCAATTGATCTGAAGATGGACCTGAGCGGCATAAACCTGGCAGTTTGTCTCAGCCAGCTACTCATGACAGCAAGCGTCCTTTGCTACTTTATGAAACAAGAACTTGCTTCGGAGCTGTTGCCGGGAGCAGCGCTGCGCATGCAAGCTGGCTCCGAAGCGGTTTTCAAAAGATAAGGGCGGATCAGGCTTCAGAGCGTCCAGGTCCGCGACGAAAGTCCGGCGCCTCAGCTCGAAAGCCGGCAGCCACGGCGCTCGTGCCAAATGGCATGGATCGGATCATGACCTGGCCATGACCTAAGTCATATTTACTTTGACCTGCCCCGGTCATAGTATTAATACATCGAAAGCGAAAGCTTCCAACTTTAAAAACCTTACCAATCACCATTAAACTTGCCTTTCAAGGAGGCTAACACTATGCGCTTTACTAATATCGTCCGTTCGACTCTTGCAGCCAGCGCTCTTGTAGCACTCTCCATGCCGGCTTTCGCACAAGATGCATTCGATTCAACAGCTGCAACCGGTATGCAAAATCAGAACACCGGTAACTACACAGGTTCACAAACTCAACAAGGCGGAAGCGCTGCTGCACCGATGCTGCAAGGCGCCACCAACGGTACAATTGGACCCCAGGGCTCAGACGCCACAGTCATTCAGGGTGTTAACACCGCAGGCACCGTCCGCGTGAACAACCTGGCTAACCTCGAAGCTTTGCTCAATATCATCGCAAACGGTATGGAAATCCTCGGTATTGCCTGGGGCGGACCTACCATGATCATGGGCTTCATGCACATGGCTGC
>JAIEPM010000477.1 GCA_019748395.1 Candidatus Obscuribacterales bacterium
GAACGAACCCAGGCACTCTGATCCGAAAGGGCAAAAATCAGAGCTTCAAGAGCACGAGAATCATTCATTCTGCCAAGAGCTCGCACAGACTCCTCGCGCACCAGTGCATCAGAATCGTTCAAGGCATTCTTCAAAGACTCAAGGCTCTCGACACCGGGATAATCGCGCAATTGCCGGGCGGCCCGCCGCCTCTGCTCCGGGTCCTTACTGTTTGCAAGCTCTTGAATAATTGATTGAATATCCATCGACGTTTCAGTTTTTTCCTTTCATCTAGCGTTCTCAGCCGCATCCAGAGCATCCATCACTTTGCGGGCGCCAATAGCCTCCAGACCGGCAGCCCTCTGTCTTTCAAATCCACCCTGTCCGGAGTGATTGTTTTGCTCCGATTGAACAACGCCCTCGAGAATGAACTCGCCGGAATGTGCGCTTTCCTTTCCGTCCACAATAAGCTGGGCATGAGGAGCATAAACAATCGCATTTACAAGTGCACCGCTTTCCAGAATGATCGGGCGGCGGCCGTTGTAAGTAATTTTGAGTTTTTCCGGCGCGCCGTCTGCATTGAGCTGGCAAAGATGGTCTATTTCCAGAGCCGGATAATTAGCCTGAGAGGGAGCATCTTCAATATGCCAATCTAAATTGCCTGAAATATAAAGTCGAGAACGTTCAGCCAGCTTCAATCCGCAGTTTTTGTAAGAACCAAGAGCCAGCTTCAAATCTTCATTCCAGAGAGTCAGACGTATGGGAGCATCTTCAAGATAAAAATCGCCGAACTGCTCCATGTGTTTTGAAGACACAGCCACTTCAATATTTGTTGGGGCCGGACGATTCAACCAGCGAGCTGTTTCCTCCTGTGAAACGGCTCGCACAGGCTTGGTCAAGCCCACGACTTTAAGAGCCCTGAACGCATAAACTCCTACGCAAATCAAGAGCCCGGCGATTGCAAATGAAGTCATCTTTTTTAAATCGGCGATTGCTTTCTTTGAAGAAGCTCTTGGTCTCCGGCGATGCAAAAGCCTATTCAGATCCAGCTTCACTGCTTTCATGCCTGACAAACGCCGTTGCGCATCAGGCTCAAGAAGAGAGCTAACGAATTCCATGTAGTAAGGCGATAGTTGCCGTGCTTTAATTAGACGCGACAGGCGCTCCCAGTCCGGCTTTAAATGCAAAACAATTGCTTGCATCGGGTTATCGGCCGGAAATGCTTTTTGGCCTGTGAGCATTTCAAAAAACAAGCATCCAAGAGCGTAAACATCAGTCTTTTCGTCCACTCTTTGACCGCTGCACTGTTCCGGGCTCATGTACGAGGGTGTTCCGACAAGTTGGCCGGTATGAGTTATGGTCGCTCCATTTTCATCCGACTCGAGCCTTGCCGCTATTCCAAAATCAACCAGTTTGACTCTGTATTTATTGTCCGCCGGATTTCGCGTGAGCATAACATTACTTGGTTTCAAATCGCGATGAATTACGCCTTTTTCGTGGGCATAGCCCATAGCATCGGCAATTTGCATAGCAATCGAAATGGCAGTTTCAGAACTGAGCATCCCGAGGCTCTGCAAAACTTGCGCAAGGCTTTCACCTTCTACAAGATCCATGATCATATAAGCGTAGCCATCATCTGTGATACCAAAATCAAGCAAGCTTACTATATTGGGATGGGAAAGAGACGCTATAGACTGAGCCTCTCTCACGAATCTTTTGATCAATTCAGGATCATCAACTGCTTCCTGCCGCAGAATTTTGACCGCCACGGTCTTTCCAACCACTTCATTGAAAGCCCTGTAAATCCGTCCGGCAGCTCCACTGTTCAGAAGCTCGGATATCAAATAGTTACCGATTTTTCTTCCCAAATGCTTATCGACAGGATTTTGCGAAAAGCTTATCTGCATGGCTTCCAGGCGTTGCTCACGCAAAGTTCTAGCCCGCGCTTCCATATTAGCGGCATCCAGCAAACGCTCTCCGCCCGCCCGCAAAATTTTGGCACAAGCTTCCAGGCGAAGAGCCAGCTCTTCGTGATTTGCCGAAGCAGGATTTTCAGCCTCAAGCAATAAAGCCTCAGCCTGCTGTATTGCCAGAATTGTGTCGGTTTCAAGCATCAAAGTCTTTGCGCTATCCGGACTTGATTAAATCACTAAGGATATTCCACGCGGAAGCTTAAAATCCCCGCGCAAACGGGCAACTTAGACAAGGATAGTCATCCGGCTGATATGCTGGGATAAGCCGATTTGAGCCAGATTATGACTTTTGAGCAATACGAAATCATCAAAACCATTGCCCAGGGTGGAAACGGAGTAATTTACCTTGCCAAACATGCGCTGGCCGAGCGAAAAGTTGCCATTAAGATGCTTGCCAATCCTGAAAAAGAATCAAAGGATAGCCTGCAACGTTTCCAGAAAGAGGCTGTTACCAGTTGCTCACTTGATCATCCCGGAATCGTAAAAGTTTTCGCTTATGGACTAAGCACCGACGAGCGCCCTTACCTGGTCATGGAACATCTTGAGGGCATTACGCTTGGCGACTATTTGGCAGAACGCAAGCGCCTCGATTTAGACAAGTTTCTGCTTGTATTTACTCAAATCTGTTCGGCTCTGGATTACGCTCATTCCCGGGGAGTCATCCATCGAGATCTGAAACCTGGAAATATAATGCTCTGCGATCTAAATTCGAGCTCCGGCATGCAGGTCAAAATTCTTGATTTTGGAATTGCCCGAAACCTGATTCAATCTGAGAATGGAGCGCTCAGCAGGCCGGGAGAAATCCTCGGTAGCCCGGCTTATATGAGCCCGGAGCAATGCCAGGGAAAGGAGGCGACAGCCGCATCCGATATATACTCGCTCGCCTGCGTTATGTTCGAGGCATTATGCGGACAGCCCCCATTCAGCGCCGAGAATCTTCACGCAATGATCCTGAAACAAACTACTGAAGAGGCGCCAAGCTTGAAGGCTCGCTGTCCGAAACTGAGGCTGCCGCTTGCGCTGGACGCATTGATACATAAATGTCTTTCAAAATCACCGGCTAATCGAGTCGGCTCAGCAGCCGAACTGGCAAAAGAGCTGGAGAAAGCAGCCGCCGGACCCACGCCTGATCGAGTAAAACACCTCCTTCCGTCGGCGCTCCTTTCAACTCTGCTGATAGTTGCGTTTATCACATTCCAGAATTACGGCAAAGCGCCAGCCCCAAAATATGAATCTGTAAACTGGCAGAAGCTGCATGCAACTATTACAGAAGCCACTCGCTTGCGAATTAATCACGAAGATAAAAAGGCAGCCCAACTCTATCGAGGCATCATAAACCAGAAAGAAGCACTCCAAAAGCTGGTCGGCAAACGCGCCGCGCCGCTAATTTACGAGGCTTACCGCGGCTATGCCATGAGTTTGAAAGGAAACAATCACAAACCGCGATTAGTCAGAATCAAAGCCTGGGAAGAGTTTCTCGAGAATGCGGAAAATAACAGTCTGCACACAAAAGAAATCATTGAAGCAGATCGCAACCTGGCAAAGCTCTACTTAGGGCAGCCCCCCGTAAATGCCGAAAAGGCAGGCATGTATGCAACTTTAGCAATTGCGATGATTGATGAAACAAGCAGCAAAGAGAAAAAAAACTCAGACATCCTGAACAGTTCCTATTTAGCCGACCTTGCCTCTCTAAAAGGGGACTGTCTTGAAATTCTCGGGCGAATAGACGAAATGAACAGCAAACTAAAATCCGCCGAAGCGAAATTAAACGAGGCCTTGAAACTGAAAGTCAAGAAAAACGCAGTTGAATCAATTTGTTCAATTAACGAAAACCTTTGCAGAACTCTCTACAAGGAAGGCAGATTTGGGGACGAAGAATCACTGGAGAAAATCCTTTTCAGCAGCGTAACTCAAGAACTCCCATGCAGAGAAGGACAAAATATTTTGAGAGACCTCTGCAGCTTTTTTATTGAACAAAAAGATTTCCCCAAAGCAGATAAAACGCTTGCACAAATACTTGAAATTGCCGCTCAATATAAAGAGGGAAGCAATGCAGAGCGCTCAAGAATAAATGCTTTAGCAGGAAGGCTGGCTTTCGAGAAAGGCGAACTAGGAAAAGCAAAAGACTTTGCCGAGGAAGCAAAAGCCGGATTTGACAGTTCAAACAAAACAGACCGCTTAGACTGGCAATCCCTTGGCGATCTCTTCAAGAGACTCGGGCAAAAGTCTGCTGCAGAAGACTGCCTGAAAAAAGCCGCAAAAGCACGGATGGACGAGGATTTGTGAAGCTGAAAAGCAGGCTTTCTAAAAATCCCATATTAATGGGATATACTTGTACTTTGAGCTTAAATTCAGAAGTGCCGAAACAGGATAAGACACCTGTGAACGCCTCTCAAATTTCTTTCTTGCGGAATATAAGTCTAAGTTAAGGAGATGCGGAATGGATTGGAAAGATGCCTTGAAGAGCCCCTGGACACTGGCAGCCCTTTTGCTGCTCGGCACAAACGGTGGACGCAAGCTGGTTAAAACCGCCAGCAAAGAGGTAATCAGAGCCGGCTTGGTCGTTTCCGACAAAGTTAAAGAGATTGTCGCCGAAGTCAAAGAAGAAGCCGACGATCTAGTGGCTGAAGTGCAAGCCGAGCGCAAGTCGCAGGGCAAGCAAATTGCCGGTAAATCCGCTAACTAAGCCCGCCGCTTAGCCTACAAAAACATTCGGACATTGCTCGGGAGGCAATGGGTTTATTAATGTCGAAAAAATTCAGCCGGGAATCGAAATCAGTGGCTCATCACAGTCCGGGTCGCACCAGACTGAAAGTGCCGAAAGCTCATCGACGCAAACTGCACGAAATCAAATCTGCAATCGCGAGCCACCCGGGCGTCACCAGCGTCGAAGTCAACCATAGCACCGGTAGCGTCTTGGTTCACCATGACCATGAGACACCAATATTCGAGGTTTTGCACAAAACTATCGAAACCGTAGGGACAGACCTGCTCACAACCCTGATCGAAGGAGAAGCAGCGCCCGTGGTTGGAGGTATCGGCGTCG
>JAIEPM010000472.1 GCA_019748395.1 Candidatus Obscuribacterales bacterium
CTTATAAGGCGAGCGAGCCTCCATACCTGTCGGCGTGATAATTTGCATGGGCGCCGCTTTCTTTTTCTTGGGCGCGTCTTCATCGTCATCGCCGGCCCGGCTTGCAGATGCACTTGAAGCAGCGCCGAAAAGACTGTCCTTGGGACGCGTAGCCTGTGGAGGAGCCTGTGTCTGCGGCTGCATGTAGCCGTATGGATTCATATAAGGATTGTAATCGGGCGGCGGAGCACCATAACCTACCGGCATCGCCGAGGTGGAAAGCGACACCGCCGGCGGTGGCGGCACGAAACCGGGCGAGGGCGTTGTGTAATTTATGCCGTAACTGGCAGCGGCCGGAGGAGGCGGCGGAGCTGAAGCTACGGGAGGCGCCGACCAGGATTGATTAGTTTGCTGAAACTGACTGTTGGGATCAGGCATGCCTCCGCCCACCGACGGTAAGTTGCCGGCAAAGGAGCCCTGCTCGACATTCGGCAGTTGCCGATTGCCCTGATTCTGGGCCTGAGCCTGCGCCTGCCTGGCCCGCTCGGCTTCTGCCAGTTGAGCCTGCCTTTGAGCCTCTTCTTCTTGCTGCATTTGCCGCAAAACATTAGGATCTGCTTTTGGGCGGAGCTCGGCCAGCACACTGAAAGAACGTCCACCTGAATTCAAACTGGATGCATTTTTGTTAGCGTCATTCTGCTCGTCACAGGCAGACAGCGTTAATGCAGCTAAGAGAAGCAGTCCAAGACGTTCTTTCACAGTTTTAGATCTCTAGTGCTTGAGACGATTTAACAAAACGCCCTGCACTCGAGTTGATGCTCCACCGCCACCACTGCTGGCACCAGCCGGCGCCTGAGTGTAGTTACCGCCATAACTGGCGGCCGGGGTAGCGGCTCGCACGGGCGCCATCGCGGCGCGATTTCCCGCGCCTGCTGCCGGACCGGCACTGTGGGCTGTGGGTGTCATCATCGAGCCATGCACACCGGTGGTCTGACCGTTGGGCAGAGCTCCACGCGGATGTATGCCGCCGGCCGGGATATTTGAAGGACTTCGGTTGAAACCGGCTCTCTCAAGCGGCAAGCCACCCATAGACGGACCACGATAGCCCGGACCGCCGTCGCCGATAGGCATGCCGCCGGCAGGCAGAACCGGCGAGCCTCCACCGTCACCCATCGCACCGCCGCCGCCACCACCGCTTGCACCGCCGAATCCTTGCGGACCCGGTGGCAACTGAATCATGGAAGGTGCAGAAGGCGCTTCTCTGAAATCTCTAACCACAGGTCGCTCGTCAATGATCTGCACCTCGCGAGGAGCGTTGTACCAGCTTGCTTTCTGGCGCGCTTTCGTGTCAATCATCTGAGCTTTTGCGTCAGGAGAAAGACAAACTGAAGCCAGAATGCCAAGTCCCCAAATTGCTGTTTTGCTTGCTTTCATCGTTTCCTCTCCTGAAGCCGGGGACCTTCTTAAAAGCCTATCGGCACACCTGTCTGGCGTAGCATCTGTCTACCTAATTGTTTACCACGTCTCATCGTCTGTTTCAAAACGCGACCATTCTTGCCGTTTTTGAAGTTTGCAGAGGCATATTCATCATCAGGCAAAGTCAGGTCTTCAGACTGACTCTGAAAAACCCCTGTGGTCGTGGGAGTTTCAGGAGCGCTTGCCGCGGCTGCATCTTGAGAGTCGTCAAGCCCCGGAGCCTTGCTGTTGCGGCCGCCGCGACCGCCGACATTTGTAGGCGCCGACATGGCACCTTTACCGGTGCCTCCGTTGGTGGATGTACTGAAAGTGTCGGTCCTCATGATTGGTGGAGGTGTGCGAACTTTGTAGCCGCTGTGAACGACCTCGCCACCGCCGCCGCCGCTAGACACTGCAGGAGAGGTAACTCTTGTAATGCCGGGATCTCCGCCAAGACTGCCGCCGTCTCCATAACCGGCGTCACCGCCCCCGCCACCATCATCGGCCGGATTGTTATTGCGCTTTGGAATGAACGCACCCGGGTCGTAATGATTGTAATGCTGGTGAGAGCCTGTGGATTGAGCTGCACCACCGGAGGCGGCAGGAGCTCCGCCGCCTCGCGAACGATTAGACCAGCTGCCGCCGACTGCCGAATTGACTCCCATCGATACAGGCAAATCGAGACCTAGCGGCATCGGAGGGAAGCCCGGCGGTGGTACTGGCTCTTCACAGGCGATCGGCTCGATAGACACATCAGGACCAGGAGGTGGAGGCGGGGCAAGAATGTAAGCCGGACCGGTGGTCACGACTTGCTGTCTGGCGACTTCAGCCCTGTGGTCTTCACAGCCGGTGACGTCAAGATACCCGCTGCTGCCGTGCCGCTCTTTCTGAGCCTGCGGCTGATATTGTCCATCGCCGGGCTGATGAACGAACTTGCCCATATTAGTCGGCGGCAAACCTTGAGCTAATGCTGATGGCAGCGAAAAACTCACAGCCAGCACTAAGGTGAAGATCGAACGGTACTTGATTGTCATCAAACCCCCTCCAGACATAGAGGTATAACAGGGGCACTGAAATTTTTAGAGCAGAGATGCGAATTTCTTAGTAAGAATCTGAAAGATCTTCACGAGCCTTATCTCAAGTGTAGAACACTTGATGCACCGGTTCGTTCCCGGCTGAGCTCAAAAAGAGCCAAGTTCATTTTTAATAGTTTCACAGACCCTTGTCAATACTTTGAGCCCAGTGCCTCCTTGATTTCACAAGCAGCGCTTTAGATTTAATCTACCCAATAGTATCTTATCCAAAACTGGATGAGAGCTGGGGTTTTGCCTGATTTTCATTCAGTAAGTGTAGAAGAAAGAATCCACAAAAGTTCTACAAAACTTTGCTGCAATTCAGTCTCTAAGATTTTGCGATTTTCCGGATGGACTTGAATTTCAATCTGAAAATCAGTCAAAAGCGGCTGCAGCACAGGAATTCACCAAGCGATTCAAGACCTGCTTTCTGGGCATAAAAGCAAATGAGCGGCAAAATTCAGGAATTTGAGCAGAGATTCAAACGCCGACTAAAAACTCTGTTACAGGAGTTATGAGCTTGCACGTCTTTGTTGATTTGATACTTCAACGTGGCACTAAAATTGCAAGAGCCCGGTTCAGCAGCGATATTCTCGCTTGACAGGCATAAGGCCAGCAGACTCTCAATCTGCCGGATAGAATGAGAACACTAGAAACTTAGACGGAACTTTCTATGTCACCCAGAAATCAGATTCTCATTGCGCTCAGCATCGCTTTACTGGCAGCAGCGCCGAATTCTCCGGCAGAGGCAGCAGCCAAAAGACGGTCCGGCGGCAGCGGCGGTGGCGGTGTTTTCTTGCAAACGCCTAACCCGACCACACCGGTCGAGCACAACAACAGGGGTGTCGAACTGGGACAGAAAGGGCTCTGGCCGGATGCGGTCCGCGAACATGAAACCGCTCTGCAAATGGATCCCAACAGCACGCAGTGGCGCACCAATTTATCAGCCGCTCATCTCGAATACGGAAAATGGTTTGCAGCCAGGGGCAAAAAGTTCGAAGCCGGAGCTGAGTTTCGCAAAGCCATGATCATCGACCCGGCTAACGCTCAGGCCGACGCCGAACTGGACAAAGTTTTGAAAAGCCTGGGAAAAGACCCCTTCAGTTACGCCTACAGAAGCTCGATCGCAGATGACGCCGATGTCAGCGGTCAGTACGACACAGCCATAGTCGAATGGCGCAAATGTGTGAAAATGCAAGACGACGCCATTTCGCACAAAAGACTCGGCGAAGTGCTGCTGAAAGCAGGCAAAACAGTAGACGGATTCAAAGAACTGAGATCTGCCGTCGGCAGAACCGACTGGACACCGGAGCAGAAAAAAGAACTTTCAGCAGTTCACGGAAAGCTTGGCGACATACTTCTGGAGTTTGCTCTGAAAGCTAAGGATGCAGGAAAAGGAACAAAGGGCATGCAGCGGCTTTATAACGCTGCGCAGGAGTACAGACGGGCGGTGCAAGTATATCCGGGCAACGGCGCGGCGGTCGACGGTCTTATTAAATGCGCGCAAATGGCGCTGGCCATCCGCCCGAGCTTTGATAATCACCTTTTTCTGGGCGGAGCTTACTTGCTTGCCGGAAAATTCCCGCAAGCACAGATGGAATATAATGAATGCTTCAAAATCAAAGGCGATCGCCCGGAACTTTCGACAGCAAGAATAGCATTTCATCAAGCTGTCGCTAGAAGCCCACTTGCTTCGCAAGAACAGGTAGCCGACAGCGTCGCGAAGATCAAGAAATTAATTGACGGCGATCCGGAGAATGCACGTCTCTGGTACATACTTGGACGCCTGCGTGAAGCTCAATCAGATTACGAGAAAGCTAAAAAGTCTTACGATAAAGCTGCAGCCATAAACCCTCTGATCGACCCGGATCTAAAACAAGCCCTGGTTCGCATCGGAGCAGCTCCGGCAGAAATAGCCGCTGCCACACCGCAGGCGGCAAGAACACCTGAGCAGTCGAAAGAAGCTTTGCAAAAAGCCATGCGCGAAAAGGAATACACCGAACTTGAAGGCATGGTCGAAAGCGGCAATCTTGATGAGGCAATCACTAAATTACAAGAGCTTTTCGGAAAAGACACCAAAGACGGACGTTATCCAGGATTGCTCGGCCGGGCTTACGAAAAGAAAGGCGATCCTAACTCAGCTAAATCATGGTATCGCATCGGCGCCGGACTTGGAGATGCAAACTCAGCGCGCTTTCTGGAGCAGGTTGATGCAGACCGTGTGCAGCTGAAACTCAGCGAAGCTGAAGGTCTGTTTAAAGAAGGCAAGTTTATCGAGGCTAAAAGTATTTATCAGGACATTATCGTGATGGCCCCCAAGCGTGCCGATGCTCACCGCAAGCTGGGCGACTGCATGAAAGAACTGGGCGATAAAGATGGAGCAAAGAAAGAATATGACGATGCCGATCGCATAGACAAAGGCTTAGCACCGCTTTCATCACTTCCGGACTCAGACGACAGCAGCAAAAAGTCCATTGCTCAGCAAGATAAGGCGCCGGAAGATAAAGGCATAAAAGCTGACTCCTTGCAAA
>JAIEPM010000167.1 GCA_019748395.1 Candidatus Obscuribacterales bacterium
TGCAGTGGCGATGAGCCAGCCTGCTTTCAAAGAGCAAAATGGCTGGATTTTACACGAATCGTTGCCACCCCCCATTAATTCCAACAGCTCTGGATGTCCTTCAAAGGGCGGATAGCTTCCGCCATTCAGGCGAACTCGCAACTCGTTGTCCGATAGGAACTGGATAACCGCATGCTCAATATCTCCGCAGGGAAGGAAGCTGTGCAGTATCTCGTGCCAAATATAGATTGTGTTGTAATTCGGCCAGTCATTTCGATTTGTCCAGCATATTATGCCATTTGAATTAATACCTTGATGCAAGGCTGGATGAGTGACGACAACCTTGTGATCACCCTTTAGTTCAAGCCCGCTTAGATCTGACATTATGTCGTGAGTTTTGAGCTGATTCTTTTCCCATTCGGCCCGGATTAGATCAAGAGCTTGCATCGTTTCTTTCTGAAGCTCAAGAAAGGTCTTATTTTGAACAAGTTTGCTCAGCAGAACTTCGCTGCGTTTTGCAATGTCTTGCAAATTCATTTTAGTCAAAATTGCGTGTTCGCTTGGACCGCTGGATAAGAGGCGATAAGCCTCCTGGTCCTGCTCCCATGCGAAGTTCTTGAATTCGCGAATTCTTTGAAGCGCAGCCTTATCCGCATCACTAAGAGCCCGATCTCTCAGAAGTGAATAGACAAGATAGTTTTGATTTATCTGGAAATCGATAGTGATCATTTTGAGGGGATCTTGACGATCTAGAGCGACCTCAGCTCAGCCTCAAGTTCGTCCATAACGCTTGCATCTTTGTCTTTCTGCATGAATGACCAGATTGATACCACGACCCAGATAGCGCCAACGATGCGTGCAACCTGTCTTTTCCCTTCTTCGGGGTCATAGAGGAAGTTGCCGGAAAATCCTGAAAGCAGCATAGAAACTGGGTCTGTACTGTCAGGCAGAGAGCAGCGGATCCAGGTCAGAACAGCCATAGCGAACAAACTGTAGGTTGCCCAGACAGAGAGCGCCAACCAGCGTGAATTAAGCCTTATGAAAAACACTTTCAAGCTCGAGTCCTGCCTGGTCAAGAGAATGATTGGTTTCAAAAAGTATAGTGCCACCACTGCCGAAACCAGCGCCGACATGAAGGCTGGAATTGAATTCTCCATCCAGGCACAACTACCATAACCGATAGCTACTAGTGCCCAAGTCATTACAAGAGAATGCCTTATTCGCTCATAGCGCTGTCTTCGGGGCGAGAGACCCACGTAGATGAGAGAGCCGGTGATGCAGGTGCCCCATAGAATTGTCCACAGAAACACATCAATTGCGTTTTTTGCTTTGTCTGATTGATATTTCGCAAGTAGTGTTGCGGATTCACTATCTTTTCCGTAAATTTCGAAGAATGACTCCGAGAAACTTTTGTAAGCTGGATCATTGTGGAAATCGGCGATTCTAGAGCTCAAGAAGCCGCTCACTGCGGATTGAAGTCCGTAGCGAACGCCCGCAAATAAGTTATATCCAAGCGCACCGAGCATGGTGTCATTCGGTTCGCGTTCCGGTTTGATGCTGACCGGGTGCAGAAAGTCAGGGGCTGTCTGGAAGCGGTTTTGTGCCCAGCTTCTGACATTTTCGAGTGCCCGTACATTGGTAGCCGTATAAGGACTTTCAAACAATACAAAAGCCAGGCTGTATGAGGTCATAACCCGTTGAGCCAGTGAATTATCTCCGGGAAGCTGAGCCGAAAATCCAGGCAGCTCTTGGGCAGGCGAAACAAGTTCTCCGGTCGGCGCCTTCGGTTTCACGAAATAGCTGAGGAGGGAAGCCACAACAAGCAAAATCACCGCTAGAGTAACGATTTGCCGCCGATTGCGCAGAAGCACGCCCCTGGTGAGAAACTGCTCACCGGGCGGCAAGGTCAGAGGATCTTCCACCGGACCGCTTGCAGCCCGCTCGAGTGTGGCTGAAATGTCTCTTTCTCTTCGCCCCATCATTCTCTCCATAGTTTGCCAAGCGCCTCGAATACCATACAGCAAACTGCTCTTGCAAACATTCAACCAAGCTCACAGTCAGGCAATTCCTGAACTTTTGGAGCAAAAGATCAGGAATTGCCTTGGCTTTAACCCCTATTTGTGAGTTCGACAGGTCGACAAGCTAGCATGTCTCAGGTTCAAAGCGATGACTGGTTATACGTAAAACATGTCCGAAAGTGCACCTGTCGTATTGTGGACGGGTTGTCCAGTGGAGAATTTGAATATTAACATGACGTCTCTTCGATAGGTAGAAACGACGACTGGTCGACAATACGACAAGTATGCAATACGTGCTGTTGTATCGTTAACGGGTGAAAAGGTCTACAAGTAGGGATGTCGACAATTAGACGAGCTGCTGCTCGGATATTGCTGAGCCATTTGACAGGAATCTAGCCCATTTGAACCGTTTGATGAATTAAGAAAGTTTAGTCGGCTCATCGTCCAAGGACTCTTCGGAAGGTCGATTTCCAATCGAGCCTAAAGACATTCGAGCTTCTCGTCACCATTGAGATATAAAACTGAAAAAATTCGCCAACCATCAGCCTCCTGTGTAAGGCAATACTCATGGCGAGATTCAAAACCGATGCTATTCAGGTATGAAGTAGTAACTGTGGCATTCAAGCCATTGACGGAGACAGATTGAATAGTTTCCAGATCTGCGTGATGCCTCGGCGGAACTCCAAACGCTATCGGTTGTGGCTGGACTGAAGATGTGCAGACGCAAGAGAGCATCTCATGGTAGTCCTTGACGGCGATTTCGCATGCAGCCGCAAATCCCAGCTTTTGTGCTTGTGAGTCAGCCAAAGTTTCCCAATTTTGATGCGCGCAAATGAAAGATCTTACAGTGTCCTCCGGACTAGCTAAAGAGATTGTGGTCGGAGCTGCTGCTATAACCTTAGTTTCCACAGGTCTAAGAGCGGACAACTGATTCTTCCAAAGCTCTAGTGCAGGATCACTTTGTTCAACACCCCAGATATGGATTTCGGTTAAAAAATCACCAGGATTGGAGGCTTGCAGCCGCAGCCTGATTGGAATGAACGATGAGCCCTGATATTCCGGTGTGGCTTTATACTGGGTGACGATTCCTTGCCGGATCAATGGAGTAATGACGTTGCTGTCGAAATGCGATTTTATTGCAGCGATGCCTATTGGTACATAGAGAGTGTTCTCCGGACTATCGGTACCACCAAACTCAAGCGGCATCAGGTATAGCTTTTCCAGCTGTCCTGCAAGTAACATCTGCTCAGCTTTCTTTGCGTCAACCGCAGAAAAATCAGCTAATGAGGCAGAGCTATTGTTTTTTTCAGAGTTAGCTCTGCTGAAATCGTTAAACACTCAGTTACCTCCGCAAACATTCAATGGTCAAGGTCAGCAATGAATAAATCTAGGCTCCAACCGGAACATTGAAGTTCTGCAACCTTGTGATAATTCGATCTTACAGCATCGATTAGTGCTTGCGGCCACCAGGCACTTGCACCTGATGATCTACTGTCATTCGAATTTATAATTACTGCTGCATAACGTTTTTCAGAAATGGCTTTCAGTAAGGGTTCTAAGCCGCTCCCCCTGGCAGTCCAGACGTTCATAAAAGTTGCACAATCAACGATTACCGGATTCGAGCCGGTCAACACATTCAAATAAAGATCGTCAGTCAGTACAGGCTTGCAAGAAAGATCCATTTTGAGTAATTTAGCTGCGTCGCTGCGAGCTATCGGCAAAAGCTTTGGTCTGTAAATAGCTTCATCGGCAAGATGATTGAAACTGGCAGCTATTGTTATTAAGCCGATTATTCCTAGCCACGCGGGTAGGCGGCTGAGGCAGATGGACAGGCACCAGGATAGACCTAGAATTGCCGACATCATATGATTTGTGCTGCTGGCTGGAATGCCCATAGAATAAAGGAACAATCCTGTTGAGACGCTCACCAATATAAAAGGAAGAGACTTCACTCCATCCAACTTCTTTATGGCAAGAACGGCAAGCGGTACTACCGGCAGTGCCCAAAACAATTTCAACCAGTCGACACCAAGGCTGCTCAAATTGCTCAAAAGTACTGCTGAATCCGATTTCGTAGCAGCAAGGAAACTTAGATGAGCAAAATAGCCTCCGCAAGAGAGGTCTAAAATATAGCTGATGAGCCCCATACCCAAAAGCCAAAGCAGCATGAACTTTCCGGCGAGCTTCGCTTTGCCGCTCTGACATAGGAAGATTGCAATTGAGACTACAAAAACGATTGCTTGCTGCTTTGTAAAAATGGCTGCTAAGGCTAGAATCAACACAGGCAAATAGTTAGAGAAGGTATTTTTCTTTTCTTCATTGGTGAAGACAAGCAGAAAGCGTTCAAGCATGAGCGTCGATAAAAAGAGCAGCAGAAAATCAGGACGGGCCGAATAACTCTCGCCGGCAATTCGCCCGAAACTAAAGAAAAAGGTCAAAGCACAAATGCAAGGGGCTAGAGAACTACCGCTTAATCTCATTATCCGGAAGAGCAGCGCTCCTACTCCGACGCTTAAGATCATGTTTGCCAGCCGCAGCCAGAAATACTGAACACCAAGGACTTTGACCAGAATTGCGGCAAAGCATAGATAAATTGGAGGGTAAATTGTGACGAGCCAGGGCTCCTTCGATAGCCTCTCTAATGCATAGATGTTCTGTCCTTGACCGAGAGCGTGCGCTGTCCACAACATAGGACTCTCAAAAGCAATCGAATATGGTGAAGACAGTGCCGCCAGCCAGTTGGCAAGATATATGCAGGCACAAAGCCCTGCTGTTGCAGCACTCAGCCAGAAAAAGAGAGTCTGAGTTTTGCTCAAGCCGCTGGAAACAGTTTCATCGTTCATGACCTTAAAACAGTCCGCCCGCGGATGATTACCGTGCAAAAAGATAACACAGATTAATAGAGACAATTCATTTGGAAAAGAGAGTCTACGCAAGAGCTTTTGTCTGATGTATTCTTGAACCATGGTATTCGTGAACTACTTTCTTATTCTTGATCTTGCGCCCACGGCCGATTTGCCTGCTATTAATGCTGCATTTGAGCGCCTGTCCAATAGTTTTTCGCCAGCCCGC
>JAIEPM010000487.1 GCA_019748395.1 Candidatus Obscuribacterales bacterium
AATTCCTAAGTAAAATTCCCCAAATCGCCCTCGGTCCAGGGTTTAAGCCCATTAAAGATCTTAACCGATCTGTATTGCATTATAAGCATGCACCAGTCTTTCCGGAGTTTTCAGAAAAGCTATATCTTCAGAAGCTAATTTATTTTCGATATCAGCCAGCAAGGCATCATACTCCTTCTTACGCCCAGTCAGTTCATAAGCTTTAAGCTCAATCAAACGCACATTAATTCCACAAGAAAAACTGACATGCTCCAAATCACAGGCAGCAAGGGAAGCTTGCTCAGCGGCTCTCTCATACTTATTCTGTTTAATTAGATTGAGCGCCAGATTTTCCCGAGCACTGCTCTCAAGATATGGACTTTCGAACTTCTGCAACAATGGGGGAAGCTGCAGTTTCATTCCTTCCGAGGATTTCACCTTCTCACAGAGCGCTATTGCCTTTCGGTATAAGCCTTCCGACTCCTGATATTTGCCGTCTGAAAGAAGCAAATTCCCCTGATAAATATAGATTTCGGCAGATTCAAAAGAGTCCTTAGCATCAGCAAGACGGCTTTTCTCCAGAGCATTAGCCAACAATGAGTTAAGCTCAGCGCGAGGACGCTTTAAGTTCAAGGCAACTCTGACTTTCAACGTCCGGGCAAGATAATTCAAGATTCGACTGGAAGCGGTTTCGCTAATTATCCTGTCAATATTCGAATAAACCGTTGCAGCATTTTCCTCGGAAAAGAGCTTTACATGGTCATCATCTGCAAGAGAGCAGAGACTTAGCAAATGTCGCTCAGGAGATCTTCCTTTCATATATCCCTCCTCAGCTCCGGTACGAGGGTGATTTATCGGAGTTTCTTTCGAAACCATTGTGGATTTGAAAACGACTGCAGAAATTACAAAAGCCATTGAAAAGAGCAAAACGAAAAACAATGGACGGCTTAGTTTCATGCTTTGATTCTGAGCCAGAGCCAGCTCCAACTGCTCCTTAAACATTGATGCCGAGGATATTCGTTCGGAGGCTGATTTTGATAGAGCCTTCGTCAAAAATTTGCGGAGTTCAGCTGAGACGGCTTTCAGTTCGGGCAGTTCCTCTACGGAGCTATGAATTTGCTTATACTGCACAGCAAAGTCGGAATCGCCGACAAACGGAGGTTTTGAATAAAGTGCTTCAAACAACACACAGCTCAAAGAATAAAGATCTGAACTCGTGTCAAGGCGACCGCCCCGACACTGCTCCGGGCTCATATAGGCCGGACTGCCGGATAGAAGCGTAGTCTCCGTCAATCCCGGATTTTCCGGGTCGCAAAGTTCAAGCTCACGAGCAATGCCAAAATCGAGGAGCTTAACTGCAAAGCTCTCGGATTCATCGCCCTCAAGAAGCATGATATTAGCCGGCTTTATATCTCTGTGCAGCAATCCGTTTTCATGCGCAAAACCAAGAGCATCGAGAAGCGGTGAGAAGATCGAAAGAATTTCACCGGCATCGAGCCTGCCTCCACGCTCCTTTATGAACTCAGCCAGCGTCTTCCCTTCAAGATATTCAAAAACCAGGAAAGGCCGCCCGCTTTCAGTAATTCCAACCTGAAAAACCTGGACAATGTTTGGATGTTTTAGACGAGCAAGAATTTTAGCCTCAGCCTGAATGCGCTCAATTTGCTTCCGCATATCATCAGAAGCATCACTGTTCAGTATTTTAAGCGCAACAATGCGCTCCGTAAGAGTGGATAAGGCTTTATAGACAGAACCGTGGCCGCCGCTTCCCAGCAGTTCAATCATCTCAAATCCGGATGGAAAATCGGAGGGGCTGTCAGTCATTCAAGAAACCAGACTTCTAGATTCAGCGTTTTTCATGCTTGAGATCAGCTGCGATTCGGTCTACAAATTCTTTAGCGGAGCTTAAATCCATTCCGGTTTTATCACGCTGAAATTTAATGGCTTCTATCATATGCCCGGCACGTACAAGTTCTACAAGCTCCGGCGCAGCATCCACCGAAAGAACTCGGGAACTTGGAGCCTGAATGCCGGCCACTAGATGCTGACCGCTGCTTATTCGAAAGTGAAGCTCATCGATTTTGTCTTTTGCTTCTTTAAGACCCAAGCCGCTAATTTCTCTAAGCTCTTTAATCGCTTCAATCTTTCGTCCTTCTTTCACGCAACGCAAAATCGACTCAGTAACCTCTGCCCGAAAGGGCTGCCCGCTCTCCATTTCGGCTCTCAATTGCGGACCAAGCTGCTTCTCCAGAATGCGTTTTTTGCCGCCATTCACAAGGACCACCATCAAAAAAACACCGAGCAACATCCCGATCAGGGTTTGCGCGGGATCCGCATGCATAACCACCAAGAGGGCAATTGCCACGGTCATAACGGCGACCATGACTATATTTACCGGGTTCGGGCTCCTTTTGTCCATCTCAATCCCCCGCTGCTGGCGAGATTATAGCAGCTGGGGCGAGTGTCGAAATTTTCTGCTAGAGTTTTAGCTAGTGTCTAAAAGGGAAGCCTTATGAACTCAAAACTGAAATTGGCGGCAATATCACTTATTTTTCTAAGCGGATTTCCTCAGGCGCAAGCAGACAGCAAAAATTCAACAACTGCAAAAAAGGCTGAAAAACAAAAGCAAAGTTCAGTATCTAAGACAAAGGATAAAAACATGAGCGATAAAGTTGTTAAAGACGACGACGAATGGAAAAAGCAACTCACTCCTGTTCAGTATCAAGTAACCAGAAAAAAAGGCACAGAACCGGCCTTCACCGGCGAATATTGGAACAATCACCAGGCCGGTGATTACAGATGTGTTTGCTGCGGCGCAGAACTTTTCACTTCCGATAGCAAATTCGATTCAGGTTGCGGCTGGCCGAGTTTTTACAAACCCACGGAAAACGCCCCAATCACCGAACACAAAGACACGAGCTTCGGCATGGTGCGCACAGAAGTCATCTGCGACAAGTGCGGAGCGCACCTCGGACATGTCTTTCCCGACGGACCGCATCCCACCGGGCTTAGATACTGCATAAACTCAGCATCTTTGAAGTTCGAAAAAAAGAAATAAAGAAAGAGGCTTAATTGCGATAAGAAGAATCGAGTCTATCGAGCTTACGCAAAAGACCCGACCAGGCGATGGCGCCGCCCATGCCGCGGGTAACTTCCTTAGCCTGAGCCTGAGCCCCGGCAATGATTCGAGGGTCTATATTAATGAGCTCAGCGCCGCCGCTTTGAGCTAAAAGCTGAATTTTGCAAGCGCTTTCAAAAACGTACATCATCAAAAAAGCATCAGCCACAGATGCAGCTAGAGTTAACAATCCGTGATTGCGCAGCATCAGAAAGCTCTTCTGGCCTAAATCAGCCACAAGGCGCGGCTTCTCGTCCTCATTCAATGCTACTCCTTCATAGTCGTGATATGAAAGTGAAGAAAGAACAAAAATGGACTGCTGTGAAATCGGCAGAACACCATGTCTCTGGCTGGAAACGGCAACACCGTTTGCACAATGCAAATGCAAAACACATTCAGCATCGGCACGAGCAGCATGCACTGCGCTGTGAATAACATATCCGGCCGGATTTATTTCAAATGGACTCTCCATTACTTTCTTACCGGCAAGATCAACTTTAACAAGACTGGACGCCGTTATTTCGTCAAATAACATGCCGAAAGGATTGATCAAAAAGTGCTCGGTGCCGGGAACTCTTGCAGATATATGAGTAAAGATCAAATCATCCCAGCCATACATGGCAACGGCTCTATAGCAAGCCGCCAGATTTACTCTCTGCTGCCACTCGGCATCGCTGACCTGAGAATGCAGAGAAGGCAATGAGCTGGTTTCAGACATGAAGCTATCCTCAAAAATCGTTATTTACACAGTATTTGCGCAAGCTGATTATTGCATATCGGACTCGAGCAACATCTTGAGCTTAGTCTGATTTGCGGGCTGCGGGAGAATTTTTCAACTCATAGATTTTAAGCACAGTTAGAAACTCATAGAACCCGTGCAAACGGGCAAAATAATAGCCTTCAATACCGTCTAGAAACCCTTTCTGCCAGATATAAACATAAAGGAAGCGCAAAAGTGGTCGAAAGGGCATGCTTTGCATCAGGTTTTTCAAGCGGCGGGTAAGCCGGACTTCTTTATTATCGAGCTTCTTCGAATTTTGCTGCCTTTTCGCTTGACTGAGAGTGTAGCGGGCTTCCCAATTAGAATAACGATTGTGCTTTTCCACAAATATTTCAACAGTCGGGAAAGCATAATGCTCCATCTCGCTCTTTAGTCTCTCCGTTCGCCCGTTCACAACTACGTGCTCATGGACTTCATTGTCACCACTGGCGGTGGCTTCATCTATTAATTTCTCGTAGCGACAATGTTTATGCAAAAAAAGTCGGAGGTTCCAATTAGGGTAATAAGCATGTTTCAGCCATTTGTTCATAAACATCATCCGGCGATTTATCCAATAGCCGATGGCATCCGATTCCGGATTAACAGGTGCCGTCACAATCGCATTGAATTCGGCTTCGGCTTCGGGAGGCAAAACTTCGTCGGCATCTAAAATGAAAACCCAGTCATGACTTAAAGGCAAGTTGTCCAGAGCCCAGTTTTTTTTCTTGGGCCAGACCCCATTGAATTCGAATTGAACAACTTTTGCACCGAAAGATTCGGAAATTTCAATTGAAGCATCAGTGCTTTTCGAATCAACAACAAAAACCTCATCTGCCCAGCTTACAGAGGCTAAACAGCGCGGCAGATTGCCGGCCTCATTCTTAATTGGAATGATGATGCTTACGGGAACTTTCCGATCTAACCGAGTCAATATACTGAATTCCTATTTTGAATATAATTCCATTTCGGACAAGAGGGCATCCTCACAAAAGAGCCTTAAGTGTATCAATGAACGCTTGCAATTTGGATTCAAGATTGAGCTCTTCTTCAAAACAACGACGGGCGGCAACTCTCATCGCGTCTTTGCAAACAGGCTCCATGGAAATCCATTGTTGAAGAGCTTTTTGAGTAGATTCTTGCTCGGCTTGACAAAGCAAACCGGCATTGTATTTGTTGATAATACTCCAGGTATTTACTTGCTCCGAAATCAGCAC
>JAIEPM010000536.1 GCA_019748395.1 Candidatus Obscuribacterales bacterium
TCAGCGCACAAGATGCTTTGGAACCCGGTAAATCAAAAATTGCCCGTTGTCATACTATACGCGTGAATAGACCGGGCTTAAAGTGAAAGAGCTCGAAATCATTTCGAGCTCTTTCGGGCGCTGCCGACCGGTTCTGATTAGCTGACCGGGTTGGCGGCTTTGCGGCACTTGCGGACTTCGTCCTTGAAGATGCTTTCGTCCAGCGGTAGTTCGGTCCACTCGAGCAGAGCCTGTTCGGCCGATGCGGCCAGCTTGTCGGCTTCGGCAATCTTGCCCTGACGGCGGCAGGCGCGGCTGAGCCAGAGACGGCTGAGTGCATGCCACCAGTGGTCGCGACCGAAGGACTTCTCGGCGTTGCTCTCGGCGCTGCGGGCGACGGATTCCGCGGATACGAAGTTGCCCTTGCTCAGGTGCTCTTCGAAGTAGCAGAGCGAGTCGGCCATGCCCATGCTTTGCTGTCGCAGGTCGTATTGCGCGAGCGTGTGCTGCAGAAGCTCTTTCAGAGCCAGGCGCGGCAGGATGATCGGGCGGGCATCTTCCGGCTTGGCGCGGGACTCCGTGAGCTTGCTTTCCTGCGCGAAGATGTCGAAGTCGAGGACTTCGAGAGCATCTTTGAGGAAGCTTTGCTGCGAGCCTGCCGGGCTGTTCTGCGTGTGCATAAGCTGCACCCGATGGAGGCATGCGGCGGCTTCGATGAAGCCGTCACGGTCGCGTCGGGCTGTTTCCATCGCCTCGCAGAATGCGCGTCGAGCTGCTTCGATGTTGTAGCGGGAGGCCTGATCGAAGCCTTGCAGGAGCAGTTCGAGGGCTTTCTTGCTGGAGGCGCTTTGCTCGACTTCGATCTCGACTGTTTCCGCACGACGGATCGAGCGGTCTTTCGAGCGAACGTTGAGCAGGGATTCGATGACTTCGAGTTTGTCGAACTTCATGGTCGGGTTCCTTGAAAAAATACATTCGTTCTTTTCCGGCGGCAGAGAAAGGCTTCCCTGGAAACCGCCTGCATTGCGTGTCCTTTCAGTTCGCGGTTGCGAAACGAAAATCCCTTCTTTTTGCTTGTTGAAATGCCTTTCTGTGTACCTGGGGTTGTCTTAAATCTGTAATTGAAACTAGTTATGACCCTAGCGTCTGCGCTCTGACCGCTCAAGCTGCGTGGGCACAGCTCTTGCCCGGAGGAGGGGTAGGCACACGCAGGCGCGCCTCGCAGAGGGTTGCGTGAATTAGCGCCGCTTAACAATTTGAGCGCGGAAAACTCCTCTTTTCCCGCTTGAGTAAACAATAAGCAGGATTTTCTTCATCTAGGAGCATTTCCTGTAACTGTAAAAGCCTCTTGGACTAAGATCTTGCAAGTTAAGAGGGCGCGCTAAATGCACAGGCAATTTCAAGATATAGAGCAGTCGCTGAGAGCTGAGCAGCGAATCTCCGTTGATGACGCTAAGTGGCTCTGGAAAAATGCCTCGGACAGTGAATTGATTAGTCTGGCAAATATTGTTAGAGACCGCTTTCATGAGCCTGGCTCGGCTACTTATTTGCTGATGAGAATTATCAACTACACCAATGTTTGCGTGGCCAAGTGCGACTACTGTTCTTTCTATCGCTTGCCCAGAGCCAATGACACCTATGTGCGCTCGAAAGAATGGATATTTGAGAAAATCGATGAGCTTGTTGAAATTGGCGGTGATTTCTTCGGCTTTAATGGTGGTTTCAACCCGGAGCTGAAAATTGATTATTACTGTGATCTTTTCTCGTCGATTCGTGAACGCTATGGCGACAGCATCGAATTTTATGCTCTGACAGTTGTTGAGCTCATCTACATTGCCCGGGTCAGCCGCATTTCAGTGCCGGAAGCTCTGCAAAGATTGAAAGCGGCCGGTGTCAGATGGATCACCGGCGGTGGTGCCGAGGTTCTTGCTGATTCTTTCAGAAAGCGACACAGTCCGCTCAAATACACGGTTCAGGAATACATGGAAGCTCAAGGACAAATACTTGAAGCAGGACTGAAAACCACCGCGACAATGGTGATTGGTTTTGATGAGACCATTGAAGAGCGGCTAGAGCACCTCGATACAGTAAGGAAGTTCCAGGACGAAACTAAGGGCGGGCTCTTCAGTTTTCTGGCCTGGACATACAAGCCTTACAACAACGAGCTCGGCGGGCATGAAATAAGCTCTGAAGAGTACCTTCGGCATATTGCTCTTTGTCGAATTTTCTTCGACAACATCAAGTTCATACGCACCTCAGTACTGACTCAAAACGCCAATGCGCTTAAGGGTCTTCGTTATGGCGCCAATGATTTCGATATTCCGTTTGAGGATGAAGTGACTGAAAAAGCCGGAGCGATAATTGAGCGTGATGTGCCGAAAGTGCTTTCTTATGCTGAGGCTGAAGGTTTCAGACCCGTCTACAGGCAAATCTCACTTAAACCCAAAGCCATTCCGGCTGCGATAGCGCTAAGTTAATCGAAGACATTTCCGTTGTCTTTGCTCAGTTTGCGCTAATCTTAACAGGCGATAATCTGGTGTTTCTACGAAGCCTCACCTGTGGTGGTGGTCCGCCACAGACGGCGGTTTAGATCCCCCACATAGCGGCGGAGGCTGCCTGCGGGCAGCTGCCCTCCTCTGCTGGGGTGCTTGGCCCGAGGCTTGACACGCCTGGGCGTTGGTTTATTAGAGTCAGATCATTCTTTTCCATCCAATCCACCCGAAAGCTCTAAGCGTCTCCAAAACTAAGTTACAAGTCAAATCCATCCCTGCCAGTGTGGCTCGTGATGGTATGTGTTTCTTTTTCTGTTCCCCAGTTTGAAAGGCAAAGCTATGAACAACCAGAACCAAGTCCGTCAGGAAGCCGCCGCCATCCGCAGCCGCATCGAAACCCTCGTTGCTCGCCTGCAAGCCGGCCAGCTCATCCGCCAGTCGCTCGAGACCTCCACGGCTCTCTCGACGCTGGAACGCATCGGCCGCGCCGTCGACGACCACGAAGCCCGTCACACCAGCGAAGGCGGCGCTTACCAGATTCCCGCCATTTTCCCCGTCGCCGCCCACAGCATCGTCGACCCCTGCGGTCAGGGCACGAACCCGAGCTTCGCTGCTCTCAGCGCCGAACTCGATGCCTTCAAGCTGCCGGTTGTCCGCGGTCTGGCTCACGACGAAAAGTCCGTGACCCACTACTGTGTCACCGCCAGCAAGGAGCACGGTCACGGCGTTTTCAGCGCCCACGACAACAAGGACGACGCTCGCTTCAACGCTGCGCTCACCGGCGGCAAGTGCTGCGCCGTCGACCGCAACGAAGACGGTCGCATCATCAAGCCCCATGCTCTGCGCGAAGCCGAGCGCATCGCCTCCGAGTACTGCTAAGGCAGAATCCCGGTCGCGAGTTTCTAAAACCCTCCAGGCGAACCGAGAGCAAGCGCTCTCGGTTTCATTTCACTATCCAACGAAGGACCACTGTTATGAAAAACCGCACCTGTGTCATCCGTGAAGTCAAAGGCATCCGGCAGTTCATCCCGATCGAGGATGCCGTCATCGTTCCCGGCGAGAATATCTACCACGGCCTCTTCGGCACGGACAGCGTCAAGGACGGCCCGTCGGACAGCCACGAACGGACCATCTGCCTGCCGCAAGGCGAACCCCGCAGCCTGCCCCTGACCTGTTGCCACATGGGTAACGTCGCGCCCGGCCGGGACTGGCAGTCGCTGAGCGAGCCGATTCGCTACCAGAACAACGAGCGCGTTTTCGTGACGCACCGTCAGTATCTGGACCTCGTCGGCGCCGCCTAATCAAATCGCGCATCGAGCGACATCGAGAGGGGGTCCGGCTATATGCCGGATCTCCTCTTGGGCGGGAGTGATTCGAACTGTTCGTGTTTCAATCAGGTATTTTAGGACCAGAGCTCATGCGTGAAGAGCGAAATCTGGACAAGGTGGGCGCGGCGATGACATACGCTCGCGACCTATATCACATCGAATTTCTCGAGAAGCTGACTTTCGATGAGGCGATTTCGATTTGCGAGCGGCTGGTGCCGGAGGCAAATCTCGGCTTTTCGATGAACGCCGCTCAGGTTCGTGCGTCCGGCGAAGAGTGGCGTTTCCTGAACAAGCTTTCTGTCTGTATCGAGCTCTGCTCGGACGGCAGCATCGCCATCTACCATCATGACGGCGAATTCCACCGGGTGAAAGCCGTTCGCAAGAATCGCTAAGCGTCGTCTTCGGACTTCGCGACAACAGAAGCCGTGCTGGACTATCTCAGTCCCCCGCTCGCTTCTGTTGTCTTTTTTGCTTTAGCTACTAATTGAGATAGTGGAAGCTTTTGCAGTTTTATGCGTAAGACCGTGGAGCCCTGCAAGCACCCGTATGGGCGCTGCCATGCGGCGCCCGGCTTCACGACCGGCCTGCTCCCGGTGATCCCTCGTCTAATGTTTAGCGGCAAGACCTTTACAGGGTGAAGCATGGCATCACCCCTACGCCACGACAGGGGTGATACGCTGATTGCTTTGCGCCAATTGCTTTGCTCTTCACTGGATATTCTTGCGCAAATTCGTAGCTTTGTTTGTGACCTAAAAGTGAGCGATACAGTGGTTTTGTTCCCCTGGCGAAGTCTTGTTTTGTATTACCTGGACTGTGCAGGATTCACATATAAATTCTCCCGACACTCAATGGTAATTTCTCGCTTTAACACCCTGGCTGCTTGAAATTTACTGCTTCGAAATGCTCCCGAATGAGAGGGCTGGACTCCGTTATCGAGGGTGAAACTGTTTTTGTTTGGATTGAGGTTTTACCCCATTAGTTATCGCAAGCCCTGCGCTTCGACTGCCTGGCTTGCTAACTTGTATTGTTTCGTTTTTTCCGAAAGGAATCTCCATTTTTCGAAAATCAGGAGAGAAAAATGTGTCAGAAATGTCCGCCTGAAGATTCTTCTGAATACGATCTTGTGATCAGCAGTGGCGGAGCCACAGCTGTGCTTGCCGGAGTTGGTGCAGCGCTGGGATGCGCTGCGGCCGGTATTTACAAATTTCGCCGTGTCGGAGGGGTGAGCGGTGGTTCTATCTTCGCTTCACTGCTTGCTTCCGGCTTATGCGCGAGACAATTGCTCAAAC
>JAIEPM010000294.1 GCA_019748395.1 Candidatus Obscuribacterales bacterium
GCTTCCGCAGACGAGCGTCGCTTGCTTTCAGCCTTTAAGTACCAGTCTAATAATGTTACTTTGCACAGTGATCGAGCTGTTATGCCTGCGGCTCGTCCTTGCTGGTCCTCATGGAACTATTTGATCGATAAGGATGGGCGAGCATCCACACACTATTGGATGAACTCTCTGCAAGGGGTCTCCAAAAAGCAGGATTATTTCGTGTCTTTGAATGCCGAGCATTTAATTGATGAAAAACTGTCCCATCGAAGTTTTGTTTATGAGCATCCTCTTTTCACAATCGATGCGCTCAATGCACAGGCGGAATTGCCCATTCTGAATCAGAGAGCAAGTCAAGTTTACTTTTGCGGAAGTTATTTTCGCTACGGCTTTCATGAGGACGCGCTCTGTTCGGCTCTGGAACTCGCTAATACTCTTTGCGGGAGTCTTGTAAGTTTGTGAATTCCTGTCTATATGAATGTGAAATTTATCATTCTCGGACGCAACCGCGAATGCATTCTTTCAAACGTAAGCACTTCATGTTTTACCTGGATCTCGATGAAGCGCAGTCATTCGACTTTGTTCTTTTCTCGCGCAGCTTTTTCTCACTATATAAATTTGAGGAGAGCGATCACTTTCCGATTGCCGAAACGGAGAGCGGGAAGCTTAGCTTGAAGGACAAAATTCGTCGTTTCGCTTTTGAAAACGGCGTCGAAAAGGAGATTGATAAAATTTATCTATTGACCAATCTCCGCTTTCTTTCATATGTATTCAATCCGGTCTCATTTTTCTATTGTTACGGTAAAGAAAAAGATTTGATTTCTTGCATAGTAGAGGTGGGAAATACTTTCGCAGAGAAAAAGGCTTATCTAATCCGCTTTGACGGTGCTGATTCTTTTAAGTCATTGCAAAAAAAGAATTTCTATGTCTCCCCATTCACGGAACTCGATCAGTATTTCGCCTTTGATATCGGAATGCCTTGCCAAGAAATGAGGATCCGAATCGATACCGTTGCTGGGTCTGCGAGTGCTTTGGACCTCGAGAAAAGCACAAGTGGAAAGCCCCCCGTTCTGTCGGCCGTGATGAACTGCCGAAGAAACCCTCTCAGTGATCGCGAGTTACTGCGCTTTACTCTTCGTTATCCGTTTTCCACATTCTTTGTGATCTTTTTGATTCATTATCATGCACTTCTGCTTTTCCTGAAGAAAGTACCGCACAGGCGTAAAGAGGAGAATCCGGAACAACAAAGCGATCTGATGAACCCGCACATTTCATTGAAATATCGGGAAGCACCGTATTTAACTAAACACAAGGTTTAAGCATATGCAAACAAAAATTGCTTCCAGGCAAAGTGCAGCAAAGGTCTCGATAGAAAGCAAGTTTCCTCAAGTGCTGAATAAGCTCGCTTCTGAAAAAATCTTTGCGCTTCTGTCGCAAATGAAAGTTGGCGCTATTGAAATGGAGCTGCCCGACGGCACTTGCAAACGCTTCGGGGCAGCAGAAGGAGCGCCTGTATCGAAATTGCAAGTTCTTAATCCTGACTTTTTTACACGTTGTCTTTTGTATGCCGATCTCGGTCTTGCGGAATCTTATTTAGACGGACTCTGTCTTATTGACGATATTCGGGGCCTTATAACCTGGTTTCTGGATAACAACGAACAAAGTCCGGTCTTGAACGAATCCGAGAATCTCAGCCGCATTTTGAATCTTCTTGGATTAGTGAACAAGCTTTTGCACCGAACTCGCCGCAATTCCGAACTCAAGAGCAAATCCAATATTTCAGAGCATTATGATCTTGGAAATGAGTTCTTCAAATCATTTCTTGATTGCAGCCTCACATACTCTTCGGCGCTTTTTACTCATGCCGCTGAAAATTTGTTTGATGCTCAAATCAATAAATTTGACCGGATTTGCAAGCAGCTTCGTTTGAAAGAGGGTGAGCGATTGCTTGAAATAGGGTCTGGTTGGGGCGGCTTCAGTGTTTATGCAGCTAAAAACTACGGCACCCATATAACTGCAATCACAATTTCAGAAGAGCAGTATTCCTACATGGCGGAGCTGATCAAAAGGGAGAAACTGCAGAATCTTATCGAGCTTCAACTAAAGGACTACAGGAAGCTTGAAGGTAAATTCGACAAAATTGTTTCCATTGAAATGATCGAAGCCGTCGGTGAAGAGTATATCGACGAATATATTGCAAAAATCGACTCCTTGCTAAAACCTCATGGGATTGTGTTGCTTCAACTGATCAGTTGCCCGGATTCAAGATACGAAACACTTGCAAAGAATGTCGATTTCATTCAAAAGCATATTTTCCCGGGGTCTTTGCTGCAGTCTCAGCACCGAGTCAATATGGCTATGCGAAAGTCGGGAGATCTTTTCCCTGTAGATCTTTTTGATCTGACCGAATCGTATGTGCGTACTCTGGAAATCTGGCAGGAGAATTTTAACAATAACTGGAGTCAGATTGAGAAACTGGGTTTTGATGAGAGATTCAGGAGAAAGTGGAATTATTATTTTGAGTATTGCCAGGCCGCTTTCTACTCCCGCAATATCTCTGCTCTGCAGCTTACTTATAGCCGTCCAAATAATAAATCATTGAACAGGAGCTTCAAGTAATGAGCCTGCTCTTTCTACTTGCTCTTGCTTTTGCAACTATGGGATCAATCATGTTTCTTGTTTGGTTGATATCTCGTTTGATTAACAATGCAGGTATAGTTGATCTGGCTTGGGCTGCCGGTTTTTCGATTCTTTTGCTGCTTTACTTGCTGATTTGCCGAAATTTCGGCGCAAGGCAAATATTTCTGGCGATTCTTGTTTCTGTCTGGAGTTTGCGATTGTTCCTGCATCTCAGTTTGCGCTTTCTAAAAAGCTATCCGACCGAGGATCCCCGCTACAGCGAGCTAAGAACGGCGTTTGGAGCTCATCCGGATGCGAAAATGTTGCTGGTTTTCCTCTGGCAGGGTTTCGTCTTGGTCCTGATGAGCGCGCCGATAGCAGCCGTAATGGCGGATTCCGCTGCGGAGATCTCAGTAATCCATTGCCTTGCTTCATTGCTCTGTCTTATGTCGATTACCGGTGAAGCACTTGCCGATTTTCAACTATCGAGCTTCGCCTCTGAACCTGCAAATAAGGGGCTTAGCTGCCAGTCCGGTCTCTGGCAATATTCTCGCCATCCTAATTACTTTTTTGAATGGATGGTTTCTGTTTCATTTTCCATTTTTGCACTGGCTTCCCCCTATGGAATCTGGACACTCTTTTGTCCTTTGCTTCTTCTGCATCTTCTATTGAATGTTACTGGTGTTAAACCCGCCGAAGAGCATTCACTAAAAACGCGCAGTGACTATTCTGAATATCAAAAACGAACAAGCGCATTCATTCCCTGGTTTCGGAGGGTGAGTTAATGAACGGCAGTCTAAGTCAATCAGGTACATTCAGCCCGGACAAAGAAAGCAAGATTTTGCTTTACGACATCATTGCACGCGGTGCTCTGCCTGAGTGGCTGATTCGCGCCGGTATCAGGCGAATGCTGGCTCAAAAGCTCCGTGAGTTGGAGCGCGACAGTGCTAAATACGACGACAAAGGAATTTCGAGTTTCGTTGCCGAACTCAGGAAAATGCCGATTGCAATCGCCACCGATCGCGCCAATCAGCAGCATTATGAAGTGCCTGCCGAGTTTTTTGAGATTGTGCTCGGTCCGCATGCAAAATATAGTTGCGGCTATTGGGATTCTGCAAAGGATCTCGAAGGCGCGGAAAAAGCCATGCTTGAATTGACTTGTTTGAGGGCCGACATTCAAGATGGTCAGGAGATTCTTGATCTGGGCTGCGGATGGGGAGCTTTCTCTCTTTTTGCTGCCGAAAAATACCCGAAGGCGCGAATCACTGCTTTCTCAAATTCGCGGGTTCAAAGGGAGTTTATCGAAGCTAAGGCGGCAAGGTCCGGTTTAGATAATCTCAGAGTTTTTACCGGCGATATAAACCTAATCGGACGGGATTTTTTCTCAAGTCAATATTCCTCGAGAACTGCTGTCGGAGCCAGGACTTTTGAGGGTTTCGACCGTGTTGTTTCAGTGGAAATGTTCGAGCATATGAAAAATTACGAGCTTTTATTGGAAAAAATTTCCGGCTGGATGAAAGAATCTGCATGCTTGTTCGTTCATATTTTTTCCCACAAAGACTATGCATATCATTACGACAGCTCGGACCCGAATGACTGGCTGACGAAATACTTTTTCACCGGCGGCACCATGCCTTCAGACTCTCTTTTGAGCTATTTCCAAAAGGATCTGAAACTCTCCCGACATTGGGTCATAAACGGCAGGCATTATCAAAAAACAGCTGATGCCTGGCTCCTGAACATGACTGAAAATAAGGAGCGTCTGATGCCAATCCTTGCTTCTTGTTATGGAGAAGCTCAAAGTCGGCGCTGGTGGATTTACTGGCGTTTGTTTTTGATGGCCTGTGCGGAACTCTGGGGCTATTCAGGCGGAAATGAATGGTTCGTAAGCCACTATCTTTTCGCGAAGCGCTCTGTTCAGGCAGTTTTGGATTGACCCTGATTCAGTGTTTGTGAGTTTTTGCTCTGCCTCTAGCCGCGTTCGATTGCGGCACGGCTTTCCTGGCATGTGGGCGTCCGACTTTCTTGCGCTGCTTGCTTTCGCGTGCCGACGCGCTTGCCCGTTTTCTTTCGGAAACTGCGATGCAGAGCAATGCTGCCAGCAGAATCGCTGCACTGTCTAATAATACATCTGAGAATTGTCCGCATCGCGCCGGGACAAAAGTTTGATGAAATTCGTCAAAGCCGGCGCAACTAATTGAAAAAATTGCGGCCATTAAAATTCTTTTCAGCGGCAAATCCGAAAACAGCGAGAGTGTCCAGTATGCGATCAGGTAAAGTCCCGAGAATTCAAAAACATGGCACATTTTGCGGAGCAAGATTGTATCCGGACCCCAGTATGGATGTCCGCTTTGCGCCGAAAGGATATATATGGTCGAGACCCAGGAGAAAAGAAAAAGGGACGGCAACAACGGAAAACTAATACGCTGCATCGAAATTCCTTGAAGGAGAGACCCGCCTGTGTACTAAGGCATGATCTAATCAAGGAAATGGATTTCGG
>JAIEPM010000084.1 GCA_019748395.1 Candidatus Obscuribacterales bacterium
CACCTGGCTGCGCGATTATCTCTTCATCCCGATGGGCGGCTCGCGAGTTCCAAACTGGAAACTAAAACGCAATCTGTTCATAACCATGGCGCTTGGAGGACTCTGGCATGGTGCAGACTGGCACTATGTGATCTGGGGAATGTTCCACGGCGCCGGACTTGTTTTTTCAAAAGACTGGAGCGACTTCGTCAACAGAACCCCTTTCCTGACCCGCTGCCGACCGCATTTTCTCTGGCACTGCTCAGGAGTAGCTTTTACTTTTACCTTCCTCATATTTGCCTGTATCCTCTTTAGAGCAGCAGATGTCCCACAAGCTCTACATGTAGTAAGCCGAATGTTTACGTCGGCACCGTCATATGGCGTTCTGCATGCCTTTCAGACTTCGACTCTGCCTTTCTCTTTAAGCATTTACGGTCTTTTCCTGGCAATAGAGCAAGCCGCAAAATACGCCGAGAGCAATCCGCTGCCGATAGTCTCCGGAATCGCAAATTACTGGAAGAACACAGCACCCGCCAGATACGCTGCTTACACCTGCATCGCCCTGGCGATAATGGGATTTGCTCCTGAAGAAGTCGCCCCTTTCATTTACTTCCAGTTCTAAGCCATGCAAAAAACACTCACACCAAAAGCAAATGCTAATACTCACCCGGAAGCCAATGAAGATCTGCCTCGCCCCTGGTGGCAGTCCTGCTTGATCTACGGCGCCTTCCTCTGCCTGGGAATCATTGCGCTTGAAGCTTACTTCAATTTCGCCGGCGTCGGTAATGAAGAGTTTCTTGAGCCGGACAAGAGCCTCGGGATAAGACATATTCCAGGAAAGAAAGTAGTCTGGAGACTGGAAGGATATTCGGACGAATATTTGAGCAAGCAGGGTTTGCGAGACAGTTTCCATGAGATTGCAAAGCCGGACAACACTTTCAGAATAGCGCTCCTTGGCGATTCAGCAACGGAAGGGATGCAAGTTCCACTGAATGATACTTATGGAAAGCAACTAGAAAAAATGCTGAGTCAAAAGGCAAAGAACAGCAAAATTGAAGTGATTAACTTCGGTTGCTCAAGCTATTCAAACGGGCAGGAGACTTTGCAGCTAGAGCAACAAGTCAAAGCGTTCAAGCCAGATCTTGTAATCATGATGTACAACCGTGGCGACTATCTGGAAAACATACGCGACCCCAGTACACTGAAAGCCGAACCACGTCCTTACTTCCATATGAACGAAAGCGGCACCAAGCTTCTGCAAGACAACACAATCATGGAAGTAAACAAAGATTCCTTCGAGCCCAACCCGACAATCGATTTTCTGAGAAGAAACAGCCGCATTTACGGCGTCCTGGGTCATATGAATCTGGCTTTGACACTTAACGAAAAGCTTTACTCAAAAATCAAAGGCACGGTCATGAGCTGGCTGCCTCAAACAAGAAAGAGCTGGAAAAATGTTCAAGCAGCATACACAATTGCAGATCCCTGGAAAGTCACTGAGAGCATAATCGACCGCGCTCAGGCTGATTGTAAGGCGATGAACAGCAGATTCATGCTTGTTTGTTTTCCAAATATAGTTAAAGACCCCGAATATCAAAAACAGATTGAAACTTTGAAAGCCGAATCAAAGCTGAAAGGCTATGAATATCTTGATCTCACGCCTGCGTACAGCGGCTCAAAAGACGCCAACTCCCTCTTTCTGAAGTATCACTTCTCATCAAAAGGGCATGAGCTGGCAGCCAGAGAAATAGCCAATCTTCAAACAAGCATCGTCAAATAATCAGAAAACGAATCCCAAAAACAAAATTGACTGCCTCTTTGAAGCAGCCAACTGTGACTAGATTTGAATATCTCGCTAAACGTTTGCGAAAGTATTTTTCTCAGCTTGCATTGCGATGTCTTCATCAGGAGCCATCATTTTGGCAATGGGAGCGCTTAGATCGCTACCTTTCACACCTGAGAGGTCGGCAACATTGTTAGCCTGCGGCAACTTGCCCTGATCGGCGAGTGCCTGGCTCTTGAAAGCACTTTCAGCATGACTGTTGCCTGTGACTGTTTGGGCTATGCCCTTATCCACAGCAGCCATGTTTTGCTCAAAAGTATTACCTTTCTTGTAAACATCACCTAAGAAGTGTTGTCCTAAATCGAAGGAACCGGGCAGATTCGCATGTGCATCGCCTGCTGCCTTGTCCGGACCTTGGTTGATAGTTCTACCGTCAATAGACATCGCCAAAAATTCCTTTTCTACCGATCCGAAGTAAATACCAGAACCAAAATCCCTAGTAAGCCAAGTCACACTATTGAAACACAGAAACAAACAATGTCAAGAACTTTTTAACTAACTAATCTATTGCCCCGTGTCCGTTTCCAGTCGTTTATACACCTGGAACTGCAGGTTTTAGACAAGACAAAAGATTAACTCATAAAAACTCAGCTCTGGCCCATGGCTCCCGGTCCGAACATGAAAGGCAAAAGTTCCGACAACTCCCGAACTTGCACCCCGGCTTCAGATTTGTAAGCAATTACTTTCAGGCTGGAGCCGAACTCGGACATGAATTGACGACAAAATCCACAAGGCCAGGCATCTTTTGCTTTCTTACAAAAGACTGCAATCATTTCAAATTCACGATAGCCTTCCGAAACCGCTTTTACAAAAGCCGTGCGCTCAGCGCAGATAGTTCCTCCAAAGGACGCATTCTCGACATTGCAACCCGTGAACACCGTACCGTCCCTGGCAAGTAAAGCGGCCCCGACAGGAAATTTTGAGTAAGGTGAATAACTCTGTTCAGCAGCAGACTCAGCCTCAAGCAATAACAAACGCCGCAATTCGCCATTTGACGAAAGATCCGCAGAACTTGCTCTTAAGTTCAGGGCTAATGATTTGATCTGCTCCGCAGCAGAAATTCGCGAGCTTGCCTGTGTTTCGGACTCTGCCATAGCTAGAAACCTTTCGAGGGCTTGAAACTATATCACGACAAAAACAGCAATCACAATAGAACTAATTGCTGCCCCCACCCGAACCGGCAACTCGGAGCTTTTGAGTGCTGTGCGAGAATTGCAAGGGTCTGCTGCTTGCGACTCCGCTACCTGCATTCTGGTCGATACCGTAGTTTTGAGGCAAAACATAAAGGTCTTTCAAACCCTGAATACACTGGCTTTGAATTGCATCGTTATATTTATTCAGCGAAAGAGCCATTTTGTAATGGTCGATAGACTCATGCACGTTGCCTGTACGCTTCAAAACTTCAGCCAGAGAAGCATGCGCTTCTGCGTCATTAGGATGCTCCTTAACACGTTCTCTTGCCAGACTCAATGCATCTGCCCAGTTCACGTTTTCGGTCTGACTGCCTGCATTTCCATATGTTCTGGCCACGAAGGCATCATGTGCAGTTTGCATGTCTTGAGGAGAAGGCGTTGATAGCGGCGGTCCCAGGTAAGTCACGTTAGCTTTGCGAACACAAAAAGCATTGGCCGGAGTTGCAAACGATGTGCTGGTGTTCGGAGCAAACGAATACATTTGGTTTGGATGACCGTCATGATCGAAATAGCTGCGCGCAGGCATTCCGACTGCATTGTTCAGAGTTTTGAAATCAAGATCGCTTGGAGGCAAATTCACTCGAAAAATAGACTCAATAACCTGGCCGGGTTGATCATGTTCCTGGTACAACTCGCAACGCAGAAGCCCTCCGTCCGTGTACCAGTAATAAGCATGCGAGCGAACACCGATCTGGCTTGTTTGCTTTGCCGGATTGCCGAGGAAATAACGAAGGTACTCCAGGTTCATAAGTTCCGGCTTGCTTGAAGTTTGCCAGAGCAAATATGCGGTCATCGGATCAAGAAGTTCCGGATCGATGTTTCCAAAAGCCCCTGAGGCAGCGGAAAGTGAACTGTAATCTTGCGTGGACTGGCTGTTTTGTGAGCTTGCTTTGCTCTTCTTGGCTTCCACGCCGGACCCACCGCCTGTGAAGACGGTGAGAATCGACAAAAGAATAGCTAAGCGTTTAACGCTCATCGACTATTACCCCAGGACCACCTGATTGCCAATTATACTCACGGTTGCCATGAGGACAAGAGGGATCCGGTCGAAGTTTTAGCAGGAGCAAAGTGGATGAGCAAGCATTTCTTGGCAAGATTGGAGTTTTAAAGCCGGTCGCAAAGAAAGCTGAATTGCAGCAAATGTGAAGCGGTTCGCATATGCGGAAGCTATAATTTGCCAGCCGGCTGTTTTTGAACGAGCCAAAAACAGCAGTTTTTTTCTTCAATTCTGAGGCCGAAATAATGTCTGACTTCTTATGCCTGGGTGAAATTCTTGTTGATTGGGTTTGCACAAGTGTTGGCTTTGAACTGGCGGAAGCTCAGAGCTTCACGAAAGCACCGGGCGGAGCACCTGCCAACGTTGCTGTCGGTCTGGCTAGACAGGGCGCCAAAGCAGCTTTCATCGGCAGAGTCTCGACTGATGAATTCGGTAAGTGGTTGAAAAACATTCTCGAAGAAGAAGGGATAGACACGAATGGCACTGTTGTGGACTCGGAAGCTCAAACACGCATGGCATATGTTGTCACTTTGCAAAATGGCGACAGGAAGCTGGCTGAGTTCTCCAAAATTTCAGTAGCAGATTCAAGACTTTCGCCTGACGACTTGAAAGAAGCGCAGTTTGCCGAAGCAAAAGCTCTGCACTTCGGCTCGATCAGCTTGATTGCAGATCCAGCCGCAGCTGCCACCAAAACAGCCATTGAGTTGGCAAGCCAGCACAATCTTCTGATTTCCTACGATCCAAATGTCAGAATCGGGCTCTGGCCATCGCCAGACGTATGCAAACACACAATACTTTCAACTCTGAAATTCGCGCATCTGGTCAAAATCAATCTCGACGAACTTGAGTTTCTGACCGGGTCGCGAGAGTTTCAAGCAGCGGAGAATCTGAGAAAAGAGCATAATTTGCCACTCTTGATAATCACCCTCGATTCTCAGGGCGCCTACTTTGCAACAGACAAAGGCAGCAAGACGGTCGGCGGCTTCGAAATCAAGTTCATGGAAGCCACCGGAGCCGGTGACGGTTTCGTGTCCGGCATACTGAAGGGTCTGGTTGAAGAAGTCGGAACAGCGACCGATAAAAGAAATGCACTAAAAA
>JAIEPM010000505.1 GCA_019748395.1 Candidatus Obscuribacterales bacterium
ACCACAAAACGAAGAAAAGCTCTGGGTTGACTGTGCTTTTTACGGCGGTGTGGTGCCGGGTAACAGCGGCGAGCTCGAAAAGATGATCGAAATGGGAGTTGCCGGATTCAAGTGCTTCTTGATTCACTCAGGCATCGATGAATTCCCGAATGTAAGCGAAGAAGATCTGAGAAAGGCGATGCCGATTCTGGCAAAGCACAAGATTCCGCTTCTTGTTCACGCCGAGCTTTGCGGCGAGCATGAGCACAATTTAGAAGATGACTGGAAAGACCCCGCCTCTTACAAATCATTTCTCGAATCGCGTCCTCGCAGATGGGAAAACCAGGCAATCGAAATGATGATTCGCCTTTGCCGCGAGTTTAAGGGACCGGTCCACATAGTTCATCTTTCTTCCTCCGATGCTCTTGCCGCCATCTCAATTGTGAAGAAAGACGGGCTACCGTTCAGTATCGAAACCTGCCCTCATTATTTGACATTTGAAGCAGAAACAATCCCCGATGCGGACCCGCGTTTCAAGTGCGCGCCGCCTATTCGTGAAGCTGAAAACCGTGAGAAACTCTGGCGCGGCTTGAGCGCCGGATTAATTGATTTCGTCGTGTCGGATCACTCTCCTTGCGTACCTGATAAGAAATTCCTTTCAGAAGGTGATCTTAAACGCGCCTGGGGCGGTATTTCTTCTCTGCAATTCGGACTGCCTGTTATCTGGACCGAGGCTAAAAAGCGCGGACTGGAACTCGAAGACCTGATTCAATGGATGAGCGCCAGACCGGCTAAGTTTCTTGGACTCTCGCAGCGAAAAGGCGCGATCAAAATCGGCATGGATGCCGACTTAATTGCGTTTGATCCTGATGCCGACTTTGAAATTGAAAAGGCAATGATTCATCACAAACACAAGGTCACTCCTTACGAAGGCAGAAAACTCAAGGGACTGGTTCGCAAAACATTCGTTCGCGGAAATCTTGTATATGAAAACGGCAAGCTCAGCGCCAATGCCAAAGGTGAGCAAATTCTGCATAAGCACGTGGAGATAAAAGCCTGATATGGACAATAAGAATTCGCAAGTAGAAGCTGCAGCATTTACAGGGACTACGGATCTCGCCGCAGAAAGACTGGGCGGCAAAGTTCTTTATGCAAACGATGAATTTTTTGCAGAAAAAGAAAATCTGCTTAAACCAGGAAGGGGCGTTTTTATAGCGGATAAATACACAGAGCGCGGCAAATGGATGGACGGCTGGGAAACGCGCAGAAAGCGAGTACCCGGACATGACTGGTGCGTGTTGAAACTGGGAATTGCCGGAAAAATTCAGGGTGTGGATATAGACACGAATCATTTCTTGGGCAACAATCCGGCGTATGCATCTGTGGAAGCTGCCGAAGTTCACGACGATATTTTGCTTGCAGATCTGATTGATGATAATTTCCAGTGGACGGAGATTTTGCCCAAAGTAGCGCTGAAGCCCGGTTCGCAAAATATATTTGCAGTCGCAAGCGACAAACGCTGGACACATCTCAGATTGAACATTTATCCGGATGGCGGCGTCGCGCGTTTTCGTGTTCACGGAGAACCTGTACCGGACTGGGACCGCATCGGCACAAATCAGGAAATAGATCTTGCCGCAGTCGAAAATGGCGGCAAAGTAACCTGCGCCAGCGATATGTTTTTCGGTAACAAAGACAACCTGATCATGCCGGGACGCTCGGAAAATATGGGCGACGGCTGGGAAACAAAACGCCGTCGTGGACCAGGTCATGACTGGTCAATCATAAAACTAGGACATGCGGGCAGCCTCAAAAAAGTCGAGGTCGATACCAATCATTTCAAAGGCAATTACCCGGACAACTGTTGGCTTGAGGGAGTTTATGCTCCGGATGCCGAAATCACACTTTTAAACTGGAATCAGTTTGAATGGAAAATGATTTTGCCGCAGCACAAACTGCAAGCTCATCACCAGCATTATTTCGATGTGCAAAAAGAAAATCAGGGACCCTGGACGCACGTTCGCCTCAGCATCGCCCCGGACGGCGGTGTGAGCCGACTACGTTTATTCGGCATGCTTAGTCAAAAGCAGGAAAAGAAGGAAGCGGCTAAAAGTGGAGCTAAGTCTTATTAACGAGCTCGGCAAAGCCGAGGCCCGATCCCTGTTAACAAACTGCTGCGGCGCTTCTAAGTGGGTCGAGCAGATGCTAGCGGAGCGTCCTTTCAAGGATGAAACGCATCTTTTCAGTCGCGCAGATCAAATCTGGCAAAGTCTTTCCGAAAAAGACTGGCTGGAAGCTTTTTCTCATCACCCGAAAATCGGCGATCTCAATTCGCTAAAAGAAAAATTCGCAAGCACCGCTAACTGGGCTGCAGGCGAGCAGGCTGGTGTAGCGACTGCAACAGAGAAAATTATTGAAGATCTTGCAGCCGGTAATTCGGCTTACGAAAAAAAGTTCGGCTACATCTTTATCGTCTGCGCAACAGGCAAGAGTGCCGCCGAGATGCTTTCCATTCTTCAATCTCGCCTGCCGAATCCCCCCGAATGGGAAATTAAAGTAGCAGCGGAAGAACAACGCAAAATCACAAGAATTCGTCTGGAGAAACTATGCCGCTAAGCCCGATCACAACACATATCCTCGACACGGCCAGAGGCTGCCCGGCGGCGGGCGTTCCGCTCAGTATCGAGCTTGAACAGGACGGCAAATTCGTCAAACTCGGCCAGGGAGTTACAAATAACGACGGACGAGTAACGGATCTGCTGCCTCATGATCGTCCATTAGAAAGCGGGCGCTATCGTATGCGATTTGAAACAGCCGTTTATTTTCAGGCTCAAAAAATCGAAGGCTTCTATCCTTACGTTGAAATAGTTTTCGAAATCAAAAACCCATCTCAGCACTACCATATTCCGCTTTTGCTCAGCCCTTTCGGCTACTCGACCTATCGCGGCAGCTGAGCTGCACTTGACTGCCGATACGCAGCCCTGATTTCGTAAAGATATAGAAGCCAAGCGCAAAAAAACCATCTCAATTGCCTCATTTCGGGCAATTATCCGCTATCATTTCGGATCCAAAAAGATTGATTGGAGGTGGAACTCAAATGGCGACTTCTCAGGTGCAGGCTCAAACTAAGACTGCGGTCAAAAACTTTATCAAGCATCACTACAGACACTTCAACGCTGCTGTTGTCGTGGATGCTGCCGAAGCCTACAACGCGCATCTGGCGAAGGGCGGCAAGATGTTTATGACACTTGCAGGCGCCATGAGCACTGCCGAACTGGGACTTTCACTGGCTGAAATGATCAGACAGGACAAAGTCCACGCCATCACCTGCACCGGCGCTAATCTTGAAGAAGATATTTTCAATCTGGTGGCTCACAACAGCTATGTGCGTGTTCCGAATTACAGGCAGCTAACACCGCAAGAAGAAGTAGAGCTGCGCGAAAAAGGCATGAACCGAGTTACCGACACCTGTATCCCGGAAGATAAAGCAATCCGCGCCATCGAGCATCAGGTACTCGAGCTCTGGAAAAAAGCCGACAAAGAAGGAAAGCGCTATTTTCCCTACGAATACATGTATCAATTAATTCGCTCCGGCAGCATCGAAAAGTCTTATCAGATTGATCCCAACGACTCCTGGATGATTGCAGCTTGCGAAAAGAACATTCCAATTTTCACTCCCGGCTGGGAAGATTCGACACTAGGAAATATTTTCGTATCCCACGTTTACACCGGCGAGCTTTCAAACTACCAGATCTACAAATCCGGTCTGGAAGCCATGGCGATGTTAATCGACTGGTACAAAGCCAACAGCAAAGACGAAGGCGTCGGCTTCTTCCAGATCGGCGGCGGCATCGCCGGTGACTTCCCGATTTGCGTTGTGCCCTTGATTCAACAAGACTTACAAGAAAAATGCCGCTACTGGGGCTACTTCTGCCAGATCTCAGACAGCACCACTTCCTACGGCTCTTACAGTGGTGCCGTACCAAATGAAAAAATCACCTGGGGCAAACTCGAAGCAGATACACCAAGATTCGTAATTGAATCGGACGCATCGATTGTTGCGCCGCTAATCTTTGCTTACGTTCTCGATCAATAAATCGCAAGGAGAGCAGCTTTGACGGCGGAAGAGTTAATTCAATTTCTTGGACTAGAACCCTTGAGCATTGAGGGCGGCTATTACCGTCGCTCTTACTACTCTGATGAAAAGCTGCCTGCAGGCGTGCTTCCCGGCAGAGCCCAGATCGAACACGGAGTTTCCAGCTGCATTTATTTTCTTCTGACCAGTTCTACTTTTGGTGTATTTCACAGCCTGGCTTCCGATGAAACCTATCATTTTTATCTGGGCGACCCTGTAGATCTGGTCGAACTGCACCCCAACGGTGAGTGCAGCACAACGGTTCTTGGTCAGGATATTTTCAACGGACAAAAAGTACAGCACACGGTACTCAGAGAAACATGGCAGTCAAGTTACCTCAGACCGGGCGGCAACTGGGCTCTTATGGGCTGCACCGTGGCGCCAAGCTTTGAAGAGTCTGACTTCAGACTGGGTAACTGGGAGCAGTTATTGCGCAGCCATCCCAAACATCACCAGCTGATCATGAGACTAACAAAGAAATAGTCCAGGTCATTTAACAAACTGCTTACCTGCTCCTGACTCTTTCTGCCTATCTAGCAGAGAGCTAAACGGCTATATTAGAAAAGATGAGCCGCGGTGAAAGGCATGAGCAAATTTTCTCCTTTCAGTAAAACTTATGAGCTTAAAACGAAGCTGAAGGTTGTTGAATGCAGCCGGAATCTGAGCCAAGTTTGCGCCAATGACAGTGCTGAACACAAGCCGCTTGTGGGCTGGGTCGGCAAAGAATCTTTCGAGCTTTCACAAAGTGCCGAAGGATTCAGCTCGCCGCAAACACAGGGACAAATCAAAGCCGACAAGGACGGCAGCGTCGTCCTGATCAAAAGTTCTATCAGCAGCAAAGCCAGGACCTTACTCACTACAAGCGCTTGTATAATCCTTGGCGCTTTCGGCGCAATAGACAACGGACCGGGACCATTCGCCAATCGTCCGGTTGAGCTTCCAGCCGGACACGATCGAGAAGCCTTCCTTGAGCGGAATGGCGATATAGGCGAGCCCATCGACC
>JAIEPM010000377.1 GCA_019748395.1 Candidatus Obscuribacterales bacterium
ATTGCTGCTTCGATCAATGCTTCATCGATGTTCAAAGTGTCTTTTCTAATATCGATGAATACCGGAACCGCTCCTCGCAAAACAAAAGCATTGGCGGTGGAGGAGAATGTAAATGAAGGCATGATAATCTCGTCGCCTTCTTTCAAATCAAGGAGCAGGGCGCACATCTCAAGAGCGTCGGTACCGGACGGGGTCAGCAGTGTTTTTGCGTCAGCAAGTAGATTGTTGAGAAACTTCGTGCATTCTTTGGTGAACGGACCATCACCGGACCAGTGCCTGTTTTTCAGCACTTCCGCCAGATAGTTTTCCGTATTTTCAGCGTTGAATGCGTGGTTAAATGGTACTTGCACGGTAAGCCGCCAGGTTAGCTGATTCGTTTAACATCCCAATGTTATCGTAAAATACTGCCGGTTGCTCTTTTAAGAGGCTAATGCTTGGCAAAAATTGTAGCAAGTCCAGCCTGTCAGGCACTGTCACAGAGGTAATTGAAATTGTCAGGATTGAATGCCGATAAAGCCGAAAAGCTTGAGGCTATGGTGGCTGATTATTATTCGAAGAAACTTGAGGAGCATGGAGTTTCTCATCAAGGAGTCGACTGGAATTCAACAGAATCACAGGAGTTGCGTTTCGAGCAGCTGCTCAAAGTTGTAGATCGCTCCGCATTTTTTTCGCTTAATGATCTTGGCTGCGGCTACGGGGCACTCTTTGACTACTTGCATGAAAAACAGCAGACCGATTTTCAGTATAACGGTTACGATCTTTCGGAAGGCATGATCAGAGCAGCCGAATCTTTGCATAAAAACAAGCCTGCGGCTCGCTATTATGTCGGCAGCAGCATGAATGAGGCTGACTATACGATAGCAAGCGGAATATACAATGTCCGCCTGCAGGTTTCCGATGATGAGTGGTTGGCTCATATTTTTTCAGCACTTGAGCAAATGAATAAGGCAAGCAAGAAGGGCTTTTCCTTCAATATGCTTACTTCATATTCCGATTTGGACAGGCAGAGGGCTTATCTTTATTATGCCGATCCCTGTTTTTTCTTTACTCATTGCAAGAAGAACTTTTCTCGCAATGTTGCTTTGTTGCATGACTATGGACTTTACGAATTTACGATACTAGTAAGAAAAGACTGAGCTCTTTTCCAGGCTCAGTCTTTAATAGTTAAGCAAGAGGCTTTGGAAAACTAGCCCTGGCCCTTGCGATATGTTCTTTTGTCGGGGTCGACTCTGTACTCGGCGACATCTTTGGGCGGCATGGACCAGAGTCCGATTACCTGCGCAAATTTGCTTTCGTGATCGATTTTGTTTTTGAACAAGCCTGCATAATCGAGTTGTTGTTTGATGAATGGTCTGGTGTATTCGTGATTAACAGCTCGTCTTGGTTTATTTGTGCGATTATCTCCGGCTTTGTGCAGGAGCAAGCCGTCGAAGAAGAAAACCGAGCCCGGTTTTGCGATTACTTGAATTGCATGCTCTTCAAGATAACGATCGCTCGGTACCTTGGAGCTGCGATGTGTACCCGGAACAACCCAGGTTCCGCCTGACGCTTCCGAGAACTCGTCGATTACAAACATGGCATTGAGCGCCAGCACTTTGTCGGCGACGAAATCTTTGGAGAAGTCTCTGTGGAATTGCGCTTGATGGTGCTTGAGGTCAGGGTCTAATACTATACCGTTTTGTAAATGTAGAATCGCTGTTTCGCCGATCACCTTTTCGACCACTTGCATTACTGTTGGATGCAAAACCAGGTTTCTGAAATAAGTATCTTCAACGAGCATGTCTCTGATCACGCCATAGTCATTGAGTTGATTGAGGCGTTCTCTGGTGTATTTCTCTACTTGCTGTTCATTAAATTTATCCAGCTTTTCTGCCACTAATTCACATTCTTCCGTGCTTAAAACTTTCTCGATAACAGCATAGCCTTTGACGTCAATGCACTCCAGGATGTAATCAAGCTCATTCTCAATCACAGTACGGTTGATACCGAAAAAATTCATTAGTGAAGCCTGCATCTTAGATATTTCTCCCCTAGTATGGTGGTAGTTCTGAAGTCTTCCGACCTAGAAAAAATTTCCCTGCTGTCCCTTGCAAATAAAAAAGCGGGCATGTTCTTACTTGCTCAAAAATTTGGCCTGCATATAGCCCTAAGATGCCCATGCAAGCAAAGACGGTACCACCCATGAGCAGAATGAGGACCACCAGACGGGCTTGTCCTTCAAGAGCCGAGTGCCCAAGTTGCTATACTCTGCTGGCCAGACGGCAAGAAACCGACCGGAAGTGGAAAAGCAGAATCCCAGGCCGACGATGAGGGGAAGTAAAACCGTGGTCTGGAAAAAGTCGCCCTGAATTGCATGCCGTACTAGGGAAAATAGAGAGTAAGTGCTCTTGCTCCCGACCCGCTCGGCTTGTTGATACTCAACATCGGCAAAATTGAACCCGAGCCAGAGTAATATGAGCAAATAATGTCGATTGCGATCTGAAAATTTGAGATAAGCATCAAAAACTTTGCGTGAGAGAATGCTGAATGTGCCGCACTGTCCGGTGAATGCAGGCGCTGCGAAAAGACGCGATAAAGCCGCGTATATTGATGCACAGAATTTTCTGTGGGCGTTGTGCTGTCTTTCGATTCTTTTGCCGAGTACGACATCGAGGCCTTCTATGGCTTTCTTGTAGAACTCGGGCTGGTCCTGTAAATCGCAGTCCATAACGGCAGTCCCGCGCCCCCGGCTAAATGAAAGTCCGGCTGTTTTAGCTGTCTGCTGTCCAAAATTGCGATTCATTTTCAGCACTCTCAAGTGAGAGTCTTTTGCTGCAAGTTCGAGCAAAAGCTCATATGAATAATCTTTGCCGCAGTCTTCAGTGCAAATTATTTCGTATTTGGGGCTAATTCCGACAAGAGTGGCACTGACTCTTTCGTAAAGTGCTTGAATGCTGTCTCTGGAATTGTAGGACGGCACAACAACGCTTATTTCGATATCGTTTTCTTCGGCAACGAGGCTTTGCATTTTTTCTTCTTGCGGAACCTTGAAGCAGAGAGTATTTGGTTCGACGAGCATTTAACTGCGCTCCTTTCCGACGGCCACCAGGACTTGCTGTTTAGACTGTTTTTCGGCCGGTTTTTTAGCAAGGCTCATTATGATCAATCCGAGATTGCTTTTGTAGAAAAAGCGCTGAGCAAAAAAGAGTGGTGAGAGGCTGACGCGATTTAGAATAATTTTGAAAAGCGGAGGAAAAACTGTTTTGAATGGTATTTCTCTGATGCCGCTGCTTGCTGTTTGTTGCTCTTTGCTCAAATTGATTTTGCCCGACTCATGAGCATTTCGTTTGAGCATAAAGTTAGTCAGCTGCCAGAGCAAGTTGACGGTCGGCACGCCCACCGACCAGGTGCAAACTTCGTTCAGTCCGCATTTTTTCAGGATATTTTCCATGTCGCTGCGGTCATAGCGGCGATAATGGCCGACTGTATCGTCCTCAAAAGACCAGCAGTCGCGACGCCCGGGCACAGCCACAATTAGATGACCGCCTGCTTTGACCAGCGATTTCATCTGCTTGAGGAAAGACTCGTCGTCTTCTACGTGCTCCATCACCATAATGCTTAATGCCAGATCTGCAGGTTCCAGATCTTTAAGCGCCAGCGCATCGCCGAATACCAGTTTGTATTTTCCGGCATCGATATAGTTTTTCATTTCGCGGCCGGCTATTTCTATGGCATCGGCCGACATATCGACACCGATACCGCTCAAGCCCATCGCGCACAACTTGGAAGATAGTGAAGCGTCACCACAGCCGAGTTCTATGAATGTTTTTGCTTTTGAAGCCTTGACCATTTCCATGATCGCTTCTTGATGGCAAAAAGTGCCTGGTGGAGCAATCTTAACTAAGCGCATCTGATTTGATCTGCTCCCGGCTTACGAATTCGTAACTACGCTTCTGTCTCCGATTGCCTGGCCGGAACCAGGCAGGAGCCATTATACAAATTCAATTCATGCGATTACTGAGCTTATTCTTAGATTAGTCAAGAAGTGCTAAACCGAAACCTGTGCCGCCGTAGCTGTTGCCGTTGTAGAGCATGAACAAGTCTTTATCGTGTGTAAAGACACTGGCATATTCGACACTCTTCGAGTCCCAGCCGCTTTCTGACACAGTTATTCCGGCTTGACTATCCAGTCGATGCCAGTCGATGCCGTTTTCAGATTCGGCATAACCGATACGGTAATCGCTCTCTCTGAAGGCGTACCACATCCTGTACTTATCATTCAGTTTTAAGACGCAGGGGCGGGACATTGCCTTTTCATCAGGCTCACGCAGGGGCAAGATGACTTGATTTGTGCGGCGCCAGTTTATGCCGTTTTCCGATTCGGCGTATTTGATAACGTGAATCAGATCTTCTTGCTTCTCGCCCCAGCTCAGATGAGAGCCGTACCACATGCGCCAGATTCCGTCCTCATAAATTACCCAGGGGTAGGAAATCGTGAAAGGGTCCTGGAAGTTGCGGTCGAGCACCGGCGACTCTTCATGCTTTTTGAAGTTGAAACTGTTTTCCGAGCAGCAGGCAAGCCCGATACTGTTGCGCCAGGGCACCGTCACTGATAGGTTCCAGCCCAGATAATATAAATATTTTCGACCCTTAACTCTTAATAAGCTGCCCATGGTGCAGCCGCTGTCATCAAAATAACCGCGTTCACCGGGAGGCAGCACCGGACTTTCAGCGATATTCAAAATCTTTTGAGGGTCATATATGTCTATATCGACATAACCTATGCTCGAGCGCTTTTCCTGGTCGCGGGTGCTGAAATAAATGCGATAAACAGAGCCGCTCAGTTGTTCGGCGACCGGGTTTGAGGCATGAGAATACATCCAGTCTCTATGATTTTGTGGATTGAAAATCTGTCCGAGTTTTTGCCAGCGCATAAATTTGTCTGTAAAGAATTCTGCTTTTATAACTTCTGAGGATCTTATCCGTAATTAACTTATTCAAATAGATGCCTAAGAAGCGCCCCTGTATTCAGCGCTTGAAAGCTATATAAAATCTAAGCATAGAGGCTGCTGCTCTGGCTTAGTACCTGCTCATTGCAAGCACCGGGGGCATTAGTTAGAATCTTCTGGCAACCTTGCCGAGCAATTGCT
>JAIEPM010000297.1 GCA_019748395.1 Candidatus Obscuribacterales bacterium
AAATCGATAATCGTAGTTGTGCCGCCATGCGCCGCAGCCTGAGTTCCTGTGCGGAAATCATCGGCTGAAGTCGTGCCGCCGAAGGGCATGTCCATGTGCGTGTGCGGGTCGATGCCACCCGGGATCACAAGCTTGCCGGCTGCATCAATGACTTTATCGGCCGTCATTTCAAGCTTGCTGCCTATTAGCGTGATTTGCTCGCCATCAATGAGAATATCTGCATGATAGTCATCGACGGCTGTAACGATGCGACCATTCTTGATAAGTGTTTTCATGATAAAGCCCTGTATTCTTGTTTAAGTGGCGAGAGAATCATCGCTTGGACTGAACGATGGCCGTTTGCTAATACATTGCTTAGCAAAGTAGCTGAAAATTGCTCACATATTAGCCCAAACTAAGTTACATATAGAAGATTGCAAGCGAGATTAGATAATGTTGAACTTGTGGCGAATTCAAGTAGCGCTCCGCCGGACGGATAAGCAGCCTCGCGAACTGAGCGCCCTGGCCCTCGCAGCAATGCTCTGCCAGCTGCCCGCCCTTGGGGAAGAAAAATCGACAGTCAAAACTGAAGCGGCCGACTCTGCAAAAAGCAGTCCGGCAGCTGCAGCTCCAAAAGAATCGGCCGGAAGCGCTGAGTTCGAGAAGCAACTGAATGCAGGCTTAAACGCGCTCAAAGAAGGCAAAGCTGCCCTTGCCGAGCAGTATCTGAAATCGACACTCAAACTTGAAGAAGCGCAAGGCGCAAGCGAAATCAAGCGTTTGAAAGTAATGATTTTGCTTGCGGATCTTTATCGAGCAGCCCGGCGCTATCCTGAAGCTGAAGCTTTATACAAGCAGGTTCTGGCTAAATACAACAAAAACGAGTCGGCTCCGGAATTAGCGGCATTACTCAGCAAACTGGCCGGTCTATATAAGTCCGGAGGCAGGCTGGATGAAGCTCTCGAGCTTTATAAAAAAGCGCTGGAAGTTTCAGAAAAACAACAGGGTCCTGAATCGGCAGCCGCAGCAACTTCGCACGCAAATCTGGCTTTACTCTATTTTAAAATGGGCAAAGCCAAAGATGGCGAGCTTGAGGAAAACAACGCGATTGCGCTGTTTAATAAAAAGCTTGGTCTAGACTCGGCGGAAACAGCCCAGTGCAAGTTTGACTTAGCGACTGAATACATGGCTGAACATAAGATTCAAAAAGCAATTCCACTTTTAGAAGAAGCCCTGGCAATTTTCAGCAAGAACAGCCAGTATGAGCTTTCCTGCGCAACCTGCGCCGATGAACTGGGCACTGCTTACACATCGGAGGGACGCTACAAAGAAGCCGAAGATCTGGCTCGCAAGGCGATGGCCATTTATCAAAAGCGCCTGGGTCCACAATCTCTGGAACTGGCAGTAACGCTATCAAATCTGGGCTACAGGCTGGCATCTCAGGGAAAAAATCAAGAAGCTCTGGAATCATATAACAAGTCGATCGCCATACAGGAAAAGGCGCTCGGACCGGATTCAACAGATCTTCTTGCAAACTTACACGGTATAGCCGAAGTTTATGTTCAGCAATTAGAGTACAAAAAGGCGGAAGCCATACTCCGGCGAGATCTGGCTTTGAGACAGAAACGCTGGGGCGAAAAAAATCCAGGACTGGTGCCGGCGATGAAGAATCTGGCCAACTGTCTTGTTCTTGAAGGAGCAGCCGGCGGCGAATCCGAGCTTTTGTTCTCAAAAGCAGAGAGCATTCTAGCTGAGCTGCCTGCCGCCAAAAGAAAAACGCTTGACGAGCTCCTTGCAAAGGACATTTTGAAAGGGCTCGACATCAGTACAAAAAAAAGCAAAAAGCAAATGCAGGTATGGTGATTTAAGGAGATAATCAGCCATTCGTGCGAAACTATTGGCTGAATGTCCGGGTCAGGCTGAGCGCCTGCTCCGCAGACATAGCGGTCGCATATACGACAGGGAATTGCAGCGTTGAAAGGTGTAAACACTGAAGTCATTGCCGAAGTTCGAAATCGAGCCAAAATCGTTGAGATTGTTTCGGAACTCGTTGTATTAAAGCGCGCCGGAAAAGACTACAAAGGACTCTGTCCTTTTCACAGCGAAAAGTCGCCCTCATTTTTCGTCAATCCGGATAAGGGCATATTCAAATGCTTCGGCTGCGGTGAAGGCGGTGACGTTTTTGCATTCGTGCAAAAAACCAGGCGTATCGATTTTATTGATTCAGTAAAAGAGCTTGCTCAAAAAACCGGCGTGCAACTTATTGAGTCGAAGCATGATCAGGAAGAGTACGACAAACGCAGCGCCATGCTCATGTTGTACCAGCAAGCTGCCGAGTATTTTCATCATCTTCTGGAAGACGAACGGGAGGGCGCGCTCGCACGCGATTATTTGCACAGACGCGGTATCGATGAGGAAACAATAAGCCGCTTCAAGCTTGGGTACGCGCCAAGCGCCTGGGATGGCTTGCTCAGATACTTATCCGATGCAAACAAAGTTGCAGCCGAAACTTTGATGGAAGCGGGGCTCGTCAGAAGGAAGCCGGACAGCAATCATTTCTATGATTTATTTCGCAATCGCCTGATGATTCCGATTCAGGATGAACAGGGCCGTGTCATCGCATTTGGTGGCAGAACCATGGGTGATGATCAGATCAAATATATCAACTCGCCGGAATCGGCCATATATACGAAAGGCGAGCATCTTTTTGCATTGCATCAAGCTAAAGAAAGCATCAAAGAGAAAGATTCGGTAATTGTAGTCGAGGGTTATTTCGATGCAATCACGGCTCACAGATATGGTTTCCGCAACACAGTCGCGACTTTGGGCACGGCCCTGACTGAAAGACAGGGCAAGCTTTTAGTTCGCTTCACTGAAAGAAAGCGTGTTTATTTGTGTTTCGATTCAGACGCCGCCGGTGAAAAAGCAGTAGCCCGGGGCATGGAAACACTAACAAACATAGCCGAAGGCATAGGCATCGAAATGCGAGTAATTCGCGTGCCGGGCGGCAAAGACCCGGACGAATCTTTGCGCTCCAAAGATCCGGAAGCCGGAGTTGCCGGATTCCAAAACTGCATTGAAAAGGCACCGCTCCTAATAGATTACAAACTGGAAAGCGCCATTTCAACAGCTAACGTCTCAACTCACAGCGGACGTATTGAAGCCGCCAAACTAATCGTGCCGATTCTCGGCGAAATCAAAAACGCTGTCGCCCGCGGCGAATATATTCGTCAATGGTCCATGCGTCTGGGAATTCGAGAGGAAGATTTGCTCACCGATGTCGGACAGTATCGTCGACAACATCGCATGGGTGGTCGAGAAAGCGAAAGCGTGCGCCCTCAGGTCGCAAAAAATGCGCCGAAAGCAGGCGGCTCCGAAGCTGAATTATCGATTCTGTCGCTTTATCTTCTGTCACGACAGGACTACGATCTGCTCAAAAGGAAACTTCAATTTGAAAGAATGAGCGATCCGGTTTTTCAGCGAATTAAAGAAGCTCTGGAAAGTATCGACAAATTCAACGAAAGCGAAGAGTTCTGGCAAAACTTGCAAGACAAACTGGCCCCTGATGCAGAAGCCAGTCAGAGGTTGTGGGATCTGGCCACAAAATCGGAAGAGATAAAGAAGCAAAATTTGCCAATTAGCGTTATTCTTAATGACTGCGAGTCACGTCTTATACGTGAAAGATTAATCCGGGCAATGAATGCACTTTCAATGCAGATTAAACAAAAGCCCAGCGAGGAAGAAGAATTAAAGCTATCCCTTAAAATCTCCCAGTTGACAAGACTGCAGCATGAACTGCAGAGATCGCCGGAAGGTGTTGAGGAAGTAAAGCGTAAGTTAGAAGCCCTGCTCGTGGAGACGAAGTTGTGAGTAAAGGTCGAGATCGAGAAGAAAGCTTTGTAGAAAACATCAACCGCATGGAGGAGTCCGGCAAAAGACGCGGCTCCGACCTGGAGGAGCTGCTTCACGACGACGACAGCGACATCCCGGGCATAGCAGCAGCTGCTGGAGCCAACGAGGGCGGCAGTGGTGATTTTTTCATCGACGACGATGAAGTCAAAGTCGAAGAAGATCCGGTTGAATTCGACAAACAGGTATCAAGCGGACTTTCCTCCGACGATCCGGTTCGCATGTACTTGCGGGAAATAGGCAGAATTCCGCTGCTTACAGCCCAACAGGAAATCGAACTGGCGCGTCGTATTGAAGCAGGCGGCGCCGAAGGCGCAATCGCCAAGCGCAAACTCACTCAAGCCAACCTGAGACTTGTGGTTTCAATCGCCAAGAAGTATGTAGGCAGGGGCATGCTATTCCTCGATTTGATTCAGGAAGGCAACCTCGGCTTGATTCGCGCCGCTGAAAAATTCGACCATTCACGCGGTTACAAATTCAGCACTTATGCTACGTGGTGGATCAGACAGGCCATAACCCGAGCCATAGCCGACCAGGCGAGAACCATCCGCATCCCGGTTCATATGGTCGAAACAATCAACAAGCTCAAAAAGGTCACTCGCAAGCTCGCTCAGGACAAGGGGCGTAAACCGACCGAAGAAGAAATTGCCGAAGCAATGGAAATTTCCCTGACCAAGCTGCGTGAAATTGTTAAGGTGGCGCAAGAACCGGTTTCACTGGAAACTCCTGTAGGCAAGGAAGAAGACAGCAAACTCGGCGACTTCATTGAAGACCGCGAAGCCGAGACACCGGCATCCTCCGTCACCCAAGAATTACTTCGAGACGACATTATTGAAGTCATGGCAGGCTTATCGCCGAGAGAACGTGACGTTCTCAGACTTCGTTTCGGACTTGACGACGGCAGACAGAGAACCCTGGAAGAAGTTGGTCAACTTTTCGGAGTTACGCGCGAGCGTATACGTCAGATTGAAGCAAAGGCTCTGCGCAAGTTGAGACACCCAAATCGCAGCCGTCGCCTGAGAGAATACATCGACTAAAGGTAACTCAAATCGGACATTTATAGGGGCAGCTTGACAATAGACTCAAGGAAACCTTATACGTGAGCTTCTGATTTTGTGGAATATTGGTTATACAGGCGCAGAACTCCCATACGAATTTCGTTCAGGAGCGAGGTTCATTAAGTCATATAGCCTGCCGGTTCCCCCCCATCCGGCAGGCTAACTAAATGCGATCACAAAGCAGAGCTACCCCCC
>JAIEPM010000203.1 GCA_019748395.1 Candidatus Obscuribacterales bacterium
TCAATCAGGGATTTACAAACAGATTAAAGCAAAGCGGCATGCCTGAAGCTGCATTGAATCTGTATTTGAGCAACGGTCAAAAAGATCCAAACTGGCACAAGCAAGATGCGGATGCCGCAAAGAAACTGGAAGCGCTTTACAAAAACCCTCAAAAAACTCAGCAAGCGATTCCCTCGGAAAAAAGTCCTTTCGCTCCGGTCAGCCCTTTTGCTCCTTCGACCAGCCCGTTTGGAAGTAACAAACAGTTCCTGCCGAAAATTCCAGTCGAACTGGAAAAGCATCTCAAAAAATCACCATTTTGAACTTATAGCAAAGTCGCTATCAAATCAAAATAGCTTTCTAGATCGGCACGCGAGATTCCTTCTCCATGCCCTTCGTCAAAGCTTTCTGAAATTTGCTCATAATTGTCGAGAAGAAACTTCAAAAATGCTTTTTCTCGATACTCAAGAACAGGCTGACAAAGCGCCGTATTAAGTTCATCCTGAGCAAGAAAACCGTTGCGATTCTGGTCGATTTTATCAAAAGCGGCATAAGCGAAGGTTTTTACAGCCATCAGCTGATCGGCAATTTGACTGCCGTCGCCGATCAGATCTGCAAACCAGTTGTCTCCCGCACATTCACCTGTAGAACAATCAGTCATAGCATCTCCGGGTCAACTCAGAATCTCATATGACGACATGCCACTCAGCATAGCTGCTTAAACAGAATGCGCATTCTCGTAAATTAAGCATATATCGGACAAAAATTATGCAAGTTAGTCGAGGTCTGAGCTCGAATAGGGGAATAGATGAAAAAGGACTTCAAGGGATGGTTATCCAGTGAATTTGAGCGGCGAGATAAAACAAGTACTGGATTGGCAGGAGCAAAGATGGGGTCAAGACCATCCTCGACATATCGCCTGCATGGAAACAATGGCTGATCTCCTGCAAATGCAAGGTAAGTTTTTGGAAGCAGAACCGCTTTACTGGCAGGTTTTAGAAAAGAAACACAAACTCTATGGCGAAAGCGATTTGCAAGTGGCGGATACAATTTTCGATCTGGCCTGTTTGCATGAAAAACAAGAAAACTGGGCGGAAGCCGAACGCCTTTTTCGCTGGGTTATGGATCTGCGCTGTAGACTTCTTACGAAAGGCGACCCCAGCCTAGACTTAGCTCTGGAAAAACTAAAAAATGCAGCTGAGCACATGGGACATCTTGCACCCGAGTTTCAATTTTTAAGCAGCTCAAAAGAAAGTACTGCCGCTTCCACTAAATTCGATTTTACGGCTCAAACAGAACGAGCGCGCAAACTTATGCTCAGCCGCAATTATGAATTCGCCGAAGTTTTCATAAACTCAATTCTGGATGTGGCCGACGCTTATGCATCAGGCTCAAAATATCAAGCAGAGCTTTTTCAAGTTCTTGGAAGAGTGCAATTTCACCGCAAAAACTTGAAAGCAGCACTGCAGTCATATGAAACTGCCCTGGCGCTTTTTGAAGCCGTTTCCGGTAAATCAAGCCGGGAAACAGGAGCAGTCCTTGAAGATATAGGTGATCTGCGCTGCAAGCTCGGTGAAGCGCAGGAAGCAGAATTAGTATATCGCATGGCACAGGACATAATGCGAGAATATCTGGACTGCAAAAGCATTTGCAAACGCCTGCAAGAAAAGTTGAGCTCACTTGATGAACTCTGTCAGCTCATTGAAACAGAAGAAGGAGCCGACTCCACGATGAACCTTCTTTTCGAAGAGAACGAGCTTGTAAGAGAAAGTCAAAGACCGGCGCCTACAGCACTGAACCGAGCCGCATCCGAAGACGACGTCAGCAGCTTCCTCTGGACTCAGTACCTGAACACGGGGAAAAGAGCTCTGGAACGCAACGAACTTGCTTCTGCCGAAATGATGATTTCACGGGCTCTGGAAAAGGCCAACGAATTCGGTGTGCAAGATAGAAGGCTCTGGCAAACCAAATGCACGCTCGGTTCTGTTTATCTGGCTCAGGGCAAATACGTCAGAGCCGAAGCCATGTATCAGTCAGCCCAGCAACTTTGCGAAAAAACACTGGGAGCTCAGCATGTGGATAATGCCGCTTTCTGGGAACTCTTAGGTCAAATGTACGAGGTGCAGAAAGACAAAGCGCAGGCAGCTGCCTGCTATGACAGACTTGTCACCATACTTGCTAAAGCCCAAAAGCCATTAGTTGAATACGCTAACTTCCTCAAAAAGCTTGAAAGGCTTCGCGAAAAAGTGCCGAACGCGGCTGAGCATTCCTAGAGCTTATCTCTTAAAAGGCGAAGGTCTCAAATGCGGATTGGGATCAACGGCTGACGGCTGAGGTCTAGCTGGAATCGGCTGCAGATCTAAGTAAGGTGAAGTCGGCTTGCTCAATCCGGCTTTGAGTGCTGCGTCCAGCTTTTTGGCAGCATCGCCATCTTTCTGGAACCAGAGCGGGTCACGTTGTCCGTTGGAAAGCAGAAGCTCCTGAGCGCTGCTGTTCACTCCGCCCTGACTCAGCCTTTCCTTAAAAGCTTGATTTCTGCTTGAGTCATATAATCCAGGATTGATTGCACCGGCTTCCATGATCCATTTAAATCCGGTTTCTGCAAATCCCCAGTTTACGCAGGCCATACCGAGTTCAACTCGAGCAGCAGCTTGCAAGGCAGGATTTTTGATACTATCTGCAATATCAATAGCCTGCTTGTAAGACTTATAAGAACGTTCTTTATCTTGCTCTTGTTTTGCCTGCAACAAAGCTTTGCCGAAAGCTTCTTCAACTCTAGGATCAAGTCTTGGAGCCTGCTCAGGCTTGCCGCCAAAAGGATTCTCGGGCTTGGGATTAGTGGGTCTGTCAAATGGACCGGGCTGAGGATTAACTTGCGGTCGCGGCAAAGACGAATCGAAACGTCCACCCATTTGATATTTAAGCCTGGATACAGCCTCAGTTATTTGTGCGGCATCGACCGGACCCATGCGGTAAGAACTGGGAGCTTCCGCTCTCACAGGACTGCGCGCATCGCCTTTGCTCATACCGAAAACCATGGTGAAAGGCGGTTCCTGTCCTTTAGCAGGCATATTTTCAAAGGCATATTTGCCGATTGCAGAATTGCGGTCGACCCGGTCCATATCGACAAAAACATAAACAGCATCACGACCGTTTTTATCACGAGATTCTTTCAAAGAATTCTCGATAACATGACGGCTTGCCGGATCGCTGCCGCGTCCAATCATCATCACAACAGGCTTGTTTTGCGCTGCGGCATCAGTGACGGCTTGCATGTAGTCGTCATTATTTGTGACTAAACGATCGAAAGTTCCGCCGACGGCTCGCTGATATCGAGCTGCATCCCATTGGGGATAATTTTTCACTCTTTGACGAAATAATTCTGCGCGTTGTTTTTCACTCACACGCGGCATCAGTTCATCCGTAGGTGACGGGCTATCGTCGTTGGGACGTGGTTTTGGAACTTCAGGTCTGACAGGACGGGGTTGGACGGGCCTCACGGGCACCGGGCATACTGGCGTTGATCAGCCACGCACCACCGGATGATACACCTGAGCGGCCGATAGGACCGGCTGCGGAAGCTCTGATTCAGCCTGGAAATTAGAATTGAGCACATAGCGTTCTGACATCCGGTTTATCCTCAAACAGAAGTGAAGTCGTCGCTTCTGAGTGAACCTAGACATCCGAGCACGTCGTAGTTAACTCAAGTTAATGAAAACAGTATAGCGTCAATTTCCCGGAAAGCATCTGCATATTTGCACAGTGGCAGTGTGGATATTACGTAGACAAAATTGAATTTTGTGCAACAGAAAGCCGCCTCAAGCGATTTGATCGGAGCAAGCAGCTACAATTAAGCGAGTCCAGGCACGAAAAGCTTCGTGGCAGCGGGACAGGCAGTTTTTAGCAGGACATTTCCAATGGCATACAACGACTTGCGGGCATTTCTCAAAGTACTTGAAGACGAAGGCGAGTTGATGAGAATTGAGGCTCCGGTTTCAAGCGACCTGGAAATTGCAGAAATCACGGACCGGGTCAGCAAAGCCAAAGACGGCAGCAACAAAGCCTTGCTTTTCACCAATGTCAAAGGCTATGACATGCCTGTTTTAATCAATGCTTTCGGCTCAAACAAAAGAATCTGCCTGGCACTTGAAACAGAATCGCTCGATGATATCGCAGACCGGATCCGCGTTCTGATTAAACCAAAAGTGCCTGAAACGCTCGTGGACAAATTATCGATGGTGCCGACCTTGCTTGAAGTCGGCAGTTTTCCGCCCAAACTTACACAGCAAGCAGCTCCCTGCCAGGAAGTTGTGATTCGCAACCCCGAACAATCGATGCTGGACAGCATACCGATAATCAGGTGCTGGCCGGAAGACCCGGCAGCATTCATCACTTTGCCGGTTGTGATCACGAGGGATCCCAGAAACGGCATTAGAAATCTCGGTGTTTACCGCCTGCAAAAATACGACAACTGCACGACCGGTATGCACTGGCACAAACATCACGACGGCGCGCGCAACTTCGAAGAAGTGCGCCGGATGGAAATTCTGGACAGCCGAGATCGCTCCGAGCCGCCGAATTACGGCACATTCTTTGATAAAGCTCCAACTGAAAAACAAGGCAAACGGCTGGAAGTGGCAATCGCACTTGGTTGCGACCCCGCGATCAGCTATGCGGCCACCGCGCCCCTACCGCCTGAGATAGACGAGTATGTATTTGCCGGATTTTTGAGACGCAGCCCGGTTCGTCTGGTCAAGTGTGTTTCTGTTGATCTTGAAGTTCCGGCTACGGCGGAGATCATAATAGAAGGATTTGTCGATCAATCCGAGCTGAAAGTGGAAGGACCATTCGGAGATCACACCGGATTCTACAGCCCGGCAGGCATGTTCCCGGTTTTCCATGTGACAGCAGTCACACACCGAAAAAACCCGATATACCAAACCACCATTGTCGGTAAACCGCCTCAAGAAGATTGTTATCTGGGTAAAGCCACAGAGCGGATTTTCCTGCCCATGCTGCAAATGCTGGTTTCGGAAATTGTGGATATGAATCTGCCCTGGGAAGGGGTTTTTCACAACTGTGCAATCATCTCAATCGACAAGCGTTATCCCGGACACGCCAAAAAAGTAATGAGCGCAGTCTGGGGTCTTGGTCAAATGATGTTCACCAAGTATGTGATTATTCTGGACAAGCATGTTAATGTTCACGACCTGTCGGA
>JAIEPM010000237.1 GCA_019748395.1 Candidatus Obscuribacterales bacterium
GGAAAACGTCACTCGCGGACGAAATGTTCCCAAAGAGAGACTGTTGGAAGTAGCTAAGCATTATGAAGCGTTCGGCGGAGTCAGCCCTATTAATGAACAAAATCGCCACATTATCGCCATGCTTACGGAAGCACTTGAAAAAGAGGGACCGCGGCTGCCGATTTACTGGGGCAATCGCAACTGGTACCCGTTCATTAAAGACGCCTTGCAGCAAATGCGCGACGACGGTATCAAGAAAGCGCTGGCATTTGTAACCTCCGCATACAGCTCCTACTCAAGTTGCAGGCAATATCTTGACGACATCGATAAAGCCTCCAAAGAGCTGGGAGAAAGCTGCCCTCAAATCGATAAGATTCGTCCTTTTTTCAATCATCCACTTTTTGTAGAAGCCAATGCCGAACATTTGAATCAGGTCTTGAATACACTTCCGCAAGATCAAAAAGACAGTCTTTATGTAGCTTTCACAGCACATAGCATTCCCAAGAGCATGGCAGACAACTGCAATTACAGTGCCCAACTTACCGAAGTCTGCCGCCTACTTGCTGAAAAATGCAAAATCAAAACCTGGAATCTTGTTTATCAAAGCCGCAGCGGTCCGCCGCAGATTCCATGGTTGGAACCGGATATTCTTGCACATATCAGAGCACTGCATCAGCTTGGTGTTAAGGAGATTCTGATTCATCCGGTCGGATTTGTTTCAGATCATATGGAAGTGAAATACGATCTCGATCACGAAGCGCATGATCTTTGCAAAGAGCTCGGTATCGTTATGCACAGAACACCGTCAGCAAGCATCAATCCTCATTTCATAGAAATGATTCGAGACTTGATTATAGAGCGTCTTGAAGAACGCGGCGAAAAAGCTGCAATCGGCAATATTGCAGCTTTGCCGGATCAATGCGCTGTTAATTGTTGCCCGCTTGGACTGGCCAGACCTCCCGTTTGATTTACTCGTCAGGAGCAAAATAATGTTGATTCGCGTTCTTGCAATTTGCCTTCTGGCAGGTTCACTTGCTTTTCCAGGCGGCGCCATTGCCGCTCAAAGTGCAGGGCAAACACAAACACAGTCAAGCAGCAAATCGCCGTTGAAGGCGTCTGCTAAGGCTACAGATGTAGAAGCTGCAGAGCAACTCAGGCAGATGGGTGATTGCCTTAGAAAAATGGAACGCGCAGCCCTTGAGCTCATGGGCGAAGCTACGCGACAAGACTACATTTCAGTGGGCGATCCTGACGTAATCGGCACAATGATACTTCCGGCTATTCCGGATGAATCGGCTCTGCTTGCGCATGGTGAGTATTTGCCGATCAGACAAAAGTGGATGGATTACTATCTAGACCAAATCGGCAAGCTGATCCCAATTTACGCTGAAATGACAGACACATTAATGATGCCAGCCGCATCAAGAGATCAAGCGACTCAACTACTTGATCAAATGCGCCCATATTTCATTGATGCCAGAACTCGCTATCTTGCGCTCATAAAAATCAGCAAGAAAATCAAGACTGCTCGCAATCAGCAAGTTGCGGAACTGTCAGTGCAGGTGCACGACGACATTGCAAAAATGGACAAGCTGAGAAAAGATGTTTTCGCTTTGCTAAAGAGTTCCTAGCCGGGACAAAATCATCTGAGCAAGAACACTTTTAGGAATTAGATGAAGCTCTCTCGCCTAATAACTTGATTATAACGGGCTTTCTAAGGGCTACACCGGAGCTTTGCAGCTCTGAGCTGACTATTGACTTAGAGCTGATTTGAAAAACAAGTTCTGGTTTTATACTGCAAAGTGGACCAAAGCGCTTAATCGTATTGCTTTTTACAAACTCTGCTATTTTGTCTTGCCATTCATCACTATCTTCGGCTCTGATTTTGCAGACTCTTATCAATTCGGCATTTTTCCAAACAGCAAAATGATAAGCGACGATCTTTCGAGATTTCGTTCCTGAGCCATATTCAACCGAGATCAAAACAGCTTCAAGAGTCTTGCCAGGGCTTTCAATCTTTAGCCAGTTCAGCTCCGACTCGCAATGATAGGAAGAGTCTTTCTTTTTCAGTAGCAGCCCTTCAACCTTCATCTGCTCTGCGTCTTTGAGAAGCTCTTGAAATTGCTCAGTGTTTTCCAGCTGAAACACAGGCGAAAGTTTTAAGGACGGATTTAACTGCAAACTACAAGGCGAGAACAAGCTCAATTGCTCAAACTCGGAAGCGGCCCGTTTTCTGCGAGAACTTATTAGTTGACTGAGGCGATCTTTGCGCTCAAGCAACGGCAGGCTTCTGACATCTTCACCGGAATCCTCAAGTATATCGAAAGCCATGAAAACCAGAGCCACTTCCGCCGATGCTTTAGGAGAAAGCTTTCTTGTTTTAAAACGTAATTCCAGATCAGCAAAGGGCAAAACATCAGCATCTTTCCAGCCCAATATTTCTCCATCCAACACTGTATCGTCGGGTAGTTCCTCTGCAGCGGAGATCAATTCTAAGCAGCGCTCATTCAATAACTCCCCTTTGCCTGACCAAATCGCAATTGAATCGCGCCGCTTCACTAGCTGCGCTCTGATTCCATCCCATTTCCATTCGGCAAGATAACTCGTAATATCTTCGGGCAGTCCTTTATCCGTCCTATCAGCGGCAGACGCAAATGGATATGAAAGCGCAGAATTCTCATAGCCGGAACTCGAAATCAGCGCCTCAAAGAACTCCTCAGACACCCGCCATTTCGATTCAAGCTTAAGCGCAATCTGCTGTGCACTTTGCCCGGACATTTCAGCCAGAATTTCGATAAGCTCCTTCGGACTCAAATCAATTTTCATTGACCCCAATAAAATCCTGTTGAAGCAGAGGCGTTCTAGTTCGCCGAGAGCTTTCCATGCAGAGAAAACGAATTCTTTCTGTTTGCTTAAGTCATCAGATCTCAAAGCCGCAGAAATAGCATTCATCCAATCCGAAAGACTTTTAAGCTCAAATTCAGACAGACTTGAATCGGCGATTAAAAATGCGAGTGCCTCTGCTGTGTCTCCAACTGCCGTACAAGATTCATGCAAGAGTTCGTCATCAAAAGGAGAAACCTCCGCAGCAAAATTTTTCAACTTTGAGCTTTGAAAAGACGGCTTCAGGCGTCTTCCGCAGATGAGGAAAACAGACCAGGCAGCATCCTCTCTAGAAACCGAGTTGAAATAGGGAATCAAAACTCGCTTCTTTTTCTCAAGATTGGAAGATTGCTCCAACTGCCAGCAAAGTTCGCTGAAAGCTTTCATGATCTCAGCTGTCCTCCTGTAACCAGTCGGAGTTACTGCGCTCGCGATCTAACTTGGGCGACTTCCCGCTCAATGTCGAAAGGTCTCTTCCTCTTGAGGCAAAAGACGAGGCGTTGAAACCACGCCGTCTTAAATCTCTCACCAGAGGTCCAACATAGCCATGATGAACAATAATCTCCTGAGCTCCACTTTCTTGAATAACCTGATTAAGTTCATCCCAATCCGCGTGATCGGAAACAATGAATCCCCGCTCCATTGCCTGGCGTTTTCGATTTGCGCGAATTCTCATCCATCCGGAAGCAAATGCAGGCGAAAAATCACCAAGCTGATTGCACCAGTCACTGCCAAAAACAGAAGGTGGAGCAATAACCATTGCTTTTGGGAAAAGCGAAAGTCCCAAAAGCGCACCATTGCCTGCGCTTTTCTCGCCGATGGCACCATATGACGGAAGCTTGCAACCTGAAGCAATGTATTGTTTATTCAATTCATCCACCGCAGGATGGACATAAATCGGCCCGATTGACTCATCCAGCATGGACATCACACGTTGCGCCTTACCGAAGGAGTAGGCAAAGACAACGCTGCATCTACCTTCACTTTGATTCTCCGCCCACCAGGAATTGATTTCCGAGGCTACGGACTCGGAAGACGGCCAGCGATAAATCGGCAGGCCGAATGTAGATTCAGTTATAAAACAATGCGCCTGCAGTTGCTCAAAGCCCGAACAGGTCGGATCGTATTTTGTTTTGTAATCTCCTGAAACAACCCAGATCTGCCCTCGATATTCGAGTCGAATTTGTGCAGAGCCAAGTACATGGCCGGCTGAGTGGAAGGAAACGTTTACGCCGCCGATGTTACAACGCTCGCCATAAGCGATTGTTTCGATCATAGCCTTGCTGCCGAGGCGCGAACGCATAACATGCTTGCCTTCTGCGGCCGTCAAATATTGTCGGCTTCCACTTCGAGCATGGTCGGAATGAGCATGGGTCACAAGAGCCTTATCCACGGGCTTGAGCGGGTCGATAAAAAAATCGCCTTGCGGGCAATAAAGCCCTGCATCGCTTCGGATTAAAAGTGATTCTTTGCTGCTTGCCAAACTCTGCTGCTCCGACTACAGAAAGAAGTTTATCCCCCCTGCTATCTGCTATTCTAATCAGCCTGGTTTTGAGGTTAATTCAATGAACGTGAAAACAGAAAATCTTTCCACCACCTCATCAGGTCTTCAATACGAAGACAAGAAAGTCGGGGAAGGCGCCAGCCCTAATCGTGGGCAAACAGTGAGCGTGCACTATACAGGCTGGCTCACGGACGGCACAAAATTTGACAGCTCGGTAGACCGCGGCCGCCCGTTTGAATTTGTCATCGGCGTCGGGCAGGTAATCAAGGGCTGGGACGAAGGCGTTGCTTCCATGAAAATTGGCGGCAAAAGAACCCTGGTTATCCCATCGGACCTGGGTTATGGCTCAAGAGGCGCTGGTGGTCTGATTCCGCCTAATGCGACCCTTGTATTTGACGTTGAGCTCCTGGGTATCAAGTAGACTCGAATCAACGGTCCGCTAGACAACAAGAATCGACAGAGGAAAGATCGGCAGCAAATTGCCGGTCTTTTCTTTTGAACTTGAAATGTATTTTCACAGGCGGAGTATATTGAAAACATTTCATAATCAATACAGGCTTAATATTGAGATGGAGGAGTAGAGATACAGAGGCGAAATTGTCGAAGATGCCATATATTGATGTGATAGAAATAAAAATCCGGCCGCTGCCAACCAGGTATCATTGGATTCCAAGAAGCTCTAAGCTCAAACTTAATCTTGATGGATGGAACTTGTCAGCAGATCTTCGTCTCAAACAAGTGCATTCCAGCACAAACCACAGGTAATAGGGTGCGAAATAACAAGTCCATGACTCCCAACAAGTTTATGAGTAAAACTTTGCTTTGCTTGCTTTCTCTGGCGTTGCCTTCTTTCTTTGGGACCGCAGC
>JAIEPM010000650.1 GCA_019748395.1 Candidatus Obscuribacterales bacterium
ATATTGCGGTGATTGGCTGCCGGTTTAGATAAACCTTGACCAGCATATGGCCGCTTTCCGAGACTCTGTAAAGCAACGTTTTGCCTGTGTCCTGAGATTCTGAAATCCTGCTTTTGAAAGTGCCACTGGCGGCGGTGCTGCCTGCCGTGGTCGCGATTCCGTATTTTTCAATATAGTCTTTGGGAAGTTCAAGCTTGTCCGGTAACTTCCCGCTTTCATATAGAGCAAGCACGCTTTTTGTAGAGTTTACCGTTGTCGAGCGAGGGAAATTCTTGATTATGAAAAGCAGGAGTTCTTTGCATTTGTCGCGGTAGCCCAGATTGTAATGGCATAAAGCTTTATGCCAGCAAGCAAAAGGTGGATTCTCGCCGGACTTGTAGGCTGCTTCGAAATAACTGATTGCAGCGCGATAGTCTTTATTGATTTCGCGTTCTATTCCCTGTCTGGTCAATGCACCGCTGGGGCGCCCGTAGAATTCATTTCCTCCGGGTGTGTTCTTCCAGGAATCGTCTGCTTTTGAGGGGCTGATTTGCCCGAGCTGAATGCTGATTGCGCAGATAAACGCAAGAGTCAAATAGCGCAATGAATGGAAAGCTCTTTCAGTCATTTTTCTTCAATATTTTTTGCTGGGGAAATCGAGATAAGCACCGGTTTTTAAGAAGGCTTGTGCAATTATTGCGACAGTTGTCGGCACAATCTCTTTTCCCGATTTGTAATTGAGGCTTGCTGCATCGTTTGTCAGGCTTTGAAAAGCCGTTTTTCCAGCTTCCTGCTCGATGTCCCAGAGCAGAAAGGCTGCGTAAACTCTGGCGGCTGCGTTCCCCGATTTGAGTAAGGCTTGCAAATTTGGATTATCTGCTTTCAGGTTTTGAGCAAGCAATGCTTTGTATGCTGAGTAGCCTGCACTGGCTGTTTCGCCTTCAGCTGTTTTGTCCGATTCGAGATTGCTTGTATGTTCAAGTAAATCAAAAAGCAGCTGGTCTCCGGTTTTTGCAGCAATGGGCGCTGAATCGTGGGCTATATCTTCGTCTTTGCGGTTCAAAGTTGAAGCAAGTGGAAAGTATCTGTTGCTGCGCGCATCAGAGTCCAACAACTGCCAGACAAGCCTGTTGCCGCGCAGGCTCAACTTTACGTGCGCCTGGTAGCCTCTTCGGTGCGAAACATCTACATCGGCGACTTTGCCTTTTATTGTGCCCTTAAGATCCGGATTTAGCGATTCGGTGTTGGCCGGTAAGCGGCCTTCCCAACCAATCAGATCGGAGCCGCTTTGTTGAAGTTTTAAAATGAACTCGCGACCGTTTGTGTATTGTTTTGAGATCCAGTTGCCGCTAAAAGGCGCTTTCTTGGCGCAATAAGCAGGGCTGCCGCTGCTCATTCCCAGAAGGATGCAAAGTAATAGTGCTGCTGTTTTCATATCTGCTGCCAAAATGGATTTTCTAATTATAGTTGAGTCCCGGCGCTTTCGCCTGACAGCGATTTTGGCGCTGCTGCTTGCATTTAACGGGTACTATTCAAAAGCGAATTTGAATTATTGCAATTCGGACACATTGAATTAATTCCCTTAACCCGGTGTTTACCGAGAGCTCCTATTCTTAGCGCATGGAGGTGCTGAGAAATGATCTTAATTGCTGAAGGGCTTTATTACGTCGGCGTAGCGGCTGTTGCGGCGGCAGGTTTCGTATACGTCTGTTATTGCATCTGATCTAAATTCTCCCCACGACTTTTTTCTAGAATCAACTGTTCAAGCGCTTTCTAAAGCGTTGAATTTTGCAGGGCTCTCGGCAAAATTCAATTTCCGAGCGCGTGAATATTGTTTCGGAAAAAAACTTGGGCGAATGCCGGAGCTTCTTATGCTGTTTGTTTCTTTTTTGGCTGCGGATAAATAAGTCGCCATTAAGGAAGCTTTGAGCGATCCTGGGCTTGATCGTTTTGTCTTGGCAGCTTAGGACTTTCTTATCTAAGATTCGGCAGCAAACAGATATGCATTCGCTGATTCTTTTCCTCAGCCGCACTGCCTGAGCGCGAATTGGGTTGCCATTAACTCATGTTTCCGGATTAGCATAAGTTCCTAGCAACCTCTCGACATAGCCGGTTAAGATCTCTTAGCTACTCGAAGACTCTGTGTCTTGTTTGCATTGCACCCGAATTTACTCTGTGGAGTGAACCTAATGAGCCCGAATGGACAAGCGACGACTGAGCGGAACGCCGAAAACAAAAGCGGCAGCAAGACCAAAGTCATAGTTCACATGCCGGCATACAATGCGGCCAAGACTCTTATAAAGACGTGGAATGAGATTGATAAAGATCTCGTCAGCGAAATCATCTTAGTAGATGATTGCAGCAAAGATGACACTGTTGCTGTCGCCAGCAACCTGCCGATTAAAGTTATTCGTCATCCTCATAATGTCGGCTACGGCGGCAACCAGAAAACAGGTTATGCCGAAGCTTTGCGTGACGGTGCCGACATCGTGATTATGCTTCATCCCGACTATCAGTATGATCCTCTGAAAATTCCGGATATGGTGGCGCCGATTTTGCGCGGCGAAGCCGATATTGTTCTGGGTTCACGCTTCCTGGGCGGCGGCGCACTCAAGGGCGGCATGCCCATGTACAAGTTTGTTGCCAATCGTTTCCTCACCACTGTTCAAAACATGGTGCTCGGCACAAATCTTTCCGAATTCCATACCGGTTACAGAGCCTACAGCCGCAGATTCCTGGAAACAGTGCCATTCTTGCGCAACTCGCTGGCTTTCGTATTCGATGCTGAAATACTCTGTCAAGCATCATACTTCGGTTTCAAAATTGCCGAGATAGGTGTGGAAACGCGCTATTTCGCGGAAGCATCTTCTATCAGTTTCTGGAACAGTGTAAAGTATGGGATGGGCGTTCTGAGAACTCTGGCTAAATATGCCGGAGCCAAAGCCGGTCTCATCAAGTGTGACCTCTTCAGACCATAGAATCTCAGGCGTCTTTCGGACAAAATCCTGATTCAAGATTGGAGAGTCTCCATGACATTCCGTAATTTGGCGGCCTTTCTAAGCGCTGTCTTTATTTCGTGCGTTTTTGCAGATTCGGCGAAAGCAGAAAACGGCGCAAAGGCTGCTGAGCCGGCTAAGAAGGAAGCATCGGCGGAGGCCGAGGCGGCGCATCATCCCGATGCTCTTGCTGAAGCAAATCATGAGGCAATTAACGCTTTCGAGCACAAGAAGTATGAGCAAGCCCGGCAGCTCTTTGAGAAAGTCACGCTCGGATTAGCAAAAGAACCGGATTCTGAGCTGAGTATGGCTGAGGTGCAGGAGAATCTCGGACTGGTTTTTAAAGAAGAAGGAAAGAGCAAAGAGTCTGAAGAAGCTTTTGCAAAGTCAAAAGATATTCGCCGTAAGCTTCATCTGCCTACTCTAGAACCCCGAATGCAGGAGCTCTTGCCCAGCAGTCTTTATCGCAAGCACATGACTGAGCTTGCTAAGGAAATTTCAGCAATTATCGACGGGCATGATCCGCTTTTCCCGACTGTGAAACCGGCGGAGCGCTCCGATGAAAACTGGGCTAAGCTAATGCGTCTGGCTCAGCAACAAAAGCAAAGCGGTGAACTCAAGGCAGCCTTTATGACCTTGAGAAAAGCGTTGTCGATAGCGAATACTTACACTAAGCCTAACGACAAAGTCGTGACTACAATGAATATGCTTGCCGGTACTTACAGGCATCTCGGGCGTTTGTTTCCGGCTCGTGCTCTTTATTACGAATGTATTTCGGAAGCTGAAAAAATGGGCAAATCCGAAAGTGCCGGTTTTGCAACTTTGCTCGATAATTGTTCGCAGGTTCTCTCCGAATCTCATGAATATCCCGAAGCCGAAAAAATGGCCGAACGAGCTCTTGTGATTTACAAGAAGGCTCTGGGTCCGGAATCGCCGGATTTGGCCATGTCGATGTGCAATCTGGGCGAAATTTGCTTACGGGAGAAGCAGGATGCCAGAGGCGAGAAATTAATTGCCGATTCTCTTCAAATGATGCGCAAAACGGTAAAGCCCGACGATATGCGCTTGCTGGTCCTGGAAGACAATCTTGCCGGTGTATATGTCGACCATAAAAAATTCAAAGAAGCGGAAGACTTGCAGAAAAGTCTGCTTGAGCGGATGGAAAAGAATTTGAGCGGTAAGGCTCATCTGGACTTGAGTATTGCGCTCAATAATCTCGCGCAAACCTATTGTCGGCAACAGAAGTTTGCGGAGGCGGCGCCGCTTTTTAAGCGATGTGTCGAGATGAACAGGGAGATTTTTGGAGACAAGGATCCAAAAACGAAGCATGCAATCGGCGTTTACGCCGCAACTCTTGAGCGACTTGGCGAAAAGGAAGAAGCTGCGAAGTTTTTGAAAGAATTGAAGGACGCCGGCAATTAAGCTCGCTGTTTTCTTTTTGCTTGTTGTTATCGGCCCGCTGCCATCGAAAAAAGCGAAGACGAGATGCGTTCAGCTGTTTTGCGGCCTGACTCAAGCGCGCCGTTAATTGAGCCGGTGCTGACATGATCTCCGCAAACGAAAATTCCAGGGCGAATCTCGGGATTGAATTTCTCATAATGATCGGTCGGCGGCAACTGTGCGGGCAGAGCGTGTTTGATTTTGTATGTAGAAAGCAGCTTCCAGCGGGATACGCTGCCGCCGAACCAGTCTATTAATTGCGAGCGCACTGCATGTTCCAGAATTTCGTTGGATTCCGTATGGGAGCCTAGGACGGAAACTGAGGCTAGATGCTTGCCTTCTGGGGCATATTCTGAGGAGACTTTGCTTGGAAAGCAGAGGTTATTGATTGGTCCTGCGCCGTCTCCATTCAAGACCAGAATGGGTTCGTTTACAGGCGTTTGGTCGCACGAGAAATAAAGGCAAGTGCTGGCATGTTCTCCCTTCATTGCCGGGAAGTCCGGCAAAAGTTTGTGAATTGCAGCACCTTCCACTGCCACGACTATGCTTCTGGACTGAATATATTCTCCACCTTCAAGTATCGCTGCATTTTTGCTGAGGGATTGAACTCTGGCATTGAAACGAATGTTTTCCAAGCCGACTTTCTCGGCAAGTTGTCTTGCTAATTCTTCCATTCCAGCGGACGGAAGCGCTGCGTTGGCCTGGGAAAACATCTGGAAAAGGAACTCGAATTTTCGACTTGAACTTGCAAGATTACTTTCCAGAAAAACTCCGCCGAAAAACGGACGAAAAAATCTGTCGATTATAGAATCCGAGAATCCCCGTTCTTTGA